>NZ_DASVZH010000155.1:0-48819 GCF_036391795.1 Oryzihumus sp.
GCGGCCGCTCCGACGCCCAGCTGCGGACCCTGATCTCCCGGCGCCCCGACCTGGCCCGGCCGGCCCCGGCCGACCTGACCTCGCTGGCCGCCCGGGCCTCGACCCGGGCCTCGGTGCAGCGGGCTCTCGACGGCCTCGACCGCGGCGGGCTGCAGGTGCTCGAGGCGCTCGTCGTCGCCGGGGACCCGGTCGACATGGACCTTGTTGCCTCGCTGCTGGGGCTCGGCCCGCGGGTGCTGCTACGGCACGTCGAGCCGCTCTGGGAGCGGGCCCTGGTCTGGCGTGGCGTGGACGGCTGGCACGTGGTCCGCACGGTCACCGACGTGATGGGCCCCTATCCCGCCGGGCTCGGCCCCTCGATGGCCGACCAGCGCGGCGCGCTGCCCGAGGAGCTGGCCACCCCCGAGGCGCTGGACCGCACCCTGGCGGAGGCCCCGCCGGACGCGCGGGCCGTGCTGGACCGGCTCGCCTGGGGTCCGCCCATCGGCGTGCTCAGCCCCGCCGGTCCGATGTCCTTCGCCGGGGGGTGGCTGCTGACCCACCACCTGCTGACCCCGCTGACGAGCGACCAGGTCTGCCTGCCCCGGGAGGTGGCCCTGCACCTGCGCGGCGGCCGCCTGCACCGTGACCTCGCTCTCGAGCCGGCTCCCCTCACGACCACCACCCACACCGCCGCCTCGGTCGACGCCGCGGCGGGGGGCCAAGCCTCGGACCTGCTCGGCCTCGTCGACGAGCTCGCCGCCGACTGGGGCCCGCGCCCGCCGCGGGTGCTGCGGGCCGGCGGCCTGTCGGTGCGCGACCTGCGCCGGGTCGGAAGCATCCTCGACGTCGATGCCGACCGTGCGGCCTTCCTCGTGGAGGCTGCCTTCGCCGCGGGCCTGGTGGCCGACGACGGTGCCCTGGAACCGGTTTGGGCCCCGACTCCCGCCTACGACGAGTGGCAGCAGCGCCCCTCCGCCGAGCGGTGGGTGCAGCTGGCCACCGCGTGGCTGGCGACGGGCCGGGCGCCGCACCTGGTCGGCGGCCAGGCCCCCGGTGGGGGCACCGTCAACGCCCTGAGCTCGGACGTGCTCTGGCCGATGTGCCGCCAGCTGCGCTGGGACGTCCTGCGTGAGCTGGCCGCGCTGCCGGTCGGCGAGGCCCCGGACCGGGCCAGCCTCAGCGCCCGGATCGGCTGGCGGCGGCCGCTGCGCACCCCCGCCAACGTGGACGCCGTGGTCGCGGCGGTGCTGCGCGAGGCCGAGTGGCTCGGGGTGACCGGCCGGGGCGCGCTCGGCGCGGCCGGTCGAGCCCTGGTCGCCGGGGACGAGGACACCGCTGCCGCCGCCATGGCCGGGGACCTGCCGGCCCCTGTCGAGCACGTGCTGCTGCAGGCCGACCTGACCGCCGTCGCGCCGGGCCGGCTCGAGGGGCGGCTGGCGCAGTTCATGCGGTTGGTCGCCGACGTGGAGTCCCGGGGCGGCGCCACCGTGCACCGTTTCTCCGCCGCCAGCGTGCGCCGGGCCCTGGACTCGGGCTGGACCAGCGCCCAGGTGCTCTCGATGCTCCAGGACTCGAGCACCACGCCGGTCCCCCAGCCCCTGGCCTACCTCGTCGGCGACGTGGCGCGCCGGCACGGGCAGACCCGGGTGGGCTCGGCGTCGACCTACGTGCGCAGCGACGACGAGGCGGTGCTCGACACCATGGTCGCCGAGCGCGCCCTGGCCCCGCTGCAGCTGCGCCGGATCGCGCCCACCGTCCTGGTCTCCCCGGTCGACTCGGTCACGGTCCTGGAGATGTTGCGGGACAGCGGGTTCGCCCCCGTCGCCGAGGCGATGGACGGCGGCGTCGTGGTCCCGCCCACCTCCCACCACCGCACCCCGGCGCGACGCCAGCCGGCCACACCCACGGCCGTGCAACAGGTCGATGAGGAGCTCGCCGAGGCCCTCGTCTCCGCGCTGCGGGCCGGCGAGGAGTCGGCGGACTTCGAGCGGGCACGCCAGGACCAGCAGCCCGGACGCGGCCCGCTGCCGTCCACAGACCCGACGGTGACCCTGGCCCTGCTGCGTGAGGCGGCCGCCGAGCGCGACGGCGTGTGGATCGGCTACGCCGACGCCGAGGGGCGCGCCACGCGGATCCTGTTCTACCCCAGGCGCATCGAGGGCGGCCGGGCCTACGGCACGGTCGAGGGCTCCAACGTCGAGCGGGCCTTCTCCATCCACCGGGTCACCGGCGCCGCCTCCGCCTGAACCCCCTCGGTGCAAAGGGTGGTGCCGCTCAGAGGCGGGCGTCCATCGCCTCCCGCGGCACGGTCCTGCGCCAAGGCGGCTGTCACCCCTGCCGGGCGGCGCGCTCCCAGGCCTCCTCGAAGGTGACCTGCAGGCTCGCCGCCAGGGCCTCGTGCTCGACCACCAGGTCCGTGGCCCCGCCTGCGGAGGCGAGGCGCACCAGCACGGTCCGACGGTCGGCCAGGACCAGGCCCATCGCAGCGTGGTCGGTGCCGCGCACCTCGGCGCCGGCGTCGCGCAGCGCGCCCAGGTGCTCGACCGGGCCCTGGACCAGCAGGCGTACCAGCCCCCCGTCCTCGTGCAGGCGGGTGACACCGTCCGGGTCCGGCAGCAGCCAGCCCTCCTGCGCCGGGACGAGGACGCACAGCTCCGCCCGGGCCGAGTCGACCAGCTCGCGGCTGCGCACGCCGGCCAGCGCGGCCTCCCGCAGCACCTCCGCGCGGACCGGGGCCTCCCCCTCCCCCTGGCCTCGCTCCCACGCCCGGCGCAGCGTCAGCGCGAGGTCCTGGGAACGGGTGCTGAGCTCGTCGAGCTCTTGGCGCTGCACCGCGATGAGCCGCTGGATGGCGGTGTCGGGGTCGGTGGCGCTGTAGCGGGTGACCCGGCCGGGGCGGTCGCGGGCCAGCCCACGCTGCATCAGGCGCGAGAGCACGTCGTAGATGCGCTGCCGGGGGATCCCGGCGTGGTTGGCCAGATCGGTCGCGGCCCAGCTCTCCCGCAGCACCAGCGCCAGGTAGGCCTTGGCTTCGTAGGTGTTCAGGCCCAGCGCGACCATCCGGTGCAGGTGCAGGTGAAGGCTGGGGTCCGGCATGGCGCCCACCGTAGTGCCCGGGGGCCCGTCGGGGGCCCGACCCGGCCCGGCAGGGAAGGGTCGCCTTGCCTGCCGAATCCATGGACACGGCATACGAATCCGGAACCTTCACGGGGGGAGGGCCATGCACCTCCGTCAATACGTTTCCGCTCGCTGCCACCACCAACCGGTGGTGACTACGGATCCTTGCACCACTTCCGCGAGAGGAACTCCGATGTCGCTGTCTCTCAGATCAGGGCGGACCAGTGCGCTGGCCGGCCTGACCGGCCTCGCCCTCAGCATCGCCGCGGGCCTGGCCGCCTCCCCGGCTTTCGCCGCTCCGGACGGGACCCCGTCCAACCCCTACTCCCCGGCGGCCGGCCACAGCTACCGCCACGGTGTGACCCCCACCGTCGAGCAGCAGCAGAAGATGAACACCTGGGCCCAGCAGCACGCGTCGCAGAACGCGACGGCAGCGACCGGCCAGCAGACCCTCGCCTACGGCGGCGGCGTCGACGGCATCGGCGTCACCAGCGGCACCCCCAAGGTCTACCTCGTCTTCTGGGGGACCCAGTGGGGCACGCAGGGCACCGACAGCAGCGGCAACCTGACGTTCTCCAGCGACACCGCCGGCGGTGCCCCCAGGCTGCAGAACCTGTTCAAGGGCCTGGGCACAGGCGGTGAGGGCTGGTCCGGGGTCATGACGCAGTACTGCGACGGGCCACTGGTCACCACCGGCTCCACCACCTGCCCGTCCGGCGCCCCGCACGTGGGCTACCCGACCGGCGGCAACCTCGCGGGGGTCTGGTACGACAACAGCGCCTCCGAGCCCAGCGCCGCGACCGGTGCCCAGCTCGGCACCGAGGCGGTCAAGGCGGCCGGACACTTCGGCAACACCTCCGCCTCCTCGAACCGCTACACGCAGTACGTGATCCTCTCGGCCAAGGGCCTCAACCCGGACAACTACAAGACCGGTGGCTTCTGCGCCTGGCACGACTGGAACGGCGACGTGGGCGTCTCCTCCTCCTACGGCGACATCGCCTTCACCAACATGCCCTACGTCATGGACCAGGGCACCAGCTGCGGCCAGAACTTCGTGAACTCCGGCTCGGCCGGCACGCTCGACGGCTACACCATGGTCGAGGGCCACGAGTACGCCGAGACGATCTCCGACCAGAACCCGGCCGGCGGCTGGACCAACCAGGTCACCGGCAGCAGCTACAACGGCCAGGAGAACGCCGACGAGTGCGCGTGGATCTCCAGCGGTCAGGGCGCCTCGGCCAACGTGAGCATGGGCAACGGCTCCTATGCCATGCAGAGCACCTGGTCCAACGACACCAACCGCTGCGACATCACCCACGCCACGGTCGGCGGCAGCACCGGCAACACCGTCACGGTGACCAACCCCGGCAACCAGACCGGCACCGTGGGCACCGCCACGAGCCTGCAGATCACCGCGACCGACTCGGCCTCCGGCCAGACGCTGACCTACAGCGCGAGCGGGCTGCCGGCCGGCCTGTCGATCAACAGCTCCACCGGCCTGATCTCGGGCACGCCGACGACCGCGGCGACCTACAGCACCGTGGTCACCGCCACGGACACCACCGGCGCCAAGGGCACCGCCAGCTTCAGCTGGACGATCAGCTCCACCAGCGGCGGCTGCTCCGGCCAGAAGCTCGGCAACCCCGGCTTCGAGTCCGGCAACACGGTGTGGTCGGCCTCCTCCGGCGTCATCGGCCAGAACGGCGCCAGCGAGCCCACGCACAGCGGCACGTGGGACGCCTGGCTGGACGGCTACGGCAGCAGCCACACCGACACGGTCTCCCAGTCGGTGACCATCCCCTCCGGCTGCCACGCCACGCTGTCGTTCTACGTCCACATCGACACGGCTGAGACGACCACCACCACGGCCTACGACACGCTGACCGTCAAGGCCGGGTCCACCACCCTCAGCACGCTGTCCAACCTCAACGCCGGCAGCGGCTACGTCCTGAAGTCCTACGACGTCTCCTCGTTCGCGGGCCAGACGGTGAGCATCAGCTTCACCGGCACCGAGGACTCCTCGCTGCAGACCTCGTTCGTCCTCGACGACACGGCGGTCAACCTGTCCTGACACCGGGGCACCGGCAGGTATGCCGAGGGGCGGGCACCGAGAGGTGCCCGCCCCTTGCCGTGTGGTCACCAGAGCGTCAGTCGCACCTCAGTCCGAGCCGGCCAGGGCCTTGACGACCCGGGACGGCGAGGGACGGCCGAGCTGCCCGGCCATCCACGTGCTCGTCGACACCAGGGCCTCGA
The DNA here is from genome assembly GCF_036391795.1 of Oryzihumus sp. Classification (GTDB taxonomy): domain Bacteria; phylum Actinomycetota; class Actinomycetes; order Actinomycetales; family Dermatophilaceae; genus Oryzihumus. Next base: position 5,353 of record NZ_DASVZH010000155.1, read on the forward strand.
GGTCGACCCCTGTCTCGATGCCGAGGCCGTCCAGGGCCCACACCAGGTCCTCGGTGGAGAGGTTGCCGGTGGCGCTCTTGGCGTAGGGGCAGCCGCCCAGGCCGCCGGTGGAGGCGTCGACCACGGTCACGCCATGGCGCAGCGCGGCGATGGTGTTGGCCAGCGCCTGGCCGTAGGTGTCGTGGAAGTGCACGCCGATGCGGTCGGCGCCGACCCCCTTGGCGTCCAGCGCGTCCAGCAGCCGCTGGACGTGCCCCGTGGTGCCGACCCCGATGGTGTCGCCGAGGCTGAGCTGGTCGCACCCGAGGTCCATCAGGCGCTGGGCCACGTCGACCACCTGGGCGATCGGCACCTCGCCCTCCCACGGGTCGCCGAAGCACATCGAGACGTAGGCGCGCACCCACGCCCCCTCGGTCCGGGCCCGCTCGACCACCGGGGCGAACATCGTGACCGACTCCGCCACCGTCCGGTTGAGGTTCTTGCGCGCAAAGGTCTCCGTGGCGCTGCCGAAGATGGCCACCGCCTCGACGCCGAGGGCCAGCGCGCGGTCCAGCCCACGCTCGTTGGGCACCAGCACCGGGCGTGTCCGGCCCCTGCCGTCGGCGCCGAGCAGGCCGAGCAGCTCCTCGGCGTCGGCCAGTTGCGGCACCCACGTCGGCGGGACGAACGAGGTCGTCTCGACCGTGGTCAGCCCCGCGGCCAGGAGGCGCCGGACGAACTCGGCCTTGACCTCGACCGGCACCACGGCCTTCTCGTTCTGCAGCCCGTCGCGCGGGCCGACCTCGTAGATGGTGACCCGGCCGGGCAGGCCGTCCACCGTCTCCCGCTGCGGTCGTCGCACGAGCACCTCCGGTCCAGGGTCCACGGTTGGTAGGTTGAGCAGCCTAGGCCCGTGGGAGGGCCACCGTGAAAGGCACGAGGACTCATGAGCGACTCCACCACGCCGCGCGACGACGAGAACCCGTCGGACCCCACCGCCCCGCTCTGGGCCGACCCGACTGCTCCCATGTCCCAGGAGCCGCCCTCCGCCGGCTCGTCCGAGCCGGGCAGCGGCACCCCGGCCGCGCAGCCAGTGGCCCCCGAGGGGCCGGCCGCGCCCACCCCTCCCCCCGCGGCCCCGCCGGCACCCCCGAGCCAGGGCACGGCATACCCCTATGGGCAGCAGCCGGGTCAGTCGCCCTACGCGCCCCCGCAGCCGGGCCAGCCCACCCCCTACCCGCCCCAGCAGCCCTTCGCCCAGCAGTACGGCCAGCAGCCCTACGGCCAGCAGCAGGCTCCCTACGGCCAGCAGCCGTACTGGGGCCAGCACGGCCAGCAGCCGCCGGGCACACCGGGCTACTACCAGAACCCCTATGCCCGCGGCACCGGCACCAACGTCTCCGCCGTGGTGCTCACGGTCATCTCGGCGCTGACCATGTTCGGCACCGTGTTCACGGTCGGCGTGCCCAGCCTGATCCTCGGCATCATCAGCCTGTCCTCGCACACCGCAGACCCCGAGAAGTCCCGGCGCCTGGCCCGCATCGGCTGGATCGTCTACGCCGCCAACTGGGCGGTGCTCATCCTCCTCGGCATCGTCATCGCCGTGATCGCGGTCAACAGCTCCGGTGGGAACAGCTACAACGGCACCTACTGACGTCGCCCGGGTTGACCGACCGTCAGCTGCCCGCCCGGTACCGCTCGGTCAGCTTGTCCAGTCGGGAAGCCCCGGCCTCCCGACGGCGTTGACCCCGTGTCCGGCGCTGCGCCGGCCCCACCACCCGTGAGTGAGGAGGACGCGTGCCCGACGGCCCCCTGATCGTCCAGAGCGACAAGACCCTGCTGCTCGAGGTCGACCACCCGCGCGCCGAGGAGGCGCGCCGGGCGATCGCCCCGTTCGCCGAGCTCGAGCGCGCCCCCGAGCACGTCCACACCTACCGGCTGACGCCGCTGGGTCTGTGGAACGCCCGCGCCGCCGGCCACGACGCCGAGCAGGTGGTCAACGCGCTGATCACGCACAGCCGGTATGCCGTGCCGCACGCCCTGCTCGTGGACGTCGCCGACACGATGGACCGCTACGGCCGGCTGCGCCTGGAGAAGGACGGCGAGCGCCTGGTCCTGCACAGCACCGACCGCCCGGTGCTGGAGGAGGTGCTGCGGCACAAGAAGATCCAGCCCCTGCTGGGTGAGCGCCTCGACGACGCGTCGGTGGTCGTGCACCCCTCCGAGCGGGGGCACCTCAAGCAGCAGCTGCTCAAGGTGGGCTGGCCGGCCGAGGACATCGCCGGCTACGTCGACGGGGAGGCCCACCCGATCGCCCTGGCCGAGGACGGGTGGGCACTGCGGCCCTACCAGGAGCAGGCGGTCAACGGCTTCTGGCACGGCGGGTCCGGCGTCGTGGTGCTGCCGTGCGGCGCAGGCAAGACCCTCGTCGGCGCGGGCGCGATGGCGCAGGCCAAGGCCACGACGCTGATCCTGGTGACCAACACGGTCTCGGCGCGCCAGTGGCGCGACGAGCTCGTGCGGCGCACCAGCCTCACCGAGGACGAGATCGGGGAGTACTCCGGCGCCCGCAAGGAGATCCGCCCGGTCACCATCGCGACCTACCAGGTGCTGACGACCCGGCGGAAGGGCGTCTACCCGCACCTGGACCTGCTCGACGCCCGCGACTGGGGCCTCATCGTCTACGACGAGGTCCACCTGCTGCCCGCCCCGATCTTCCGGATGACCGCCGACCTGCAGGCCCGGCGCCGGCTCGGGCTCACCGCCACCCTCGTGCGCGAGGACGGCCGTGAGGCCGACGTGTTCAGCCTGATCGGGCCCAAGCGCTTCGACGCGCCATGGAAGGACATCGAGGCACAGGGCTACATCGCCCCCGCCGACTGCGTCGAGGTGCGGGTCACCCTGCCCGACGGCGAGCGGATGGCCTACGCCATGGCCGAGGCCGAGGAGCGCTACCGGCTCGCGTCCTGCTCCACCACCAAGGACCGCGTCGTCGCCTCCCTCGTGGAGAAGCACCGCGGCGAGCCCACGCTGGTCATCGGCCAGTACCTCGACCAGCTCGAGTCCCTGGCCGAGCGGCTCGACGCCCCGGTGATCACCGGGGAGACGTCGGTGACGGTGCGCCAGAAGCTGTTCCAGCAGTTCCGCACCGGCGAGATCGGCCTGCTCGTGGTCTCCAAGGTCGCCAACTTCTCCATCGACCTGCCCGAGGCCAGCATCGCCATCCAGGTCTCCGGCACGTTCGGCTCCCGGCAGGAGGAGGCCCAGCGCCTCGGCCGGGTCCTGCGCCCCAAGGGCGACGGGCGCACCGCGCACTTCTACACCGTGGTCTCCCGCGACACCGTGGACGCCGACTTCGCCGCCCACCGGCAACGGTTCCTGGCCGAGCAGGGCTACGCCTACCGGATCGTCGACGCCGACGACGTCCTCGCGGAGGGCGACCCCGCCTGAGCGGTCGCGGGACCGCGCCGCCGCTGTCAGGGTGGGTCCATGGCTGAGGCTCCCCGTGCGGACACCGTGCTCCTCGACGTCGACGGCACGTTGATGGACACGACCTACCACCACGCCGTTGCGTGGCACCGCGCCTTCCGGTCGTGCGGTGTGGACGTGCCGCTCTGGCACGTGCACCGGGCCATCGGGATGGGCGGGGACCGGCTGGTCGCCGAGGTCGCCGGTGACGAGGTCGAGCAGCGGCTCGGGGACGAGCTGCGGCAGGCGTGGGAGCGGGAGTACGAGCCGATGCGCGCCGAGATCGCACCGCTGCCCCAGGCGCACGACCTCATCGCCCGGCTCAAGGAGAAGGGCTTCCGGGTCGCCCTCGCCTCCTCGGGCAAGCCGGACCACACCCGTCAGGCCGTGTCGCTGCTGGAGGCGGAGGACCTGCTCGACGCCGTGACCACCGCCGAGGACGCGCAGGAGTCCAAGCCGGCGGCGGACATCCTGCAGGTCGCCCTGCGCCAGGCGGGCGGCACCCACGCCATCACGGTCGGCGACTCCCCCTACGACGTCGAGGCCGCGGCCCGGATCGGCGCCCCGTGCGTGGCGGTCCGGACGGGAGGCTTCGGGGTCGACGAGCTCACCGAGGCGGGAGCGGTGCTGGTGGTCGACGGCCCGGGCGACCTCCTGGACGCCGACTGGTCCGCGCTGGCCACAGCCCGCCCGTCATCCTGACGCAGGAACCTCCCAGCAAACTCTCAGGCTTGACGGACACACTCGTGCTCGTGACGACCACGACACCTGAGGCGCGCCTGCTCGTCGTCGAGGACGAGCCCAACATCCGCGAGCTGCTGGCCACGTCGCTGCGCTTCGCCGGCTTCGAGGTCCACGTGGCCGGCGACGGCGCCACGGCGATCCGCCAGGCCAGCGAGCACTCCCCCGACCTCGTCGTGCTCGACGTGATGCTGCCCGACATGGACGGCTTCACCGTCACCCGCAAGCTCCGCGACTCCGGCCGGCTGCTGCCGATCGTGTTCGTCACCGCGCGCGACTCCCTGGACGACAAGGTCAAGGGGCTGACCGTCGGCGGGGACGACTACGTCACCAAGCCGTTCAGCCTCGAGGAGGTCGTCGCGCGGATCCGCGCCGTGCTGCGCCGCACCCGCGGCGAGGTGGCCGAGGACGCCACGCTGCGCTTCCACGACCTCGAGCTCGACGAGGACTCGCACGAGGTGCGCCGGGGCACCCGCGTCATCGACGTCTCGCCGACCGAGTTCAAGCTCCTGCGCTACCTCATGCTCAACCCCAACCGGGTGCTGTCCAAGGCCCAGATCCTCGACCACGTCTGGGACTACGACTTCCGCGGCGAGTCCGGGATCGTCGAGTCCTACATCTCCTACCTGCGGCGCAAGGTCGACGCCGACGACCCCGCGCTGATCCACACCAAGCGGGGTGTCGGTTACGTGCTGCGGCTGCCGCCCGAGGCCGTATGACGGGTGAGCCGGTGCGTGGGAACCGCCGGCCGGCGGAGCGGCTCGCCAAGCCGTTCGAGGCCCTGCCGCTGCGCGTGCGCCTCGTCGCGGTGGTGCTCATCCTGCTGTTCGTCTCCCTGACCCTGACGGGGGTCACGGCGCTGTTCCTCATGCGCCGGTCCCTGATGACGGCCGTCGACGCCGACCTGCGCACGGCGGCGGGCCCCACGATCAGCCAGGTGGCACGCACCCTTGACAGCCGCCGGGGCATCCCCACCAACTACGCCACGCGGTTCATCTTCCCCACCGACGGGACGGTCATCTCCGGACCGCCGTCCACGGCAGAGGCCAAGCAGCATCCGCTCGTGCCGCACCTGACGCTGGCCGACAGCAGGGTCCGCACCCACGAGCCGTTCACCGTCCCCTCCGCCGACGGGGACGGCCGCTGGCGCATGGTCGCCGGCGCGGGCATCACCAACGAGGGCGAGGCGGTCATCTACGCCATCGCGGTGCCGCTGTTCGACGTCGACGCCTCGCTCACGGACATGAAGGAGTCGCTGCTCGTCATCGGCCTGGGCGTCATGCTGGCCTGTGCGCTCATCGGCTGGTTCGCGGTGCGCCGGGCGTTCCGCCCGCTGACCCAGATCGAGGACACGGCTGCGGCGATCGCCGGCGGGGACCTGACGCGACGCATCCCCGAACGGACGACCAAGGACGAGGTGAGCAGCCTGTCCCGGTCGCTCAACGCGATGCTCGCCCAGATCGAGCAGAGCTTCGCGGTGCGGGAGGCCTCCGAGGAGCGGATGCGCCAGTTCGTCGCCGACGCCTCGCACGAGCTGCGCACCCCGCTGGCGGCCGTGCGTGGCTACGCCGAGCTGTTCCGCCAGGGCGCGGTCACCGAGCCCGAGGACGTCGCGTCCGCGATACGCCGGATCGAGGACGAGGCCAAGCGGATGGGTGTGCTCGTCGACGACCTCCTGCTGCTGGCGCGCCTGGACGACCAGCGCCCGATCGCCTTCGCCCCGGTCGACCTGACCGTGCTGGCCGCCGACGCCGTGCAGGACGCCAAGGCGCTGGACCCGAGCCGGGCGATCACCTTGCACGGCCTCAACGGCGAGCTGCACCCCACGACCGTCGAGGGCGACGAGGCCCGGCTGCGCCAGGTGCTGACCAACCTCGTCGGCAACGCCATCAACCACACCCCGCCCGGCACCCCGCTGGAGGTGGCCGTGGGTTCGCGCGTGCCCGGCCGGGCGCTGCTCGAGGTGCGCGACCACGGCCCGGGCGTGGACCCGGCCGCGGCGCGACGCGTGTTCGAGCGGTTCTACCGGGCGGACCCCTCACGGATGCGCGGCCACGGCGGTGGCAACGGCCTGGGCCTGGCCATCGTGGCCGCCATCGTCAACGCCCACCATGGCAAGGTCGGGGTCGCCCAGACGCCCGGCGGCGGCGCCACCTTCGTCGTCGACCTGCCCACAGCGAACTCCCAGAAAGCGTCCAGCAAGGCTTGACCTCGCCGGGGTTGACTGGATCCATCAAGCCCCGCGAAGGAGTGACCGACATGACGTACGGACCCGTGCCCCCCACCTCGGAGCCGCAGCCGACGCAGCCCCTCTGGTACGGCGAGCACACCGCTGGGCCGTCGCAGGCGGCGGCTCCGCAGACCCCGTCCACCCCGCCCCCGCCGGTCTGGACCAAGGCCGGCGCCGACCGGGACCGGCGGCCGCGCCGCCTGGTCGAGCTCGTCTCGGTGGCGGTCCTCGCGGCAGTCCTCGCCAGTGGCACGACGTACGCCGTGACGCACACGGACACCACCACGGCCACCACCTCGACCAGCTCCCTCGGCGCGTCCCCGTCGGCGCCGGTCGTGCAGGCCAACCCCTCGGCCCCCGACTGGGCCGCCACGTCCGGGGTGGTCGTGCCGAGCGTCGTGTCGATCTCGATCGACAGCCAGCAGGGCAGCGCCAAGGGCTCCGGCGTCATCATCGACAAGTCCGGCCACGTCGTGACGAACAACCACGTCGTCAGCGGCCTGGGACAGGGCAGCCAGATCACGGTGACGCTCAACGACCAGCGCAGCTACTCCGCCAGCGTGGTGGGCACCGACCCCGCCACCGACCTGGCCGTGATCAAGCTGCAGAACGCCCCCAGCGACCTCAAGCCGATCGCCTTCGGTGACGCCACCAGGCTCACGGTCGGCGAGCCGGTCATGGCCGTCGGCAACCCGCTCGGCCTCGCCGGCACCGTCACCACGGGCATCGTCAGTGCCCTCAACCGGCCGGTGACCACCCAGGACTCCTCCGGCGGCGACCAGCTCGGCGGGTCCACCGGCGAGCCGGTGGTGACCAACGCGATCCAGACCAGCGCGGCCATCAACCCGGGCAACAGCGGCGGTGCCCTGGTCAACGCCGGCGGCCAGCTGGTCGGGATCAACTCCTCGATCGCCTCGGTCTCGGGGTCCTCCTCCGGCAGCCAGAGCGGCAACATCGGCATCGGCTTCGCGATCCCGGTCAACGAGGTCAAGGCCATCGCCGACCAGCTGATCCAGACGGGCAAGGCCCAGCACGCCTACCTGGGGGTCAGCTCGCGCGACGCCACGGTCACCGACGGCTCGGCCAGGCGGTCGGCCGCCCAGATCGGCCAGGTCGTCTCCGGCACCCCGGCGGCGGACGCCGGGCTGAAGACCGGTGACGCGATCACCGCCGTCAACGGCACCCCGGTCTCCAGCGCCGAGTCCCTCGTGGCGCAGATCCGCGAGCGCACCGTCGGCGAGAAGGTCACGCTGACCGTCATCCGCGGCGGCAAGCAGCTGCAGGTCCCCGTCACCCTCGCGGTGCGGCCGGACAGCAACCAGTAGCCGGACGGACGGTGCCGGGCCCGTCCGGCACCGTCCGCGGCCCGCCTGTGGCGACAGGCATACGGCTACCGGCGGACGCCTTCCCCGGGTTAGGCTGCACGGCTCCCCCTGCACCTGCCCGAGGAAGGCGTCTGTCGTCATGTCGGTGTCCCCCGAGCTCGAGCGTGAACGTGACCACCTCGCCCGGGCCCGGGCCGAGCTCGCCCGGATGCGCGAGCAGACGCTCTCCCTCGAGGCCCACGGCGGCGACCGCGTCTCCAGCGAGTTCCTCGCGGCCACCCTGCACCGGCGCGCGGCCTCCCTGGCCGACGACCCCACCTCGACCCTGTTCTTCGGCCGGATCGACCGGGATGCCTCGGCCGACCCGAGCAGCGACGGCAACGGGATGGAACGGTGGTACATCGGCCGCCGGCACGTCGCCGACGAGCAGGGCGACCCCGTCGTCATCGACTGGCGCGCCGAGGTGTCCACGGCGTTCTACCGGGCATCGCGCACCGCGCCGATGGGGGTCACCCTGCGCCGGCGCTTCGGCATCGACCGCGGCCAGCTGACTGCCTACGAGGACGAGCACCTGACCGACCGGGCCGAGCACGAGGTGCGCAGCCAGATCCTGGCGAGCGAGATCGAGCGCCCGCGCGAGGGGCCGATGCGCGACATCGTCGCGACCATCCAGCCCGAGCAGGACGAGATCGTCCGCGCCGACGTCGGCACGACCGTCTGCGTCCAGGGGGCGCCGGGCACCGGCAAGACCGCGGTCGGCCTGCACCGCGCCGCCTGGCTGCTCTACGCCTTCCGCGAGCGGCTCGCCCGCACCGGCGTGCTGGTCATCGGCCCCAACCGCGCGTTCCTCGACCACATCGGCGCGGTCCTGCCGGCGCTCGGAGAGGTCGAGGTCCGCCACGCCACCATCGAGGAGCTCGTGGCCTCGGTGCCGGTGCGCGGCGCCGACCCGGTGGACACCGCGGTGCTCAAGGGCGACCCGCGCATGGCCGAGCTGCTGCGACGTGCCGTGTGGTCGCACGTGGGCACCCCGCAGGACGCCCTCGTCGTGCCGCGCGGCGCGCGCAAGTGGCGCGTCCCGGCATACGAGGTGGAGGAGATCATCGGCGAGCTGCGCACCCGGGGGGTGCGCTACGAGGCGGCGCGGCAGATGCTGCCCCAGCGGCTCGCCCACGCCGTCCTGCTGCGCATGGAGGCCGCCGGCGACTCCCCCGACGACCGGGTCCAGGACGCCGTGGCCCGCAGCACGGCGGTCAAGCGGTATGCCGCGCAGGTCTGGCCGACGCTCGACCCGAAGGCGGTGCTGTTCGGGCTGCTGGCCGACGCCGCAGCGCTGTCCCGGCACGCCGAGGACCTGCTCGACCCCGCAGAGCACGAGCTGCTGGTGTGGCCGAACCCGCCGCGTACCAAGGGTTCTGCGCGCTGGTCGGTGCACGACTGCGTGCTGCTCGACGAGCTGGCCGACCACCTCTCGCGCACCGGCAGCCTGGGGCACGTGGTCCTCGACGAGGCGCAGGACCTGTCCCCCATGCAGCTGCGCGCCGTGGGCCGTCGCTGCTCGACCGGGTCCGCCACGGTGCTCGGCGACATCGCCCAGGGCACGACCCCGTGGGCGACCGACTCGTGGGAGGCCTCCCTGGCGCACCTGGGCAAGCCGGGCGGCCACGTCGAGGTCCTCGACCGCGGGTTCCGCGTGCCGGCCAGCGTCATCGACTACGCGGCACAGCTGCTGCCGTCGATGGCCCCCGGCCTGGGCGCCCCGAAGTCGGTCCGTGAGAACCCGGGCCGCCTGGACATCACCCGGGTGGCCGCCCATGAGCTGCTGGACCGGCTCGCCGAGACGGTCACGGCGATGTCCCTCGAGCCGGGGTCGGTCGGCGTCATCGTGCCCGACGCGGACCTGGAGGAGGCCTCGAAGGCCCTGTCCCGCAACGGGATCGACCACGGCGTCCTGGGCTTCGACCACGGCGACGTCGACCACCAGGTCGACCTGGTGCCGGCCACGGTGGCCAAGGGCCTGGAGTTCGACCGGGTCGTGGTGCTGGAGCCCACCGCGATCGCGGCCGCCGAGCCGGACCCCCGCACCGGCCTGCGCCGGCTCTACGTCATCCTCACGCGCGCCGTCTCGGCGCTCACCGTGCTGCACGCGCTGGACCTGCCGGACGAGCTCGCCGCCTGACACACTGGCGCCCGTGCCTGCCCTCATCACGTGGTGGACCCTCGACGTCCGCAGCCTCGCACCGGCCGCCCACAACGACACCGTCACCGCCGTCGGGTCGCGCCTGCTCGCGCGCTGGACCGAGCCGGCCCGGCGCTACCACACCACCACGCACCTGGTGGAGATGTTCTGGGCGCTGGAGGACCTCGAGCTCGCCGGCGCCGTCGACGACCGCGGCGGCACCCTCGGCCGGGTCGCCGCGTGGTTCCACGACGCGGTCTACGACCCGCGCGCGCTGCCCGGGGCCAACGAGGCCGCGAGCGCCGACCTGGCCCGGGAGTCGTTGCGGCAGCTGGGTCTCGACGAGGACCACCGGCGGACGGTGGCCACCCTGGTCGAGATGACCGCGGGTCACGACCTCGACGGCGACGACCCCGTCGGGTCGGCGTTCCACGACGCCGACCTGTGGGTGCTGTCGGCCCCCCAGGAGCGCTTCGACGAGTACTGCGCGCAGGTGCGCGAGGAGTACGCCCACATCGACGAGGACGCCTACCGCGCCGGGCGGGCCGCCATCCTCGAGCCGCTGCTGCACCGGGACCGCATCTACCGCACCACCGCGGCGCTGCGCGAGTGGGAGGCGGCCGCCCGGGTCAACCTCGGCCGCGAGCTCGCCCGCCTGCGCTGAGCCGGCTCACGGCCACAGGTCCCGGCGCTCGACCATCGGCCACCAGAACTCCCCGGCGCAGCGGCGTTCCAGCTCCAGCTCGTCCACCCACTCGGCGGCGTCGACGTCGTCGAGCCGGGGCATCACGACCGGGCGGACCGTGTCGAGCCGGTAGGTGAAGCAGGCGACGTAGTTGCGCCGGTGCGGCCAGCGGTGGGCGCTGGCGTCCCCGTCGATGGTGACCCGCTCGTAGCCGCAGTGCCGCAGGCCGTGCTCCTCGATGACCAGCCCGCTCTCCTCATGGACCTCGCGCACCGCGCCCGCGCGCACGCTCTCGCCGGGCTCGCGCCCACCGGCCGGAGCGCCCCAGGCGTCGCGCACGACCGAGTGGACCAGCAGGAAGTCGCCCAGCGCGTCGAGGACGAACACCGCGGCCGCCGCGGTCTGCTCCTCCGGCGGCGGCAGCCGGGAGGCGACGACGTCCAGCCGGTGTGGCAGGTCGAGGGTCGTGATCACGTCGTGGTGGCGGGCCAGCGGCCACTCCCCCTTGCGCTTGGGGAAGCGCAGCCCGCTGTCGCGCAGCCGCCGCGCCAGCTCGGTGCCCGCCACCGGGCGGGCCCCGGCGGCGACCAGCGCGGCATACCGCTCCTCGGGCACGTCGTAGTGGTCCCCCTCGAACCCCCGGCGGGGTATGCCGTGTGCCGCGGCGAAGTCGTGCAGCTCGCCGTAGGAGGTGTCGCTGATGAGGTGGCTCCACAGGCGGCCGTGCGCGGGCCAGCGCGGCGGGTCGATCCAGATCGCCACGGCGCTCCTCCCGTCGTCCCGGGCCGGATGTGGATAACCCCGGGGCGTCCCGCCGCTCAGGTTAGGTTCGCAGGGACGCCGCGGGCCAGCCGGGCCCCGGCTGGACAGGGGGATGGCAACCATGAGCAGTCAGTTCAGCGTCGACACCGAGCGCATCGCTGCCGCGTCGGGCGACATCCGGCGGATCTCCGGTGAGGTCGACGCGCAGGTCGCGGCGATGATGAGCCGGCTCACCGGTCTGCAGGACGCGTGGCAGGGGTCGGCGTCGCAGCGGTTCCAGGGCGTGGTCACCGAGTGGAGGGCCACCCAGATGCGGGTGCGCGAGTCGCTCGACCACATCAGCCGGGCCCTGGCCCAGGCGGGCAGCTCCTACAACCAGGCCGAGCAGCAGAACACCGCGATGTTCAGCGGCTGACCCGGTCGATCACGGAGGGCGTTCCCTGCGAGGGGACGCCCTCCGACGCGTGCCGGGCACCACCGGGTGGGCACCCGGGTCAGACCACCGTCGGCGACCTGCAACCCTTCGGGGTGCAGGTCGCGTCAGGGAGGGTGACACCGACCGCGGGACAAGGGGGCACGGCACGTGGCAGGACAGGACCGCGACGACGGCGAGTTCGAGGCGTTCGTGCGGGGGCGGACGCGGGCCCTGCTGCGCGTGGGCTACCTGCTCACCGGCGACCAGCACCTGGCCGAGGACCTCGTCCAGACCGCACTGGCCCGGACCCACCGGGCGTGGGGGCGCCTGGAGGAGACCGGCAACGCCGAGGCCTACACCCGCAAGGTGATGTACCACCTGCAGGTCAGCTGGTGGCGCCGGCGCCGGGTTGCCGAGTCACCCGTGGCCGACCTGCCCGAGACGCGCGGCGCAGACCCCAGCTCCGGCACGGCGCTGCGGCTCACCGTCGAGCAGGCGCTGGCGCGGCTGACCCCGCGCCAGCGCGCCGTCATCGTGCTGCGCTTCTTCGAGGACCTCAGCGAGGCGCAGACGGCGGCCGTGCTCGGCTGTTCCCTGGGCACCGTCAAGAGCCAGACCGCCCGGTCCCTGGCCCGCCTGCGCGTCGTGGCACCCGAGTTGCTGGAGCACACCCACCAGACCCCCGAGAGGAGCCGGCCATGACCGAGAGCCTGGAGCTGCTGCGGGACGGTCTGCGTCAGGCCGCGACCGGAGTGCACGACACCGACCTCCTGCCAGGGGTCCTGCAGCGTTCGGAGTCCCGTCGACGCCGGCAACGGGCGGTCGCGGCGGGCCTCACCGCGGTGGTGCTGGTGGCCGGCGGGCTGACCGCTACACGGCTGACCGACCGCGGGCCCGAGGTCTCCCGCCCGGCGGTGCCGTCCACGCCGCCGCTGGTGCCGCCGATCGCCCCGTTCACCCCTCCCCCGACTGCCTCGACGGGGCCGAGCCAGTCGGCGACGGATGCGCGCCGGGACCATGTGCTTCCCGAGATCGCGGCCCTGAGCGTGCGCGACCGGGTCGACCCGCTGATGGTCCAGGACGGCCCGGACGGCGCGTGGGTGGTGTCGCGGCTGCCCGAGGCCACGGCGGAGCGGATGCAGCCGTCCTTCCAGATGGCATCATCAGGGACCGTCGACAGCAGGAACCCCGGCACCATCGCGCCGCTCGACTACGGCGAGCTGCTCCTGATGGACCCGACCCGCACCCGGATCGTGCGGGCGTTCCCGCTGCCGGCGCTGGTGCCCCAGGCCCTGAAGGTCACGGCGCGGGGCGTCTGGGTGGCGCGCAGGGGTGACCAGGTCCTGCCGGACTCGATGGTGGGTCACTTCGACCTGCTGCGAAGCACGTGGGAGGTCATGGTCTACCCGTCCCCGGACCGGTCGCGGTTCAACTCCGGGCCCGACGGCGCCTGGAGCGGCCCGGAGTGGCAGCAGTACTTCCCGGGCGGCATCCCCGGCGGATCGGAGCAGACGCCGGTCACCCTGACCGGCCCCGACGGGGTGACGATCCGGGTCCAGCCCCAGGGGATGCGCATCCTCGGCCACTGACGGCGCGCCCGGCAGGCGGCCGCCGCACCGCAGAGGGCGGCTCCCCCTCGCGGGGGAGCCGCCCTCTCGAGCGTTGCTCAGACCTGCTGACCCGTGAGGATCAGAAGTCCATGCCACCCATGTCGCCGCCACCCGGGGCAGCCGGGGCTGCCTTCTCGGGCTTGTCGGCGATGACGGCCTCAGTGGTGAGGAACAGCGCCGCGATGGAGGCGGCGTTCTGCAGGGCCGAACGCGTGACCTTGGCCGGGTCGATGATGCCCTCGGCGATCAGGTCGACGTACTCGCCGTTGGCGGCGTTGAGGCCGTGGCCGGAAGGCAGGTTGCGCACCTTCTCCGCCACGACGCCACCCTCGAGACCGGCGTTGATCGCGATCTGCTTGAGCGGGGCCTCGGCCGCCACGCGCACGATGTTGGCGCCGGTGGCCTCGTCACCCTCGAGCTCGAGCTTCTCGAACGCGGCGTCGGTGGCCTGCAGCAGGGCCACGCCACCACCGGCGACGATGCCCTCCTCGACGGCAGCCTTCGCGTTGCGGACGGCGTCCTCGATGCGGTGCTTGCGCTCCTTGAGCTCGACCTCGGTGGCCGCACCCGCCTTGATGACGGCCACGCCGCCGGCGAGCTTGGCGAGGCGCTCCTGGAGCTTCTCGCGGTCGTAGTCGGAGTCCGACTTCTCGATCTCGGCGCGGATCTGGTTGACCCGGCCCTGGATCTGGTCGGAGTCGCCCGAGCCCTCGACGAGGGTGGTCTCGTCCTTGGTGACGACGACCTTGCGGGCGGTGCCCAGCAGGTCCAGACCGGCGTTCTCGAGCTTGAGGCCGACCTCCTCGGAGATGACCTGGCCACCGGTCAGGATCGCGATGTCCTGCAGCATGGCCTTGCGGCGGTCACCGAAGCCCGGGGCCTTGACGGCGACGGACTTGAAGGTGCCACGGATCTTGTTGACGATCAGCGTGGCCAGGGCCTCGCCCTCGACGTCCTCGGCGATGATCGCCAGCGGCTTGCCGGACTGCATGACCTTCTCGAGCAGCGGCAGCAGGTCCTTGACGTTGCTGATCTTGGAGTTGAGCACGAGGACGTAGGGGTCCTCGAGCACGGTCTCCATGCGCTCGGTGTCGGTCACGAAGTAGGGGCTGATGTAGCCCTTGTCGAAGCGCATGCCCTCGGTGAGCTCGAGCTCGAGGCCGAAGGTGTTGCTCTCCTCGACGGTGATGACGCCTTCCTTGCCGACCTTGTCCATGGCCTCGGCGATCATCTCGCCGATCTGGGGGTCAGCGGCGGAGATCGAGGCGGTGGAGGCGATCTGCTCCTTGGTCTCGACGTCCTTGGCCATCGTCAGCAGCTGGGCGGAGACGGCCTCGACGGCCTTCTCGATGCCGCGCTTGAGGGCCATCGGGTTGGCGCCGGCGGCGACGTTGCGCAGACCCTCGCGCACCAGCGCCTGGGCCAGGACCGTGGCGGTCGTGGTGCCGTCACCAGCGACGTCGTCGGTCTTCTTGGCAACTTCCTTGACGAGCTCGGCGCCGATCTTCTCGTACGGCTCCTCGAGCTCGATCTCCTTGGCGATGCTGACACCGTCGTTGGTGATCGTGGGGGCGCCCCACTTCTTCTCCAGCACGACGTTGCGGCCCTTGGGACCGAGGGTCACCTTGACGGCGTCGGCGAGGGTGTTCATACCCCGCTCGAGACCGCGGCGAGCCTCCTCATCGAAAGCGATGATCTTGGCCATTCGGGTGGTTCCTCCCACGCGAAAATCTTCGGGTGACCGCCGGACGCCCGCGACGGACGGACCGGGTCCGGCAGCTCACGTCGCTGCGTTCGCCGGTCCTCGACAGACGGTCGAGATTGTCACTCTCAGGATGAGAGTGCTAACCCAATGATTAGCACTCGACCCCACCGAGTGCAAATGCCCTCCGGGTCCGCTCAGCGGTCGGCGGACGGCCGCTCCATGACGTCCCTCATCGCGGCGTCGGCCTCGGACGCCGCCGGGTCGTCGAGGTCCCCCACGAACACCGCCGTCAGCGTCAGGGCCGGCTCGGGACCGACCTGCTCCAGCAGGTCCCGCCAGGCCCACAGGTTGGGGTGGTCGTACGCCGTGCAGGCCTCCGCCGGGGCCAGGGTCTCGGCCGCGGTCCGCAGCTGGTCGACCGTCAGGTCGTAGGTCGCGGTGCCGCCCTCGTGCCCGATGACCTTGGCGAGGACGACCGCGGGCAGCAGGTGGGCGCCGCCGGCGTTGACGTGCGGGAAGCCGACCTCACGGGAGTCGGCCCCGGCACCGATGCCCACGGCATACGCGGCGGGGTCGGTCCAGCCGGGGATCGTCGCGGCGAGCGACTCGCGGACCGCTCGCAGGCCTTCGGGGGTGCTCCAGTCGACGACGTCGCTCATGGCCACCACCCTTGCACGACAGGCAGGGCCGGGCATGACAGAGCCCGCCGGGCGGCGTGCCGGGCGGGCTCGGTCGGTGTGGTCAGAGCTGGACGCCGAGGCGGCGGGCCGAGCGGGCCCGCTGGCGGCTCGCACGCAGGCGGCGCAGACGCTTGATGAGCATCGGGTCGGCCTCGAGGGCGGCCGGGCTGTCGATCAGGGCGTTGAGCACCTGGTAGTAGCGCGTGGCGCTCATGTCGAACAGCTCCCTGATCGCCTGCTCCTTGGCGCCGGCGTACTTCCACCACTGGCGCTCGAAGGCGATGATCTCGCGGTCCCGCTCGCTCAGCTCCTCGGCGGATGTCGGGGTGACCTCTGCTGCGGCGCTCATGCGACCCTCCCGTGGCTCGTCGTGCGGGTTCATCGTACCGGCCGAATCACAGCAGTGTCATTCACTCGGGCGGGTCCGGCGGGGCCCGTGCGGGGGTGTCGCAGGCTCATGCCGGGTCCGCCATGGAGTCCAGGATCGCGGCGATGTCGTCCTCGGTGGTGTTCGGGTTGACGATGGCGAACCGCGCCACCGTCTCACCGTCGTGCGACGTCGGCACCACGAAGGCGAACTCCTCGGCCAGGATCCGGTCGCTCCACGCGTGGTAGTCGGCCGGGGACCAGCCCAGCCGGCGGAACACGATCACCGACAGGTCCGGCTCGCGCAGCGCCTGGAGGTAGTCGCGGCGCTCGATCTCGGCGGCGGCGAAGCGGGTGACCTCGAGCGTGCGCTCGACCGCGGCGCTGTAGGCGCGGGTGCCGTGCGCGGCCAGGGAGAACCAGAACGGCAGGCCGCGGGCGCGCCGGGTCAGGCCGACCGCGTAGTCGGTGGGGTTCCACTCCGGCGCCTCGGTGAGCACGTCGAGGTAGGACGCCTTCTGCGTGTGCGCGGCCCGGGCCAGCGCCGGCTCGCGGTAGAGCAGCGCACAGCAGTCGAACGGCGCGAACAGCCACTTGTGCGGGTCGACGATGAAGGAGTCGGCGTGCTCGATGCCGGCATAGAGGTGACGCACGCTCGGTGCCGCCAGCCCGGCCCCGCCGTAGGCCCCGTCGACGTGGAACCAGATGCCGTACTCGCGGCACACTTCGGCCACGGAGGCCAGGTCGTCGACGATGCCGAAGTTCGTCGTGCCGCTCGTCGCGACGACGGCGAAGAAGTGCTCCGGCCCCTCCGCCTCGAGCACCCGGCGCAGGTTGTCGCCGGTCAGCCGCTGCCGCCCGTCGACCTCGACACCGACGAGCTCGGCGTCCATGACGTCGCAGGCGGACTTGATCGAGGAGTGGGCTCCCACGGTGCCGGCCACCTTGTTGGGCCGCGGCCCCTCACCGGTATGCCGTGCCCGCGCCGTCGCGCGCGCCGCCACCAGGGCGGAGAGGTTGCCGACGGTCCCGCCGGGCACGAACACCCCGCCGGCCTGCGGCGGCAGGCCGGCGAGGTCGGCGATCCAGCGCAGCGCCTGGTTCTCGGCGTGCACGGCGCCGGCACCCTCCAGCCACGACCCGCCGTAGATCGAGGACGCGCCGACGACGAGGTCGAACAGCGTCGCGGCCTCGGTGGGGGCGCACGGGATGAAGGAGAGGTAGCGCGGGTGGTCGGTGGAGATGCACGCCGGGGCGAGGTCGTCCTCGAACAGCTTCAGCGCGGCCAGGCCGCCCATGCCGTCGGGGGTGATCGTCTCGCCGGCGACCGCGTCGAGCTGTTCCCTGGTCCGCGGGCCGTCCAGCGGCACCGGGTCGAGCCTGAGCCGCTCCTCGGCGTACTTGAGGATCGCCTGACCGAGCTCTTCGGTCGTCTCATCGAAGCCATGCACGGCGGCGAGTCTAGGTGGCCTGCGCTGATGCCTCCGCACCGCGAAGGCGCGGAGCGACGATCATCGTGCCGTTCCGGGCCCGGAACCGCGCCCGAAGTCCCGTGACGATCGTCGGTTGGACACCACGTCGGCGGCTGCCACGCTGGCGCCATGAGCACCGACTGGGTCGAGCTGGGCGACCGCTGCTGGGTGCGCCGCTACGCGCCCTGGGACGTCTCCAGCGGGGTGGTCGCCGGCGACGACGGCCTGCTGGTGGTCGACACCCGGGCGGACGCCTCGCAGGGCCGAGAGCTGGCCGCCCACGTGCGCGAGCTGTCCGCGCTGCCGGTGCTCGCGGTGATGAACACCCACGCCCACTTCGACCACGTCGGCGGCAACGCCGCGTTCCCGGGCTGCCCGGTGGTAGCCCACGCGGCGGTGCCCCTGGCCCTGGAGCGTGGCGGCCCCGAGCCCGAGGCGCCCCTGGCCACGGAGGAGAAGGTGGTGCCCGACACCGTCTTCGCCCACCGGTGGAGCCTCGACCTCGGCGGCCGCGAGGTGCAGGCCAGCCACCTGGGCCGCGGGCACACCGACGGGGACGCGGTCCTGCTGGTGCCCGACGCCGACGTCGTCTACGCCGGCGACCTGGTCGAGCAGTCCGGCCCACCGTCCTTCGGCCCCGACTGCTGGCCGCTGGAGTGGGGGCCCACGCTCGAGCGGCTCGCGAGCCTGCTCGACCCGGTGACCAGCGTCGTGCCCGGCCACGGCGACGTGGTCGACGTCGCCTTCGTCGCGCAGCAGGCCCGTGACGTCACCGAGGTGGCCGACCACCTGCGCCTGCTCGTCGCGGCGCACGTCCCCGAGGCCGACGCCCTGTCCCGGGGACCGTGGCCGTTCCCGGCCGAGGGGCTGGCCGTGGCGGTCCACCGCGGCTACCGCCACCTCGGCGCGAGCCACGCCGACTGACCTGGCCTCTGACCTGGCGACTCACCGGGCCGACCGACCGGACCGGGCTCCGCGACCGGCCATCGGGTCACCTACATTGACCACCGTGCCCGTCGCCAAGCCCCTGACCGAGCTGGTCCACCCCACGTGGGCCGAGGCGCTGCAGCCCGTCTCCGCGGAGGTGACCCGGCTGGGGGACTTCCTGCGCGCGGAGGTGGCCTCCGGCCGCGGATACCTGCCGGCCGGCCAGCACGTGCTGCGCGCCTTCAGCCGTCCGCTCGACGAGGTCAAGGTGCTCATCGTGGGCCAGGACCCCTACCCCACCCCCGGGCACGCGGTCGGCCTGTCCTTCTCGGTGGCCCCCGACGTGCGGCCGGTGCCGCGCAGCCTGCAGAACATCTATGCCGAGATGGGCACCGACCTGGG
This sequence comes from Oryzihumus sp., assembly GCF_036391795.1. Lineage (GTDB taxonomy): Bacteria > Actinomycetota > Actinomycetes > Actinomycetales > Dermatophilaceae > Oryzihumus. The sequence goes on from NZ_DASVZH010000155.1 coordinate 24,299, forward strand.
CCTGCCGACCCCGCCCAACGGCGACCTGTCCCCCTGGGCCGACCAGGGGGTGCTGCTGCTCAACCGGGTGCTGACCGTGCGCCCCGGCGCCGCGGGCAGCCACCGCGGCAAGGGCTGGGAGACCGTGACCGCCCAGGCGATCCAGGCGCTGGTCGAGCGCGGCGGACCGCTCGTGGCGATCCTGTGGGGCCGCGACGCGCGGAACCTCGGCCCGGCCCTGGGGCAGGTGCCGCGGATCGAGAGCGCCCACCCCTCGCCCCTCTCGGCCCGGGGCGGTTTCTTCGGGTCGCGGCCGTTCAGCCGCGCCAACGAGCTGCTCGTCGCTCAGGGCGCCGGGCCCGTCGACTGGAGGCTCTCGTGACCTGGTCCCGCTACGTGGCCATCGGCGACTCGTTCACCGAGGGCATGAGCGACCCCGACCCGGCGCGCGACAACGCGTACATCGGATGGGCCGACCGGCTCGCCGCGCACCTGGCACTGGAGGCCCGCAAGCAGGAGCAGGGCTTCGGCTACGCCAACCTCGCGGTGCGCGGACGGCTGCTCGACGACATCGTCGGCCGGCAGCTGGACGAGGCCCTGGCGCTGCGGCCCGACCTGGTCAGCATCGTCGGCGGCGGCAACGACATCCTGCGCCCGCGCGCGGACATCGACGGCCTCGCCGCCCGGCTGGAGGACGCGGTCGCGCGGATCCGGGCGACGGGCGCGGACGTGCTCATGGCCACGCCGGTGGACCCGCGCGAGGCGCCGCTGGTCAAGATGACCCGGGGCCGGGCCGCCACCTACGTCGCGCACATCTGGTCGATCGCGCGACGACACGAGGCCTTCGTCATCGACCAGTGGGGCATGCACGCGCTCCGGGACTGGCGCCTGTGGGCCTCCGACCGGATCCACATGACCACCGAGGGGCACCGCCGGGTCGCGCTCAACGCGTTCACCACGCTGGGCTTCGAGCCGGACGACACCGAGTGGGCCACCCCGCTGCCGCCGGCCCCGCCGATCGGCCGGGCCGACTCCTTCCGGGAGAACGTGCGATGGGCCCGGGAGTACGTCGCCCCCTGGGTGCAGCGCCGGCTGCGCGGGCAGTCCTCAGGAGATGCCCTCTCCGCCAAGCGGCCGACCATCACCCCGTTCGAGGGCTGACAACCGGGCGTCGATGTGGCGCTGCAGGTCGATCACGGCCTGCCGCAGGTCGCCGAGGCTGGCCGCCTGCTCGTCGCGCATCAGCTCGATGTTCCACGTGCCACCCGGCTCGAGCGCTGCCCGGCGCACCTCGTTCGGGCCGTCGGCGCCCTGATGGTGCAGGGCGCTCATGATCTCGTGGTCCCGCAGCCCGACCCGGTGGACCGCCTTCTCGTCGACCTTGCCGTGGGTGACCAGCACCGTCGGGCTGCCCTGGAACAGCCAGGTCGAGCGCGGGCCGAGCAGCGCGACCCGGTCCATGAGGGCGTTGAACAGCACCAGCACCGCGGCGCCGAGCAACCCGCCGCTGAGGGAGTTGTCCGGCCCGATGATCGCGTTCTGGACCACGTTGCTCAGGAGCAGCACGACCACGAGGTCGAAGGAGTTGAGCTGGGCCATCATGCGCTTGCCCGCCACCCGGATGAGCACGCCGATGAACAGGTAGACCACGACGGTGCGGATGACCTTCTCCGCCGGCGGGATCTGGAACGTGAACATGTCCTGCCACATCGAGCTCTGGCCCGATGCGAGGACGACCCCGCCGATGAGTGCACTGCCAGCCACGCTGCTCGCCTCCATGCCCGGTCGTCGCCGGCCGCGACGCTCCGCCGGCCACGGTATGCCGTCGGGCTCAGTCCGGTCGCGCCTCCACGCCGGAGAGCAGCGTGCGGAGGATCTGGTTCAGCTGGGTGCGCTGGTGCGGGCTGAGGTGGTCGAGCATCTCGGCCTCGAGCCGGATGCCGACCTCTAGGGCGGTCTCCCACATCGTCCGGCCGGCGGGGGTGACGCGGACGATCACCCGCCGGCGGTCCTCGGCGTCGGGGTGCCGGGTCAGGTGCCCTGCCGTCTCGAGCCGGTCCAGGCGGCTGGTCATGCCGGCCCGGGTCACCTGGCACTTCTCCGCCAGCAGCGCGGGGGTGGCCTCCACCCCTGACAGCTCGCAGGAGATGACGGTGTGCACGGTCTGGACGTCGGCGTCCGTCACGCCCTGCGTGGCCCAGGCCTGGACCTTGCTCCGCTTCAGCAGCCACAGCAGCCGCTGCATCCGGGTGATCGTGCCCTCCACCTCGGCATCGAGCTGCGGCAGTGCCGGGAGCCAGCGCTCCACGTGCTGGTCGACCGAGTCGGTGATGCGAGCCATGGGCCGATTCTTGCAGGCCTGACAGTCAGATATCTGATAATTAGCTTGCTAACTATCTACTGCCTAACTACATTGGCCGCATGGCCCTTGCCCCCGCCCTCGCGCCACTGCGCTCAGCCCCGTTCCGCCTCCTCGCCGCAGGCCAGGGGCTGTCCTGGCTGGGTGACGCCCTGGTGACCGTGGCGCTGGCAGTGGCGATCGTGCAGCGCGGCGGGACCGCCTCCGACCTGGGAATCGTCATCGGCACCGGCATGGCCACGCGCATGGCGCTCATGCTCCTCGGCGGCGTCTGGGCCGACCGGCTGCGCCCGCAGCGGCTCATGGTGCTCTGCGACCTCGTGCGGGCAGCCACGCAGCTCCTGCTCGCCGCCGAGCTGGCCGAGGGTCACCCCTCCACCGCCGCGCTGTGCGCCCTCTACGTCGTCACCGGCGCAGCAGGCGCCTTCTTCCGGCCGGCCCTGGCCTCGCTCCAGCCACTGGTCGTCCCCGAGGCCGACCGTCACGCCGCGAACGCGTTCATGGGGCTGCTGCAGAGCGGGGCCAACATCGCCGGGCCGGCCCTGGCCGGCATCCTCGTGGCGACCGTCGGCGCGCCCGCGGCCTTCATCGCCAACGCCGCCACCTATGTCGTCTCCACGGTCACCGTGGCGCTGGTGCGGGTCCAGGCGACCCGGGCAGCGCGGCGGCCGCTGTGGCACGAGCTGGTCGCGGGCTGGTCCGAGGTCCGGTCGCGGGACTGGTACTGGAAGAACCTCCTTGGTCACGGCGTGTGGAACACGGCCTGGGGCGTGCTCGCCGTGCTGGGGCCGGTGGTGGCGATCCACCGGCTGGGCGGGGCCACGGCCGTGGGGGTCATCGGCAGCTCGATCGGCATCGGCGGCGTGCTCGGCGGCTTCCTGGCCATGGCCGTGCGCCCGCGCCGGCCGCTCCTGGCCGCCAACGCCGGGCTCGCGCTCACCGGGCTGTTCGCCGCCGCCTACGCCTGGCCGGCGCACCACCTGTGGGCCGTGGTCGCCAGCGCCGTGGTGGCCATGCTCGGGCTGGCGTTCCTCAACGCGTGCTGGGAGACGGTCGTGCAGGACCAGGTGCCGCACGGGGTGCTCGCCCGGGTGTCGTCCTGGGATGAGCTCACCTCGTTCGTCGGCATCCCTGCGGGCAACGCGGTGGCGGGGCCGCTGGCCGCCGCCTTCGGCCTGGGCCACACCCTGGCCGCCACCGCAGTGGTGTTCGTCGTGTCGAGCTTCGCGCCCCTGCTCTCCGGCAGCGTGCGGCGGCTCGACTCGACCCACGCCCTGGCCAGGGCCGTGGAGCCCGACCCGGCCTGACAGGCGAGTAGTGCTCAAACGGGGCGGGCCAGCGCCCGGCTGACCAGGCGGCCGAGCTCCTCGAAGGCCGCTGCGTCGCCGAGCCCTGCGCGCTCGGCGAACTCCCCACGCTGGATCGCCTCGATCGTCACGCCCACCCACGTGGCCACGAACGCCGCGTCGACCTGGGCCACGGCCTTCTCGGCCGCGGCCTCGTCGACCAGCTCGCGCACCCGTCGGGCGGCCGCCACGGCGTTGTCGCGGTACGTCGCCCGGGTCGGCTCGAACCCGGCGATGTCGTCGATGAACTGCCGCGAGGCGGGGCGCAGGGCCTCGGCGACCGCCTCGAGGTAGGCCTCGATCCGGCGCAGCGGCGCGCGGCGCTGCGCCACCCGCGCCTCGACGAACGTGGTCGAGCGCCGGAAGAAGTTGTTGACCACGCGCACCGCCAGCTGGTCCTTGCTCGGGGCCAGCGCGTAGAGCGTGGTCTTGGAGCAGCGCAGCCGCCCCGCGAGGTCGTCCAGGGTCAGGTGCGCGAAGCCCTCGGCCACGACCAGGTCGGTGAGCCGGTCGAGCAGGTCGCCCTGCCGGGCGGTCAGTGTCGCGGGCATGTCACGGATCATACGGAAAGCGATACTGACGTATCGCGTGAAGTATCGTTCCAGCCATGCCCGCAGACCGTCTCATGCCCACCGAGGAAGCTCAGGACCTCATCGAGCTCACGCGCGAGATCTGCGCCGAGCAGCTCGCCCCGAAGGCCTCGGCCGCCGAGGCGAGGGCCGAGTTCCCGCGCGACACGTTCCGGCTGCTCGGCGACGCCGGACTGCTGTCCCTGGCCTACCCCGAGGAGGTCGGCGGCGGCGGACAGCCCTACGAGGTCTACCTGCAGGTCGTCGAGGAGATCGCCACGGCCTGGATGAGCGTCGCCGTCGGCGTCAGCGTCCACTCGCTGACCTGCTACCCGGTGGCCCAGTTCGGCACCGACGCCCAGAAGGCCGAGCTGCTGCCTGAGATGCTCGGCGGCTCGATGCTGGGCGCCTACTGCCTGTCCGAGCCCCAGGCCGGCTCCGACGTCTCCGCGATCTCCACCCGGGCCAACCCGGTCGGTGACGGCTCGGCATACCGGCTCAAGGGCACCAAGGCGTGGATCTCCCACGCCGGCCACGCGGACTTCTACACGACCTTCGCCCGCACCGGCGACCACCCGAGCAGGGGGCTGTCCTGCTTCGTCGTGCCGGCCGGCACCGAGGGTCTGAGCTTCGGCGAGCCCGAGCGCAAGATGGGCCTGGCCTGCGACACGGTGCGCCAGGTCTACTTCGAGGACGCCTTCGTCAACGCCGGCCGCCTCGTCGGCGAGCCGGGCATGGGCATGTCGATCGCGCTGTCCGCGCTGGACTCCGGCCGGCTCGGGATCGCCGCGGCGGCGACGGGCCTGGCTCAGGCGGCGCTGGACGTGGCGGCGGGCTACGCGTCCGAGCGAAAGCAGTTCGGCCGGGCGATAAGCGAGTTCCAGGGCCTGTCGTTCCTGCTGGCCGACATGGAGGCCGCGGTCACCTCGGCCCGCGCGACCTACCTGCACGCCGCACGGCTTCGCGACGCCGGCCGGCCCTTCAGCAAGCAGGCCGCGATCGCCAAGCTCGTGTGCACCGACGCCGCGATGAAGGTCACCACCGATGCGGTCCAGGTCCTCGGTGGCTACGGTTACACGCAGGACTTCCCGGTCGAGCGCTACATGCGCGAGGCCAAGGTGACCCAGATCTTCGAGGGCACCAACCAGATCCAGCGCCTGGTCATCGCCCGTCAGCTGCTGCGCGGCTGACCTCCCGTCCCCGACACCCCCAGCGAGGAATCTCCGTGAACATCAACGACTCCACCGTCGCGCTCGTCACCGGTGGCGCCTCCGGCCTCGGCGAGGCCACCGTCCGCCGCCTGCACGACGGCGGCGCCTCGGTCGTCATCGTCGACCTGCCCTCCTCGAACGGGAAGGCCCTGGCCGAGGAGCTCGGCGACCACGCGCGCTTCGCCCCGGCGGACGTGCGCGACGAGGCCCAGGTGCAGGCCGCGATCGACACCGCCAAGGAGCTCGGCGACCTGCGCGTCGTCGTCAACTGCGCCGGCGTCGGCACCCCCGGCCGGGTCGTGGGCAAGAAGGGCCCACTCGACCTCGAGACGTTCCGCAGCGTCATCGACATCAACCTGGTCGGCACGTTCAACGTGCTGCGCCTGGGCGCCGCCGCGATGCTCGACAACGAGCCGGTCGACGGCGACCGCGGCGTCGTGGTCATGACCGCCTCGATCGCCGCCTACGACGGACAGGTCGGCCAGGCCGCGTATGCCGCGTCCAAGGGTGGCGTCGTCGGCCTCACCCTCTCGGCCGCGCGCGACCTCGCCGACAAGGACATCCGGGTGGTCACGGTGGCCCCCGGCACGTTCGAGACGCCGATGCTCTCCGGGCTGCCCGGCGACGTGAAGGCGGTCCTCGAGGCGCAGGTGCCGCACCCCTCGCGCCTGGGCAAGCCGAGCGAGTACGCCTCCCTGGTCGCACACATCGTCGACAACCCGATGCTCAACGGCGAGGTCATCCGCCTCGACGGCGCGCTGCGGATGCCCCCGCGCTGACCCACCCGGTCCCCCCGGCGGTGGACGCACGAAACGGCCCGGATCCGCCCTCGCGAGAGCGGATTCGGGCCGTTTGGTGCGTCCGGTCGGGATGAGGGATGGCGCTGGTGACCAAGGTCCCTGTCAGGTGGTGACGGGCCGGCATACAAAGGACTCACGCCTTCGGCAACGGAGGCGGATCGGCCAGCAAACGAGGTCCAGACCGAAGGGGCAACCCGACGGACCCGCCGTGACGGACGGGTGGACAGGGCGCACTGGCCGAAGCCCGAGAGCGTCACCCCCGGACAAAAAGGAGGCCCCGCCAACTCATACTTGGCGGGGTCTCACTTTGCTGGCAGGACGATACCTGCAGGTCAGGGCTGTCCCCAAACTCCGGTCCCGGCGTCGGGCAGCTCGAACCACGCCACCGTGCCGCCCCCGGCGCGCGGCTCGAGGCCGATCCGGCCGCCGTGCGCCTCGATGATCCGCTGACAGGTGGCCAGGCCGATGCCGTGACCCTCGACGTCGACCTGCCCGGTGCGCTCGAACAAGGTGAACACCCCGGCGGCTTGCTCGAGGGGGACCCCCACCCCGCGGTCGGCGACCTCGACCCGGGACCCGGCCTCGCCTCGCCGGGCCGAGACCGTCACCCGGGCGGGCACGCCGGGGAGGGTGAACTTGAGGGCGTTGGAGATGAAGTTCTGCAGCACCGAACGCAGCTGGTGCTCGTCCCCGCGGACCACCGGCAGCGTGTGGATGACGAGGTCGGCCCCGCCGGCGCGGACGAGGTCCCCCAGGTCATCGCGCACGAGGTAGGCCACCCGGCCGAGGTCGACGTCCTCACTGCCGAGCCGGCCCCCGACGTGGCCGTAGTCGAGCAGCTCGGTCATCTGGGCGTGCATCCGGGCGGCCGACTGCCCGGCCCGCTCGGCCAGCCAGCGCCCCTCGGGGTCGGCGGCCACCGAGGGCAGGTCCGCGAGCTCCTGGACGTAGCCAATCACCGCGGTGAGGGGGTTGCGCAGGTCGTGGCTGACCTGGTCGGCGAACGCGGCGAGCTGGTCGTTGGACCGGCTGAGCTCGACCCGGGCCCGGGTCAGCTCGTCCAGCGACCGCTCGAGCAGCGCGGTGCGCCGGCGCAGCTCGAGGATGTCGACGATCTGCCGGGCGAGGGCGTCGAGGGCCCCCGCCTGGGCCGGGGTGAGGTGCCGCTCGACCTCGTCGAAGACGCACAGGGTGCCGATCGTGACACCCGCAGGGGTGCGCAGCCTGGCTCGAGGCGTAGAAGCGCAGCGAGGCGACGACCCCGGTGACGAACGGGTTCTGCGCGAAGCGCGGGTCGAGCCGGGCGTCGGGCAGGACCACCGGCCGCTGCTCCTGCATGGTGATGTCGCACATGGAGTCCTCGCGGGTGCAGATCGAGGGCCCGATGCCGAACGCCGCCACCTGATGCTGGTGGGTTTCGTCGATGAGGTTGATGACCGCCGTCGGCACCCCGCAGACCAGGGCCGCCAGCTCGACGAGGGCCTCGAGCTCGGGCTCCGGCGGCCGGCCGATGACGTCGTATGCGTCCAGCGCCGCCACGCGCACGATGTCGACCGCGGTCACGTCGGTCAGGGGTGGCGACAGGCTCTCCATGGCGTCGGCAATTCTGCCCGAATGGTGCCGTTTGCGTCCGGTGAACGCAGCACGTCACCCGGTTGGTCGTGGCCGAGGTGGCCGACCTCAGGGCTCGCGGGGTGGAGGTCGAGAGCTACTCCGACATGCCGGGCTTTGACACCGCGACCGGGATCGCCACCATCGGCTCGGCCAGGGCCGCATGGTTCCGCGACAGCGAGGGCAACCTTCTCGGCCTGGTGCCGCTGCCCCAGTAGCCTCGCCCCATGGGCAGGCCGCGCAGCGCCGGGATCCTGCTGCACCGCGTCCGCAACGGTGTGCCCGAGGTGCTGCTCGGCCACATGGGTGGGCCGTTCTGGGCGCGCAAGGACGACGGCGGCTGGTCGGTGCCCAAGGGCGAGCACGAGGAGTCCGAGCCGCCGCACGACGCCGCCCGCCGCGAGTTTACCGAGGAGCTCGGCCTGCCCGTGCCGGACGGCGCGTGGGCCGACCTCGGCGAGGCACGCCAGCCCAGCGGCAAGGTGGTGCGGGTCTTCGCCCTGGCGGCCGACCTCGACGTCGACGCGGCGACCTTCGGGACCTTCGAGATGGAGTGGCCGCCGCGCAGCGGGCGCCGGCAGCTGTTCCCCGAGCTGGACCGGGTCGCCTGGCTGGACCTGGATACGGCCCGGGCCAAGCTGGTGTCGGGCCAGCGGGTCTTCCTCGACCGGCTCGCGTCCCACATCGTGGCTACCGGCGAGTAACCCCGGGCACCCCTCCTCGTTACCCCGGTCACACCCGCGAGGAGGACCGATGCCGTCCGTGCTGCTCCGTTGTCGTGACCGCTCCGCCCGTCGCCCTGCCCTGGCCCTGGCTCTGCTCACCGGGCTCGCCACCGCCGTGGTCGCCGTCGCCCCCGGGGCCACCGCCGCCGGGACACCGGACCCGCTGGAGTCCGCCGTCCGCAACGTCCTGCCGCCCGGCCAGTCCGGCAGCATCGACGCCGCGAAGCTCGCCACGGTCGTCGCCGGCGACCCCCAGGGCCGCGTCGCGGTGGAGGGCCGCAACGCGCCGCCGAACTTCGCCGACCAGCTCGAGATGTATGACGGGCTGAACCGTCTCGACCCGGCTTCCGTCAGCGCCGGGGACGTCGGCCGGCTCTACAAGCGCGCCGGCTTCACCCCCGACACGGTGGTGCGCAGTGCCACGCCCAAGCCGGGGGTGCGCATCCGGTGGGACGCCTACGGCGTGCCCTACGTGGACGGGCGGAGCGCCGAGGACGTCGCGTTCGGCGCGGGCTACGCCGGGACGATGGACCGGATGTTCCTGCAGGACGTGCTCCGCCACGCGGGGGCCGCCCGTGCGGCGGAGTTCCTCGGCCCCACCGCGGGCAACACCGCCATGGACCGGCACCAGCTCCAGATCGCCGCCTACACCCCGGCCGAGGCAGAAGCCCAGCTCGACGGCGTGGTCCAGCGCTACGGCGAGGAGGGCCGGGCCCTGCTCGCCCGAGCCGATGCCTACCTGGCCGGGATCAACGCCGCCCAGCACGCCCTCTGCCCGGCCAACCTGCCCACCGGGCTGCACTGCCCGGCGGAGTACGCCGCGCTGCAGAAGGCCCCGAAGGACTGGACCCGTGCCGACCTGGTCTACGTCGCCTCCCTCGTCGGCGGCATCTTCGGCAAGGGCGGCGGCGGCGAGGCCGACAACGCCCGCTGGCTGCAGCAGCTCCAGGGCCGCTTCGGCGCGGCGCGGGGGCTGGCCTACTACCGCGACCTGCGCGCCAAGAACGACCCGGAGGCGCCGACCACGGCCAGCGTGCGCACCCCCTACGGCGGCGGTGACCCCAATCCCGCGCAGCCCGGCGTGGCCCTGCCCGACCTGGCCGGGCCGACCGCCGACGGCACCGGCTCGGACGTCGGTGGCGGCGCACCCCCGTTGGCCCACGCGCCCCCCACGCTCGGCCTGGACATGCCCCACGAGTCCTTCCTGCCGCTGACCACCCGTGGCGCGAGCAACGCTGCCCTCATTGCCGGTTCGCGCTCGGCGGACGGCCACCCGACGGTGGTGTTCGGACCGCAGACCGGCTACTACGCTCCGCAGCTGCTCAGCGAGGAGGTCCTCAACGGACCGGGCATCCACGCCCGCGGGGTGTCCTTCGCCGGCACCTCACTGGTGGTCGAGCTGGGCCGCGGACTGGACTACGCGTGGAGCGCCACGAGTGCCAGCAGCGACATCGTCGACACCGTCGCCGAGCGGCTGTGCGAGCCCGACGGCTCCGCCCCGACGGTGCACAGCACGCACTACCTGGCCGACGGGCGCTGCGTGGCTATGACCTCCTGGGTGCACGAGGAGACGGCGCTGCCCAACGCCGGGGCCACCAACCCGCCCCAGCAGCTGCGGATGCAGGTCCTGCGCACCGGGCACGGCATCGTGCAGTCCCGGGTGACGGTGCACGGCATACCGGTGGCGCTGGTGCTGCAGCGCAGCACCTACGGCCACGAGGTGGACTCGGTGATCGGCTTCGCCCGGGTCAACGACCCGGCGCAGGTGCACGACCCGGCCTCCTTCAACCGGGCCATGAGCGGGATCGACTACACGTTCAACTGGTTCTTCGCCAACGACAAGGACATCGCCTACTTCGGCTCGGGCCGGCTGCCGCAGCGGGCCGCCGGGACCGACCTCGACTTCCCGCGCTGGGGCGACAGCCGCTACGACTGGACCGGGTGGGTGCCGACCAGCGGCCACGTGCAGCAGGCCAACCCGCCCTCGGGCTACCTCGTCTCGTGGAACAACAAGCAGGCACCCGGCTTCTCCGCCGCCGACAACGTGTGGGGGTACAACTCGGTCTACCGCTCCCGGGCGCTGGCCGACCGGGTTGCCGCCCTGGCCGCCACCGGCCACGCGACCGTCCCGCGGCTGGTGGGCGCGGTCGCGGACGCGGCGACCGTCGACAGCCGCGCGCGGTACACGTTGCCCGCGCTGCTCGCCGTCCTCGGGGACGGCGGCAGCGACCCGCAGACCCGCAAGGCGGTGGCGCTGCTGCGCCGCTGGCTGGCCGACGGTGCGCACCGCGTCGACCGGGCCCGCAGCGGGCACTACACCGACCAGGCCGCGATCGCGCTGTTCGACGAGTGGTGGCAGCCGCAGCACGAGGCCGTGCCGGACTCCTCCCCCGGCGCGCTGCCCAAGGACGTGCTGCGCCCGGTGCTCGGCTCGCTCGTGGACCAGCTGCCCAAGGCCCTCGACGACCACCCGCGCGAGGGCAAGGGCTCCTCGTGGAACGAGATCGCCTGGTACGGCTACGTCGACGCCGAGCTGCGCCGCGCCCTCGGGCACGGGCCGGCCGGCACCCGGACGGCGTCGCTGTGCGGCGACCGGGCGGGGTGCGCCGACACCGTCCTCGCGTCCCTGACCGCCGCCGTCCAGCGCGCCCTGGCCGCCCAGAAGGTCACGGACGTGGACGCGCTGACCTACGACAAGCACCTGGACGACATCCGCCACACCACCGCCGGCCTGGTCGGGGTGCGGCCGATCGACTGGCAGAACCGGCCCACGTTCCAGCAGGTCGTGCACTTCACCACGGCGCGCTGACGCGGCGTAGTCCCTTCGCCGGATCCCCCGTGGACCCGGCGGAGGGACCGTGGTCGCACCTGTGGAGAAGGAGCGGCCATGGCCGGGTTCGTGCAGATCATCGAGTTCACCACCTCCCGCTTCGAGGAGCTGCAGAAGCTCGTCGACGACTACCGGGCCGAGCGGGAGGGCGGACCGGGTGGCCCGACCCGCGGCGTCGTCGCCCGGGACCGCGACAACCCGAACCGGTACGTCAACATCGTGGAGTTCCCCTCCTACCAGGAGGCGATGGCCAACTCCGAGCGGGCGGACACCACCGACTTCGCGGCCCGCATGGCGGCCCTGTGCGATGCTCCCCCGACGTTCTCCAACCTCGACGTGGTCGAGGAGTGGACCCGCTGATCCCCGCGCAGCCGGGGCCGGGTCGCACCGGCGCCGGCATCGACACGGTCCTGGACCGGATGCAGCGGCTGCTCGCGCCCCTGGAGTCGGCCCGTGATCCGAAGCGGTTCTTCCTGTCCACCTATGCCCGGACCACGGCCGCCGTCCGCGACGAGCTCGCGGCCGGCACGTTCCGGGACCCGGAATGGGTCGAGCGGTGGGACGTCGTGTTCGCCGAGCTGTACCTCGACGCGCTGGAGGCGCACGGCCGCGGCGACCCGGCACCGTTGCCGTGGCAGGCGGCCTTCGACGCCCGCGACCTGCCGCCGCTGCGCCACGTCCTGCTCGGCATGAACGCCCACATCAACCTCGACCTGCCCCAGGCCCTGCTCGCCGTCATCAGCAGTGCCGAGCTCGACGACCCCGCCCTGGTCCACTGGCGGCACGTGGACCACCGGCACATCGACACGGTGCTGTCCTCGCGGGTCGGCGCCGAGGACGACCACCTCTCCACGCTCGGCACGGCGAGCCTGAGCGACCGGCTGGTGGGCCCGCTCAACCGCTTGGGCATCAAGCGGTTCCTGCGGGAGTCCCGCCGCAAGGTGTGGGCGAACGCGATGGTGCTCGACCAGGCCCGTCGGCGCGGCCCCTTCGTCCTCGCCGACGGCCTGGAGCAGCTGGCGCGCCTGAGCGCCGGCAAGGTCGAGCAGCTCCTGGCGCCCGGACCGGTGATCCTGAAGCTGGCAGTGCGGGGGTTCGGCGTGAGCCTGCCTGACACCGACCAGCGCTGGCCCTGAAGCGATGCGGTAGCGCCCCGGGCCGCCGACCTACCCTCCGCCAAGGGGACCGCTACCCACCCGGGGGTGAAGCCGTGGACGTCCGGCTCGCGAACGCCAAGGACGCGTATGCCGTGCGCCTGGTCGGGCTGCGCACCTGGCCGGCGACCTACGGGCCGATCGCCGGCGCGGACTTCGTCTCCTACGGCCTGGCCCGTTGGCGGTCCCCCGAGGTGGTGCGGCGCAGCATCGAGGACCGGGGCACCTTCGTCGAGGTCGCCCGGGACCCCGACGCCAACGGGCCGGACGGGATCTGTCTGGAGAAGATGCTGGCGTGAGCACCGACGCATCCACCGACTGGCAGGCCTGGCACGAGCCCTACACGGACCCGACGTCGCCGCTGTCCCGGCGGCTGGCGATCGTGCAGCGACACATCGGGGCGTGGCTGGAGGGTCGCGGTGGCGTGCCAGCGCGGGTGCTGAGCCTGTGCGCCGGCGACGGGCGCGACCTGCTCGGCGTGCTGCGCGACCGGGGCGATCGGGACGACGTCGAGGCCACCCTCGTCGAGCTGGACGCGGGACTCGTGGCGACGGCCCGGGCGAGCGCGGCCACCCTGGCCACGGCCCGGGTGCGCGTGCTCGAGGGCGATGCGGCACTGGTCGACCTCTGGGCCGACGCCGTCCCGGCCGACCTGGTGCTGCTGTGCGGCGTGCTCGGCAACATCAGCGACGCCGACGTCGAGCGCACCCTCGCCACGCTGCCTGAGCTGTGCGCCGACGACGCCACGGTGGTGTGGACCCGGTCCCGCCGCGACCCCGACCTGACCCCGGCGATCCGGAACTGGCTGTCCGGCAACGGTTTCGCGGAGGTTGCGTTCGAGGCGCCGGACGACGTGCTGTTCAGCGTCGGCGTGCACCGGTATGCCGGGACACCCCGGCCGGTGCGACAGGGGCGGCGCCTGTTCACCTTCACCACCTGAGGTCACGCGACCTACATCGCGACCGGGAGCGGGGACCACCCGGCGCACATCGACAGCTTCCACCGGGCCCTCGCGCACCGGGACGACGTCACGACCAGCCACCTGACCCTGTTCACCCAGCCCAACGTGCCGGACGTGCGTGAGCACCTGCTCGCCCAGGACGCGGTCTGGGTCGGTGGCGGCAGCGTCGTGAACCTCATGGCGGTCTGGCGTGCCCACGGCATACCGGAGCTGTTGCGGGAGTGCTGGGAGGCGGGCGTCGTGCTGGCCGGGCAGAGCGCGGGCAGCCTGTGCTGGCACCTCGGCGGCCCGACCGACTCCTTCAGCGACGCGCTCGACACGGTCACCGACACGCTGGGCTGGCTGCCGTTCAGCAACGGCGTGCACGACAACTTCCCCGAGCAGCCGCGCCGCGCGGTGTATCGCGCGGCCGTCGCCTCGGGGGCGGTCCCCGCCGGCTACGCCAGCGAGGACGGGGTGGGGCTGCACTACGTGGGCACCGAGCTGCGCGAGGTCGTCACGGTCGTCGACGGCGCCTGCGGCTGGTGGGTCGAGCCCGACGGCCAGGGTTCGTGGCGTGAGGAGCGGCTGGAGGCCCGCCTGCTCGGCGACCGAGCATCCGGGTCAGGCCCCGAGGCAGCCACTCGGAGCAAGGGTCAGGACTTGGTAAAGCCCACCACCCGCGTGCTGCCCCACTGCGAAGGTTGAGCCATCAAGTTCCCCCCTCATCCCCTGGAGGCGGCGGTGCACCACTCCGTGACCCCCCTGCGGTCCCGGCTCCCCGGTCCCAGCCCGTACCCCGCATCGGCGGTCGAGCTCGTGGCCCAGAGCCTGGTCGACGGCACGATCTCCCTCGCCGAGCTCGACATGATGAGCGACGAGGAGGCCCTGCTGACGGTGGCCACCCGCCGCGCCCTGCCTGCCTAGGCCAGCACCCGGTCCACGAACGCCCCGAGCCGGTCCGTCAGGCGGCGGGCTCGCTCAGCCGGTTCCACCATCGACTCCCCCTGCGGCAGCTCCAGCGGCCGCAGCCCCCGGACGTAGAGCGAACAGGCCAGGTCGGCGCAGATGTAGGTGCCGACCGTGTTGCCCTCCCGGCCCGCGGACCCGGCCCGCGGCGCGACGAACAGCACGACGTCGGAGGGCTTGTGCGCCGACCAGCACAGGTTGCACAGCGCCGAGCCGCGGCTGGCGCTGGTCGACGGTGCCCGCAGCGACAGGCCCAGCGGCGTCCCGTCGCGCCACGTCACCAGGTAGGCGCGCGCCGGCGCCCTGGGGTCGCGCCAGCCGAGGTAGTCGAGGGTGTCCCAGTCGGTCGTGTCCAGCCCCGCCGGCAGGTTCAGCGCCTTGGCCTGGGTCTTGGACAGGTTGACGAAGCTGCCGCGGATGGCGGCAGCGGTGAGCGGCTCCATGGCGGCCACGGTGCCAGCCCCGACCGGCAGGCGTCGACCGGATATCCGGCTGCGCGCACGGGAGAGCCGCAGTACGGGATCGGCGCATCGATTCCGTTGTGGTGCGGACCGGTTCGGCTACCTGCCCAGGTCCCTCATCAGTTGACCGGTCCACCTGTCGGCGTGTCGCCAGCGTGTCGCCTGTGAACTTGCCCGGATCGCCCCACGGGCGGCGCCGCCCTGCGGTATCCATCGACAGGAGTCAATGGATCGGCATGAGGGACGGGTCATGGGGGCACAAGGGACCAGGGCGGCCAGACGCACGGCGGCCGGGGTGTCGGCGGTCGGGACGTCGGCGGGGAGAGGGGCCGGCTTCCGGCTCCGGTTCGGGGCGGCCGTGGGCGCACTGGCGCTGCTGTCGACCGGTGTGATCCTCGCCGTCGGCGGCAGCCGGCCCAGCTCGGCCGTCTCGCTGTCCCGGGGACAGCTGACCCTGACCCTGGGCGGGATCTTCCTCGCGGGCGTCCTGTCCGCTGCCCTGCTCGCCTGGGCCCTGGCCGGGCACCGGCACGCCACCCGCCGGCCGGGCATGGAGGTCCAGCCGGGCCCCGTGCGAGCGCAGCGCGTGCCGCCCGCCGAGCGACCCACCGGGCTCGGCGAGCGACGTGCCGCCCGGGCCACGCGCACCCGGGTGCGCGTCGCCCAGGTGCGGTCGAGCCGGCGTACGGTCGCTCCTCCCGCCCCGGGCACGCGGGCCGCGCTGCGCTCGAACCGGGGACGCCAGGCCCTGCGCTGACCGCTCGCTTGTCACCACGCGTGGCTAGGCTCGGCCGGGAGGCGCGATCGTGCCTCGGCGGGGAGGTCACGACATGGACCCGGTGCAGGTGGACCTCGGCGGCGTGCCCGAGACGCTGCTGTGGAACCTCTACCAGCGAGCGAGCGAGGCGCGGCAGGACCACCCCGTGCTGCGCGACCCCAAGGCGGTCGAGCTGGTCGAGGCGATCGACTACCCGTTCGCGGCGCGGTTCGGCTCCGGCGAGCTCGGCCAGTGGCAGGCCCTGCGGGCGGCGACGTTCGACCGCGAGGTGCGCCGGTTCCTGCGCACCCACCCCGACGGCACCGTCGTGGCGCTCGGCGAGGGGCTGGAGACGCAGTTCTGGCGGGTCGACAACGGTCGGGTGCACTGGCTGACGGTCGACCTGCCCGAGACCGTCGACGTGCGCACCCGGCTGCTGGGTCCGGCCACCGGGCGGCAGTCCGTCGCGGCGGTGTCGGCGCTGGACCCGGCGTGGATGGACCGCGTCGACCCCCGCCGCGGCGTGCTGGTCACGGCGCAGGGTCTGCTGATGTACCTCCAGCCCGAGGAGGTCCACGGCCTCGTAGCCGCCCTGGCGCAACGGTTCCCGGGCGCAGAGACGGTGCTCGACGGGGTGCCGCCGTGGTTCAGCCGGCGCACCCGGGCCGGGCAGATGCGCACGAGGCAGGGCTATGTCACCCCGCCGATGCCGTGGGCCCTCGATGCGTCCGAGCGCCGTCGGCTGCTGGCGATCCCCGGGGTCGACGAGGTCCAGGAGCTGGTCCCGCCGCGCGGTCGGGGCGTGCTGCACGGCTGGGTCGCCCCCGTGGTCAACCGGTCGGCGCGGGTGCGCGCCCTCGGGCTGACCGGCCTGCCGATCCTGCGTCTGCGCTTCGCCGCCGCCTGAGCCCTGGAGCCCGTCATGCTGCTGCGCAACGTCCAGCCCGGCGACGTCGAGGCCTACGTGCGGATGCGTTGTGACCCGGCGATGATGGGCGAACTCGGCGGCCCGCTGCCGCGCGATGGCATCGAGGACAAGGTCGCCCGCGACGTCGCGGCCGCCGAGTCCGGCGAGTCGCTCATCCTCATGGTCGTGCCTGACGAAAGCCGGCCGGAGGAGGCCGCCGGCTGCGTCGTGCTGTGGTCGCACGAGGACGAGGAGTCCCCAGGCGAGACCGTCTCCGAGGTGGGCTGGATGATCCTGCCGGAGTTCCAGGGTCGAGGCCTGGCCAAGGCGGCGGTCCGGGATCTCCTGGAGCGGGCACGCCACGAGGGCCGGTGGGGGCTGGTGCATGCTTTCCCTGGCGCCACGAACGCGCCGTCCAACGGCCTCTGCCGTTCGCTCGGCTTCACCTTCGTCGGCCCGTGTGACGTCGACTTCGCCGGTCGGTTGCTGCATACCAACCACTGGCGGATCGACCCCGCGACCGAGCTGGGCGGCTGAGCCGGCCACACGGCATACACAGGAGCAGAACGCAGTGGTGACAACGGGTTTCGTCGTGGAGGTCGAACCATGGGACAGCCCCGACGGGGAGCGGCTGCGCGCGGCCCAGCGGGCCGAGCTGATCGCGGCCTACGACGGCGACGTCGAGCCGGGCACGAAGCCGAGCGCGGCCGACGTCAGCGTGTTCCTGCTGGCCCGCGACGCCTCGGGCGAGGCGGTGGGGTGCGGCGCGCTGCGTCACCTCGGTGACGAGGTCGCCGAGGTCAAGCGCATGTATGTCGCGCCCGCGCACCGGGGTTATGGCGTCTCGCGGCTGGTGCTGGGCGCTCTGGAGGCGCAGGCCCTCGCGCGGGGCTGGACGGTGCTGCGGCTGGAGACCGGACCGCTGCAGGCCGAGGCCATCGGGCTCTACACCAGCGCGGGCTATGCGCCGATCCCGGCGTTCGGTCCTTACGTCGGGTCGGCGACCTCGCTGTGCTTCGAGCGCCGCCTGGGTGGCGTTCGCCCAGCCGGGCAGCCCGGGTGAGGCGGGCCCACGGCAGCCCCCGAGTCGGGCGCTGCCGTGGGCGCTCGATCAGGCAGCCAGCGAGACCTGCGCGCCGGCGGGGGCGCCGTAGTGGTCGACGATCTTGTTGAGCTCGGACTGGTAGTAGAGAGTGTGCAGCCCGAGGACGAAGACCAGCACGATCCCGAGCGCCGGCGAGCAGGTCGGGGCCAGACCGGCCGCACGCTGCCTCTCGGCGATCCGCTGGCCGGTGCCGTAGACCGCCAGGTAGGGCGGGACCACCAGGATCCACCCGAACAGGAAGGCCAGGAGGGTCGCGGCGGGGTTCACGGGGTGGCGGCGGTCAAACGCGGCCATCTCCGCGTTGACCTTGTACCACCACACCAGGTTGTAGATCCCGAGCGTGACCAGCGGCAGACCGAGCCACACGGCGAAGACGTTGCGGCGCTTCATCATCGTGCCGACGGCGAGGATGGCGGGTGGCTGCGGCAGCAGCTGTCCGTGGCCCTGGAACTGGGACTGGGCCTCGGGCTGGAGCTGGGGCACCATCTGCACCGGTGCAGGCTGGCTCAACGCCAGCTCGTGCCCGGGCGAGTCGACGGTCGCCGGCTCAGGGGAAGCCTGTTCGGTCATGCCTGTCCTCTTTCATGCAAGCGCCCCCGGCACCTGTGGTGCCACGGGCGGGGCTCAACGAAGCCGGGCAAGCATGGCAGCGAATCCGTTGCCGCATGGCCCTTTTCAGGGAAGTCAGCCCCTGCGTGCGCTCACGATGATCTCGGGGCTGCCGTCGGTGAACGCCGAGCCGCCCCAGTCGCCATGGACGGTCTCGATCGCGAAGCCCGCGGCCCCGAGGGTCCGCTCCAGCGTCGGCAGGTCACGGAAGGCGAGCACGCTTCGGCTCTCGACGTGATCGGTCGGGTCGGCGCCGAGGACGTAGTGCGTGGTGAAGCTGACCGTGCCGTCACCGACGTCGTTCACCTCGTGCCAGGACTCAACGAGCCGGCCGTCGATGACCGCCGCGGCCCGGGAGCGCTGGGGAGTCCATCCCTTCCACGCCTGCATCGCCGGGTTGCGCGTCTCGAACGTCAGCACCCCGCCGGCCACCAGAGCCCGGCCGAGGTGTCCGAGCGTGGTCGCCCAGTGCTCCTCGGTGACAAACACCTGGGCCACGTGGCCGGCCATCACGGCCAGGTCGAAGCCGCGCTCGGGCAGGTCGGCAGCGGTGCCCTGCAGCCACGCCACGGCCTCGGCCCCCGGCTTGGCGCGCGCCGCGCCCAGCATCCCGGCGGACGGGTCGACACCGGTGACGTGGTCGGCGCGCTCGGCCAGCTCGATCGCCAGGGTGCCGGTGCCACAGCCCACGTCGACGACGCGCCGCGCGTCGAGGCGGCGCGCCAGGGCCAGGTAGTGGTCGACGTCCCAGCGCCCGTTGTTCTGGACGTCGTAGAGCGCGACGAGGCGAGGATCGTCATACAGCTCGTCAGCCATGGGGCCGCACGGTAGCCAGCGGGACGACCACCCGCCAACGGCGGCATCCCGCGGGTACCGTTCACCAGGGGAGCCCGCCCGACCCGGGAGGTGCACGTGGACCGGCAGCCGATCGTCGCCGAGATGGAACGCGCGCGCCTGGACTTCCACCGGCTGCTGGACACCGCCACGAGCGCGGACCTGCGGGCCGGGACGGACGGCACCCGGTGGACCAACGAGCAGCTGCTCTTCCACATGCTGTTCGGCTACCTCGTCGTGCGCACCCTGCTGGTGCTCGTCCACGTGCTGTCCCGGGCGCCACGCGGGGTCTCGCGACGGTTCGCGGCCGCCCTCAACGCGGCGACCAAGCCGTTCCACGTCGTCAACTACGTCGGGTCGCTCGGCGGTGCCCGTGTGCTCGGCCACGCCGGCATGGAACGGGTGCTCGACCACGTCATCGCGCGGCTGCAGGCCAGGCTCCTGCGGGAGAGCGACGCGGCCCTGGCCCGCGGCATGCACTTCCCCGTCGGCTGGGACCCCTACTTCACGGACGTCATGACCGTCGGCGACGTCTACCACTACGCCACCCAGCACTATGACCACCACCGCCGTCAGCTGACCCTCCCGGGCGCCTCGGCATGAGTCACGAAGAAGCGGCCACCACGCCGCGATGGACGATCTCGCTGACCGCGTCACGGGCGGTGCGGCCGACCCCGATGAGCGTTGCCGAGGCCGGACCGGTCCAGTCCCCGTAGCCGAGGAGGTGCAGGCGCGGCTCGCCGATCGCCCGCGTCCCGTCGGTGGCGATGTGGCCGTCCGGCCCCCGCAGCCCCAACGGGGCGAGGTGACCCAGCGCCGGCCGGAAACCCGTGCACCACAGGACCGTGTCCGCCCGCGACCGGCGCCCGTCGGACCACGCCACCCCTTCCGCGGTGAGCCGTTCGAACATCGGGTGCGCGACGAGGACGCCACGCGCCCGGGCCTCCCGCACGCTGGGGACCATGACGATGTCGCCCAGGCTGGCGACACCACCGGTGTCCGCCCTGCCGGCGTCCAGGGCCCGGCGTCGGGCCGTCGCGACCTCGAACAGCACCCGCCCGTCGACGTCGTCCGGCAGGAAGCGGGGCTGGCGGGGCGTGACCCAGGTGGTGCGGGCGACCGTGGAGATCTCGGCCAGCAGCTGCGCGGCCGAGTTGCCGCCGCCGACGACCACCACGTCCTGGCCGGCGAGCGCTCCGGCGCTGCGGTAGCCGGCCGTGTGGAGCTGCTGCCCCCGGAACAGCTCCTGCCCCGGGTAGTGCGGCACGAAGGGGCGCGCCCACGTGCCGGTCGCGCTGATGACGGCACCTGCGGTCCACGCTCCCCCATCGGAGTCGACGCGCAGCAGCCCGCCCGGGTCGCCGTCCTGGCGGCAGACCGACCGGACCCGCACCGGCCGCAGGACGGGGAGCTCGTAGCGCGCCTCGTACCTGGCCAGGTAGTCGGCGACGTGGGCGGCCGGCGGGAAGGCTTCGCCGTCCCACCTCGGCATCAGCCACCCGGGCAGGGAGGAGTACTCCGGCGGGGAGAACGCGCGCAGGCTCGGCCACATGCGCGCCCAGGCACCGCCCGGCTCGAGCGCCGCGTCCAGGATCGTGAAGCCCCCGCCAGGTTCGAGTCCCGCCCGACGAAGGTGGTAGCCGGCGGCCAGCCCGGCCTGGCCGCCGCCCATGACCAGGACATCGGTATGCCGTGTGGCGGCCTGGTCCGGCGCGTGCGGCCCGGGCGCGCTCATGCCCGCCAGGACACCACGGCCGACGCTGGGCGGTCCCCGGCGAGCTCGGCGGGGCCGGCGCCACCGGCCAGGGGGCCGGCCATCAGCAGCAGCCCGTGTCGAGGACGCGGGAGAGGGCGTTCATCGCCTTGGGCACCAGGCGGTAGTGCACGTTCATGCCGTCCCGGCGCTTGGTGACGAGGCCGGCGGTGAGCAGCTGCTTGAGGTGGTGGCTGGTCGTCGGCTCGGACAGGCCGACCACCGGTGCGAGGTCGCAGGTGCAGGCCTCGTAGTCCGGCTGGGAGAGCAGGTGGTCCACCAGCAGGAGCCGGGCCGGGTCGGCCAGGGCCTTGAGCCGCACCGCGAGACCGACGGCGTCGTCCCGGGACATCCGGGTCGCGGGCGCACCGAGCGGGGCGCAGCAGATCGGTGAGGCGTCCTGCAGGAGGGGCAACGGCTTGGGCATGAAGAAATCCTCGCAACCTTCTTGACGAACGTCAAATATCTAGGGATTCTATGAACATCGAAGAGGTCGTCCCGCTCACCGAAGGAGAAGTCGATGTTGCCCGTGTCCACGACCCACGCCCTGGCCCTGGCCCGCGCCGAGGAGGTGCAGCGGACGGCCATCCGCGCCTGGCTGCGCGAGCCCGCACCCGCGCGTACCGCCTGGCTCACCTCGGCCGTCTCGGCGCTGACCCGCCCCCTGCACCGCGAGGCTGCGAGCGCCACCCGTCGCGCACCCTCCTCCCCCGCCGCCTGCTGCGCCTGACCCTCACCCCGACCCGAGAGGCACCCACCATGTCCCGCATCCAGCTCGCCCTGAACGTCAACGACATCGACGCCGCCGTGGACTTCTACTCCACCTTGTTCGCGACGGAGCCGGCCAAGCGCCGCCCGGGCTACGCCAACTTCGCGGTGGAGAACCCGCCGTTGAAGCTGGTGCTGTTCGAGAACCCGGCCGCGACCGGCACGCTGAACCACCTCGGGGTCGAGCGCGCCACGATGGACGAGGTCGCCGAGCAGGCCGACCGGCTCGAGGCCGCCGGCCTGGGCCTGGAGACGGAGGGGGACGTGGTGTGCTGCTACGCCCGGCAGTCCAAGCACTGGGTCACCGGACCGGACGGGCAGCGGTGGGAGAACTACGTCGTCCTGGCCGACGCACAGCCCGAGCTCGAGGGGCACGGCGCCGGACCGGCCGCCACCGCCGGCGGGTGCTGCGGCACGAGCGCCCCCGCCGACGGGACCGCCACCGGGGCCGGTGGGGCCGACGAGCCCGCGGCGGCGGCCGGCTGCTGCTGACCGCGCCGACCCTGCCGGGTTCACCGAGTGTTCGTTTGACGGCAGCGGCCGGGCGCCACGACGATTCATGGTGCGATGACTACTCACGTTGACCTGAATCACCGGCGTCCGGCCGACCCGCCGGTGCTGGACCAGCCGTCGGTCAAGCTGTTCGCCGACCCGCTGCGCGCCCGGCTGGTGTCCCTGCTGGCCGCCGAGCAGCTGTGCACCTGCCACCTGGCGGCGGCCACCGGGGCACTGCCGACGGCTGTGTCCAACCACCTGCGCCAGCTGCGCGAGGCCGGGGTCGTCGAGACCGAGGCCTGCGGGCGCTACACCTACTACCGGCTGCGGCCCGAGGCGCTCGACGCCGTCGCGGCCCAGTTCGCCGCCCTGGCCCAGGCCGCCCGCACCGCCCCGCGCAGGCCCTGCTGATGGCTGGGTCCGCCTCCGCCCCCGGGCTGGGTCGCCGGCTCGTGGCCGAGCTGGTGGGCACCGCGATGCTCGTCGCGGTGGTCGTCGGCTCGGGCATCGCCGCCCAGCAGCTCTCGCCGGGCAACGTGGGGCTGCAGCTGCTGGAGAACTCCACCGCCACCGTGCTGGGCCTGACCGTGCTCATCCTCATGTTCGGGCCGGTCTCGGGCGCCCACTTCAACCCCGTGGTCTCCGCGGCGGACTGGCTGCTGGGCCGCCGCACCGGGACCGGCCTCAGCGGGCGGGACCTGGGGGCCTACACGCTGGCGCAGGTGGCAGGCGCCGTCGCGGGCGCGGTCCTGGCCAACCTCATGTTCGACGTGCCCACCCACCTGGCCACCCACGACCGCACCCACGCCAACCTCTGGCTCGGGGAGGTCGTGGCCACGGCCGGGCTGGTGGCGCTCATCTTCGCCCTCGCCCGCACAGGTCGCGCAGCCCTGGCGGCACCGGCCGTCGGCGCCTACATCGGGTCGGCGTACTGGTTCACCTCCAGCACCTCCTTCGCCAACCCGGCGGTGACCGTCGGGCGGATGTTCTCCGACACCTTCGCCGGCATCGCCCCGGCCTCCGTCCCGGGGTTCGTCGTCGCCCAAGTCGTCGGCGGTGCGGTCGGCCTGGCGCTGGTGCGGCTGCTCCACCCCGACGTCGCCACCGTGGCCGACGACGTCGTCCTTCCTCACGGTGTCAGCCGCCCGCCCGCCACCACCGAGCCCGCGCCCCACGCGGCCCGAACTCGTTGAAAGGCCAGCCGATGACCCCCAAGCCCAGCGTCCTGTTCGTCTGCATCCACAACGCCGGCCGCTCGCAGATGGCCGCGGCCTACCTGACCCACCTGTCCCGCGGACGGATCGAGGTCCGCTCGGCCGGGTCCGAGCCCGCGGACCAGGTCAACCCCGCGGCCGTGGCGGCCATGGCCGAGGAGGGCATCGACATCGCCGCCGAGACGCCCAAGGTCCTGACCACCGAGGCGGTCCAGGACTCCGACGTCGTCATCACCATGGGCTGCGGCGACACCTGCCCGTTCTTCCCGGGCAAGCGCTACGAGGACTGGGTGCTGGAGGACCCGGCCGGCAAGGGCGTCGAGGCGGTCCGCCCGATCCGTGACGAGATCCGGTCCCGGGTCGAGGCGCTGGTCGCCGAGCTCCTGGCCACACCGGGCAGGCCGGCCCGCTAGGCGGCGCTGGGAGCGCCGCCACCAGGGGTATGCCGGGGCGCCGGGTCGCGGGGTCAGCAGCCCGAGGCTGCCTTACCCTCCGGTGGCGCCATCGCGGTGAGCTCCCAGTACGGCGCGTGCCCCGGCCCGCTCTGGCCGAGCGAGAGCTGGGCGTGAGCCGGGACGCCGGGCCGGACGTCCCTGGTCCACTCCAGCACCGGCCCCAGTGGTGAGGGCGAGCTGCCCGCGGCCGTCCAGTGCAGCGCCGTCATCTCCGCTGCCACGTGCGCCCGGACCCTCTGCTTCGGCAGCCCGGCCGTGAACTGGTACGCGACGAGCACGGTGCTCCAGCCCTCGGTCCCCGGCCTGCCGTCGCAGGAGCCCCAGAGGGGGGCCGCCTCGGTGCGCTGCTCGACGTCGGCACCGGCCGGGAGCGCAGCGGCCACCTGCCGCAGGGCCTGCAGGCGCAGTCCGCCCGGGTCGCCGCCGGCGCGGTCGCCCCGGGAGGCCGCCACGACCCACGGGATGGCCATCGCCAGGGCTGCAGCCACGGCGAGGACCAGCCAGAGCTGGCGGCGTGGTGTGGTCGGCTCAGCCAGTACGTCCCCCCGGACCTCGGTCATGGGGCCATGCTGCCCGAGGAAGCGGCCCGGCGTCCGGCAGCTGTCGGGTTCGGGCGAGCCATGTCCGCCTGGGCTGCTGCCGTGGCGAGCAGGAGCCGGCCACCCGCGAT
>NZ_DASVZH010000156.1:0-14570 GCF_036391795.1 Oryzihumus sp.
GAGGTGTGCAATGCCAGCCACGCGGCGGATCCCACAAGTGGGAGGACAGAGCAGTGGTGGTCAGCGCACGAACCTCTCGCGGGCCTGGGTCGCCGTTGCGTTGATCCCGGTCGGGTTCGTGCTGGCCTTCGCCGTCGGGCAGGGGCTGTACGCCGTGCTGGGTTACAAGCCCGAGGACGCGACCGAACCGCTGTGGGTCGCGCTCGTCGCCGGCGTACCGGCGATAGTCCTGTTCCTGGTCCCGTGCGGCGCAGCGGTCTGGTACGGCAACAGGGCGCGGGCGGAGGGCCACCGTGCAGGGCTGTTACCTCTGGTGCTCGGCGCCGTGCTGGGACTGTGGATGCTGGTCACCAACACCGTGTCGCTGTTCGCCAGGTAGCGATTCTCTCGCGAGGGAGCTTCACGGCGTCGGGTGAGGACCCCTTTGCGGTCCGCAGGACTCGACTGCTCGTCAGTCGGTGCTGGCGCTGGGGTTTCCGGCGGCGGCGGTGAGGTCGGCGGTGCAGAAGGCGCACCGGGTGGCGCCGATCGGGATGGAGGACAGGCAGTGCTGGCAGGTGGTCGTCGGCGTGGGCTCCTCGGCGCCCGGCTTGTACCGAGCCATGAGCTTGTTCACCGGGATGACGACAAAGAAGTACACCGCGGCGGCGATGAGCAGGAACGACAGCAGCGCGTTGATGAACTCTCCGTAGAGGAACTTGCTGCCGTTGAGGGTGAAGTAGAGCCCGGAGAAGTCGGGCTTGCCGCCGATGGCCCCGAGAACCGGCGTGATGAAGTCCTTGACCAGGGCTGTGACCACTGCGCCGAATGCGGCGCCAATGACGATGCCGACCGCGAGGTCGACCACGTTGCCTCGGAGGATGAAGTCCCGGAATCCCTTGACCATGTAGACCACCCTTTCGGCCTGCGCCTCGCTGGCGCTCGCACCGGGACGATGCTGGCACAGACCGGCGCCTCGCGGCAGATGCCGTACATGGTCGCCCGAAGAGCCGTCGACGGGTGCGGGTCCGTTCCAGGACGCCTTGCTCGGGAACCGGGGGGACGTCGCCGACCTCGACGAGCAGTCGGGCGGCGCCGGAGGGGCGAACCCTGGGCCTTGTGCATCGGCCCGTCCCCTGAGGCTCCTCCCACTCCTTGACGGGGCATCGGAGCTGCCGCTGCCTGCGCGTGCCGGCGGGCTCCGGTCAGGTTCCTGCTGTCTACCCTGCTGCGCCGCCTCGCTCGGCAACGGTCGGGTCCGCCCAGGCCCGCAGAACGAACGCAGCCTGGGCACTGAGGTCCAGCCGTTGCGCCAGCACTCGCCGCGCAAGCTCCCCGTGGAACGCCGTGGGCCGACGCAGCGACAGCTCATGGACGGGCACCCGGGCACGGAATGAGGGGCCGCGCAGCAGCAACGTCGTACCGCCCTTGCCGGTGACCCATCCGGACTCAAGGCTGGACAGGGACGTCCAAGCGCCACCAAAGAGCCGCCGGACGTACAGCCAGCCGTCCCCGACAGCCACATACGTACGCCGTGCCTCGACCCATGCCAGAACCCCGAGGAGCGCCAGCGTCCCTGGCGCGACCAGGAGGGAGTGGACGCCGAACGTCAGCAGAGCGAGGCTGATGACCCCGAAGGTGACGCTCACGCCAAACCAGACCACCGAATAGCTCTTCGATCGCTTCCAGTCCGCGACCACGCAACCCAGTTCCGGCGACGGCGGCATCGGCGGCACGGGTGCGAACCACAGGCTCATTGCCCCCCCAATTCACTACAACCGGCGCGCAGAATCTAGCGTGAGGCGCCGTGCCCGTACGCGTCGTGGTAGTTCCACCACCGGTAGGGCGGGGTCTGGGGGTAGCCCGCCGGCGAGTCCTCCCACTCCTCCTGGCGACCGAGCGCGGTGATGTCGAGATAGTTCCAGGTGCTCCCCATTGCCTCGTCGCCACGGCTATTGACGAAATAGGTCCGAAACACCCGGTCCTCGTCGCGGATGAACGCGTTCGTGCCGTGCCACTCGTCCACACCGAAATCGGCGTCGAAGTCGTCCGTCAACGTGTACCACGGGATCAGCTCCCAGCCATTCCGCGCCTTGAGGTGCGCGATGTCTGGCTGCGGGGCCCGCGACACAAACGCCAGAGAGGTATCGCGGGCATTCAGGTGTGCCGGGTTCGCCACCTGGTCGGCGACGAACGAGCAGCCCACGCAAGCCCGGTCCGGGTACGAGCCGCCCTCGGCGAAGGTGGTGATGTCGGGCGCATAGAAGGCTCGGTAGACGATCAGCTGGCGACGGCCCTCGAACAGGTCAAGCAGGCTGGCGGGCCCCTTCGGCCCCTCGAAGACGTAGTCCTTCTCCACGGCCATCCACGGCATACGCCGGCGTTGGGCCGCCATCGCGTCGCGCGCCCGGGTGAGCTCCTTCTCCTTCACCAGCAGTCGCGCCCGGGCCTCTTCCCACTCCTGCGGGGAGACGATCGGAGGTGTCTTCATGAGCTGGTTCCTCCTTCAAGCACTCATTGACCGCAGGCATGGACTCGGGCTGAGCGGCCTGAAGCGGACCACCCCATCGGTAGGCCCTCCATCCATCACGGAGCCGGCTCGTGAGTGGCGAGCCACCCCGCAGCGCGAGATGACGCGCCCATTCACGCTACGCGTCGAGCGGCCCTCGATCCATCCCCGTCGAGCAAGACGATGGCAGGCATGGAGCGGTGGCTCGGCGTGTGGCAGTCGCCGTCCTGGACCAGCAGCCCTACCCGCAGCGGTGAGCCCCCTCGTGGGGGGCGAGGGGGCTCCTAGCGAACGGGCGCTCCGACGGGGGGATCAGGCGCTCGCGAGTCCGCTGGCGATAGCATATACCCCTAGGGGTATGGTCCAGATATCTCAACGGTGCGGGTTGCGCAGCCCTGAGCGGTGAGCATCGGCTCGAACACCGCCGACTGCCCATCTGGCAGGTCACTCGGATCCCACCCACCACGGCGACCAGCGGCATCTCGGCAACAAGGACGCGCCAGTTGGCCATATCCCCCTGTCCTCGCACGATCCGAGGGCAGGGGATGAGGGCGACCCCTCGGCCGGACCCACCCGGCGGCCGCCACAGCGTCGAGTTTGCGGCATTCGCCTGCAATCACAGGGCCTCGCTGCGACACTTCCACGGCGGAGGTCAGGGGACTCTCCGGGCTGATCAAGGAGAGTCACCATGCGTCGATGCGCTGTGCCCGCACCCCGCCCATCCAAGAGCCTCCGGGTCGCCGCGCTGTGGCGGAGCCGACCGCACTTCCCAGGCGTGCCTTCCGTCGTTCGGACCGGCGCCGCCGTGCTGCTGCTTGCGACCATGGCAACCGGGTGTGGCCCAGCGGCGCACGGCCAGAACGCTGCGCACGGGGCTGGGGACTCCGCATCCCAGGTCCTGGCGCTGCCGGTCTCCACCCCCTCCTCGGTGGCCACCTCCACCGCCCCTGCCCCGGCCAAGACGGCAGCACCCGTGCATCCCGTGGTCGCCGTCGCCGCCGCTGCATCCACCGGCGGGTCGGTGGTCAACCGCTCCGGCGCCATCCTTCCCAACGCGCGGCGCACCCCCGGCGCCACCAACCCAGCCGTCACCCAGGCCACCATCCGCCGGACCATCTGCGTCTCCGGCTGGACCTCCACGATCCGCCCCTCCTCCTCGTACACCACCGCGCTCAAGCGCAACCAGCTCGCCTCCGGCTATGCCTTCCACGGCGACCAGGCCACCAGCGACTACGAGGAGGACCACCTGATCTCCCTCGAGCTCGGCGGCTCCCCCACCGCGACGGCCAACCTGTGGCCCGAGCCCTACGCCCCGATCCTGGGCGCGCACAAGAAGGACGCGGTCGAGAACCGCCTCCACACCCTCGTCTGCTCCGGTGCGCTGCCCCTGACGACCGCCCAGCACGCCATCGCCACCGACTGGTGGGCCGCCTACCAGAAGTACGTCGGGTCCACAGTCACGAGCGCACCGCGCCCGGCGCCCAAGCCGGCACCTGCGCCCGCGCCTGCTCCGGCTCCGCAGCCGCCCTCGGCCCCCGCTGGTGCGACCGCCCAGTGCAACGACGGCACCTACTCCTACTCCCAGCACCACCAGGGCACCTGCTCCCACCACGGCGGCGTCGCGATCTGGCTCTGAGTCCCAGCGCGGACCGCACTCCATCGATGGCGTTTCCTTCCGGCTGTCGGTGAGGCCCGTGACACGCAGAGAGGGAGGCGGGTCCCTGCGGACCCGCCTCCCTGGCGTTCAACCCTGCGGGCCAACCGACTGGGGTCGGCCTGCCGCGCGGCGTTGCTACCCGTGCGACAGGGTCACTGACCGTCTGAGCTGGGGATGTAGCCGCCGGGGACCTGCGACGGCGTGTAGATCTTCGGGTCGCCCGGGTAGGGGGCGGCCCAGTTGTGCGCCTGATACCACGTGAACCGATTCATCAGCTCGGGGCTCGCGGTGTCGGGGGCTGCGTTGCTGCTGTTGAATCCCTGCTTCTCGCGCCAGGCCTCCCACTGCGCTGCGACCGCCTTCTCCGAGGGCGGCACGGTCACCGAGGTGGGCTGCGCCGCGGCAGCGCTCGCCCCCGAGGGGCTGTCCTGGCCGCACGACGGCGGGGGCGTCACCTGCTCGGTGAGCGAGATCTGGTTCGGCACCGCCGAGAAGGGCGTGAGATCGGGCTTGGACTGGAAGGCGTCGTACATCGGCGTCGCCGCGGCGACCTTCTGGTTCAGCGGCTGCGCACCGAGGATCTGCTCGATGGTGCGGACCATGTTGATCTGCGAGTAGTAGGTGTTGACCACCTTGCCGTGCTGAGCCCACGGGCTGATCACCTGGACCGGGGCGCGGTGACCGTCGACGTGGTCGGCGCCGTCCTGGCTGTCGTCCTCGACCACGAAGATGGCCGAGTCCTTCCAGTACTTGCTGTGCGAGATCTCGTCGACCACCTGACCCACGGCGAGGTCGCCGTCGGCGACCTGGGCCCGCGCGTCCGGCGCACCACCGGTGTGGTCACTGGAGAGCCAGAGCATGTTGAAGTTCGCGGGGCCCTCCTTCTCGAAGTGCTGCTTCCAGACCTGGTAGCGGTAGATGTCCGGGACGTTCACGTCGAACTTCGGGTAGTCGTGCTCGGTGATCTGGTTCAGCGACGGGATCGGCGACTCGGTGTCGGACTTGACAGACGGGTCCGTCAACGCGCTGGGGTTGCCACCGGCCGCGACCTGCTTGGCGGTGCAGTAGTACTTCTGCCACGTTGCGCCGGCCGGCTTGGTCAGGAACTGGGTGAACTCGCCGTAGTTGCGCGCGCTCTTGCCCGCGGACTGGACAGCGGTCCACAGGAACCCAGAACGCTGATGCCCCAAGGCGTCGTCCTCGGTGTCGTAGCTGCGCACGTACTCACCGGCACTGGACTCGGTGTACTCCGGGTTGTCACCCTGCATCAGCCAGTTGTGGCCCTCGGCGGAGTTGGTGCCGATGTCGTACAGGTTGTCGTACAGGCCGAACTGCTTGGCCAGCGCGTGCTGGTTGGGGGTGACCTTCTGCCCGAACTGCACCAGCGAGGGATCGCCGTTGCCCCGGGCGTCGTCGCCGTAGACCTGGTCGTAGGTGCGGTTCTCCTTGACGATCATGAAGACGTGCTTGATCGTCGAGGGGTCGCCGACGCGGGCCGGCACCGGCACCGCCCTGGCGGTGTTGCCCTCGGCCTGCTGGACGTCGTTTCTGCCCCAGGCGTTCTGGGCGAAGACGGTCGAGGTGTAGGAGCCGATCTGCTTGTCGCTGGGCAGGGTGAAGCTGGTCAGCGACGCCGTCGTGCTGTGCGTGTCGTGGCCGCTGACGACGGGGACGCCGTAGCCCTTGTTGGTGGTGATCGCAGGCCCGCGGGCGTCGATGCCGCGGGTGTTGGTGACGACGACCCGGTCGCCGACGGTCGCGACATTGGCCGGGTAGTAGTCCGTCGGCAGCAGGCCGACGTAGCTGACCGGCTCCTGCGGCTTGTTGCTGTATCGGTAGACGGCGACCGCGTTCGCCCGGCCGAGGGTGACCAGCAGGTGGCCGTCCTTGGTCAGCGCGATGTCCGTCGGCTCGTACCCGACCTTGGCCTTCGGCCACGGCTGGGTCGCGATGGTCTGGACGACGGAGTCCTTGACGGTGTCGATCACCGAGACGGTGTCGCTGTTGGTGTTGGCGACGAAGAGCGCGCTGCCCGCTGCATGCATCGCAGTCGGGTGCAGCCCGACGCCGACCGTCTTGACAGCAGTGGACGGGGCCGCGGTGTCGATGACGCTGACGGTGCCGGTCGTGGTGGTGCCGAGGCGGGGGTCGGCCGGCACGTCGGTGCCGTAGGAGTTGATCGTGGGCTCACCCGCCCTGGCCTGCCGGCCCCCCTCGTTGCTGACATAGAGCTTGTTGCCCACGAACGTCAGGTGCCTCGGCGCGATGCCCACGGCCCAGGTGTGCTTGACCACGCCGGTCGCGGGGTCGAGGGCCATGACGCTGTTCTGGCCGTTGACGGCGACGTAGAGAGTTGAGCCGTCTGGCGAGTAGACCGACTTGCCGGGGAGCGCGGAGTGCCCGTTGACCTGCGGGAGCGGGAATCGAGTGGCGGCGCCCAGGGTGCCGTCGGGGTTGACCGGGAACCGGGTGAGGGCGTCCTGCTGGGAGAGCCAGAGGAACTTGCCGTCAGGCGAGTAGGTCGGGCCCTCCTGGCCGACGGTGCCGTCGGTGAGGGTCTGGTCGACGCCGGCCGCCTTGCCGACCCGGTAGATCAGCTTGTGGGCCGCGAGGTCGAAGACCTGGAGGACCACTCCCTTGTCGGCGCTGCTTGCGGCGAGGAAGCGGCCGTCGGAGCTGACCGTCGAGCCCATGAACTTGCCGTACTCGGTCATGAGGCGGTCGCCGAGGGGCTTGATGACCTGGTTGTCGGAGATCTGGAGCCCGTTCGCGTACTCGGTGCCGACGGTGTGGTTGCCGAACACGTCCGTCGCGGCGGAGGCGATCCCACCACCAGCAATGGTGAGGACCGCGGTGCTGGCCAGAGCGATCCGGACCCTGCGGTTGGTGCGACCCTGCTCAGGACCTGGTCCCGAGGCGCGCCGTTGACGAGTGACCTGCATGATCATCCTTTCGAGGAACTGCGTGACGACAGGTCGACGAGACCGTCGATCTGCCACAAGGGGTTGGCGGCGTCCCCGCTGGGGGTACGCATCTGGAAGTAGCCGTTCACCTCCTTCGGCCCGTCACCGTCGGCGACGTACCGCCCTTCAGCGGCGACGTCGAGCTGGTAGAGGGCCGTTCCCACCGCGGTGGCTCCGGGGATGTGCCACGACACGGCACAGCGCCAGTCATTGCCCGGCCCCTGGTCGTCGCCGGCAGATCCGGCCCGGTAGCACGACGCGCTCGCTCCTAGCTGCGCCTCGGACACGTCCGGCCGGTGGAGCTCGCGAGACTGCAGGCGGTAGAGGTGTGCGAAAGACGTCGCCAGCGACTCCTCGACCTTGACCTTGTCGATGCCGGAGCCGCTCGCGGGCGTCGCCAGAGCGACCACGGCGATGCTCACCCCCGCAAGGGCGACCACCGGCAGCGCGGCCACCAGCAGGGTCCGGCGAGCGGACCCGTCGGAGGCGAGGTCGGTGAAGTCACGGCGGACGAAGAGCAGGTACGCCAGGGCCGTCGCCACGACGACCCAGGCGAGGCTGACCAGCAGGCCGACGAGCACCGGCCGAATCTGCGCCGGGCTGGTGAACAGGCCGCGCCAGGCCAGGAACCCTTGGCTGGGCAGGGCGAGACGCACCGCAGCAGGCATCGGCAGCAGTTGAGCCGCCTGGAGGACGAACGCGAGTAGCGCCGGCGTGAGCAGGCCCATCGGTGAGCGACCCAGCGCGACCGACCCGAGGAGACCGACCGCCGCGAACGCGAGCGAGGCGACCATCACGCAGGCCCAGGCAAGCAGCACCAGCCCTGCGCTTTGGCCCACGTCGATGAGATGACCATCGAGCCCGACGAGCTCGCGGTTGCCGACCACGGCGATGCCCCCGCCGATGCTCGACGCGGCCAGGCCCACCTCCATCACGACAATCACGGCGGCGCTGGCCAGCGACTTCGCGACGAAGATACGGCGTGGGGATCGCACGGCCATGATGAGGTGGCGCCATGTGCCCAGGCGATCCTCGGCAGCAAAGACGTCTCCGGCCACCAGGGACGTGAGCAGCGGGAGCACCCAACTGCAGGCAAAGCTCAGCAGCACCAGCGAGCCGGCCCAGCCGGTGACAAACATCCAGCGACCGAAGACTGTGTCGCTCGGCAGCGAGCTCTGACCGCTGGCGGCCACGATGAAGACAGCCGGCGCGACCCAGCAGGCCACGAGGACGATCCGGACCCGCCACTGGGCGAACAGCTTGAACAGCTCGAAACGGAAGCTGGAGCCGAGGCCGGCCGGGCGGTTCTCGGGAGGGTCGGCCGGCAGGGAAGCGGCCGGTGGCTCGATGGTCGTCGTGCTCACCGCACGTCCCCCTGCGCCGCGAGGGCATCCTCGGCTCCGGTGAGGGCAAGGAAGGCAGCCTCGAGCGGGGGGATCACTGGGCCCAGCTCGCGGACAGCGACACCGGCGCCCACCAGGCGGACAACGAAATCGTCGACGGCGCTGACCGGACCACGAGTGACGACGGCGTCGTCCTCGCGCCTGAATGGGGGGCGATCCGGCACGAGCTCGAGCCCGGGGGTCTCGGCCGCGACCCGGCGCGCGCCGGCGACGTCGGAGGTCAGCACCCGGTAGTCGAGTCGACCGCTTTCGGCGGCGAGCTTGCTCACCGACCCGGAGAACACCACCCTGCCGTGGGCCAGGAGCGTGACCTCGGAGCAGAGCGCAGCGAGGTCGTCCATCTGATGGCTCGAGACCACGACTGCGGCGCCCTGAGCAGCCAGGCCATCGAGCACCCGGTGGACGTGGCGCTTGGCCGCCGGGTCGAGGCCGTTGGAGGGTTCGTCGAGTACCAGCAGCCGAGGCTTGGTCAGCAGGGCGGCTGCCAAACCGAGGCGCTGGCGCATCCCGAGTGAAAAGCCACGGACGCGGTCGCCAGCAACGTCGATGAGACCGACCTGCTCCAGAGCATGGTCGACCTCGCTGCCCCGACCAGGTCCGTAGCCACGTAGCGTGGCGAGGGCCGCGAGGTTCTGCCGGGCTGTCAGCGACGGGTAGAGCCCAGGCCCGTCGACAAAGCCGCCGACACCATCCGGCACCCCAAGCACCCGATCGACCGGCGCGCCGAGGATCTCGAGGCTGCCCCGGTCGGGGACCGAGAGCCCGAGCAGAAGCCCGAGCAGCGTGGTCTTCCCCGCGCCGTTCGGCCCCACGAGACCGTGGACCTGGCCACGAGGGATGTCGAGGTCCACGCCGTCGAGGGCGACCACGTCGCCGAAATACTTGGTGATGCTTCGAGACCGAACAGCCGGTGCGCTCTCCATTGGGGCCCTTTCACTTCGCGACCGGTGGAGAGGCTAGG
This sequence comes from Oryzihumus sp., assembly GCF_036391795.1. Classification (GTDB taxonomy): domain Bacteria; phylum Actinomycetota; class Actinomycetes; order Actinomycetales; family Dermatophilaceae; genus Oryzihumus. The sequence goes on from NZ_DASVZH010000156.1 coordinate 9,473, forward strand.
AAGGCCAAATGGTCTGGGAGCGGCCGGAATCTGAACCGGGAGCGAACGTCAAGGGCCAGCCGACGTTCAGGCGGAAGTCCCGTCGACGACCGCGAATGCATCGCCGACCACGGAGCAGACAAGGTTCCCCGGTCCCGCCACGCTTTCCCCCAGACGGCCACGTGCCGTTCAGCCGTAGTCGCGCCTCGTTCATGTCTCCGCCTTAGCGTCCCCACCCTGCCGGGGATTCCGACGAAGGAGACAACCGATGAAGCGCCCCACCTTGCGCACACTCGGCGGCGCCGCTGCACTGGCGCTGCTGCTTGGAGGAGCCGCCAGCGCCAGCGCCGCAGCAACCGCCAGCGACGGCGACCTGGCCCGCGATTTCCAGGCCGTGGACCGCAACACCGACTGGAGCCAGGTCGAGAAGGTGAAGCTGAACTTCTCGACCTACCACCCCGAGGGTTTGGCGATCACCCCCGACCACCTCTTCCTGTCATCCACACAGGTCACCGAGCCGACCCAGAAGTACCCCACCCCGGTCGGGGGCTATGACCGCACGCCCGGCAAGGGCGTCGGCCACCTGTTCGTCATGGACCGCCAGGGCCATCTGCAGAAGGACATCACCTTCGTCGATGGCGACATGTACCACCCCGGCGGAATCGACTTCGACGGCACCAACATCTGGGTCCCTGTCGCCCAGTACCGGCCCAACTCCAGCGCCATCATCTACAGGGTCAACGCCAGGACCCTGCAGGTCACCAAGGCCTTCGAGGTCAAGGACCACATCGGCGGCATCGTCCGGGACCGGACCACCGGGCACCTGGTCGGCAACAACTGGGGTTCGCGCCGCTTCTACGACTGGACCCTGCAAGGCAAGCAGATCCGCACGTGGGACAACAGCAGCTTCTTCACCGATTACCAGGACTGCCAGTACGTCCCCTCGGCCAAGATGATCTGCGGTGGCATCACCAACCTGCCCCAGACCCCCACCGCCGGTGGCGCCAGTGCCACCTACGAGCTGGGCGGCCTGACCATGATCGACCTGCGCAGCCACAACATCTTGCGTGAGGTCCCGTTCCAGAAGTGGTCCACCGCCGGACACGTCATGACCCGCAACCCGGTCAAGATGGCCGCGACCGGCAACCAGCTCACGCTGTGGGCGGCCCCGGACAACGGCGACGAGGGCAACGGCACCGAGCTCTTCACCTATCACGCGAACGTGGACCGCTGAGCTTCCACCTGACGGCGGGCTCGGGGTAAGGCGCGGATCGGATGAGGCGCCCTGGACGTGGTCTGGGGCGCCTCCTGGCTGGGTGGTGACGTCCCCGCCATACACATGGAAGGGGATGGGCGGTGACGTCACCACCCATCTGGACCGCGGGCTCAGCAGCAGGCCAGAGGGCAAACACGCGTGACCCGAGCCAGCTCCCGCACCTCGGTGGGGGTCAGCATCTGGAGGAAGGCCCCGGTCAGGTCGCGCCTGTTCATCACGACCAGCAAGTCGTCCAGGGTGTCGCCCCACATCTCGATGACGGGGTTCGCGGGCGCCTGGGATGCCGTCACACGTGAAGGATCGGCGAGTCGCGCGCTGATGTAAGCGGTTACCGGAATATTTGCCCAGTCCGTGACACACGTCCGCTATCCGGAGCGATGGTCCGCAGGGCGACGCTCAGGGCGTTCGTCGGCCGGGTGCGCTGCCGTTCTGTCCGGCGTTCTCCACGAGAACCATCGCGAGGTCGTCGGTGAAGTGGCCGCTGGGGACGTGGCGCCGCACCGCTCGGAGGACCTCATCGAGAGCGCCCGAGAACGGCGCGTGGCGAACCAGGTCGCCGAGCTGCTCGAGCTCCAGGAACTCGCTCTTGGCGTTGCGGGCCTCGCTGAGTCCGTCGGTATACAGCAGGAATCGGTCGCCAGGCGCCCACGTGAGGGTTACCGCCGTGTACGCCTCTCCCAAACCGAGCGGCAGGCCCGCAGGCAGGTCCACGAGGTCGGCGCCGTCCTGGCTCGTCACCAGTAACGGTGGCGGGTGTCCGCAGCTGACCAGGGTGACGCGACCGCGGCCGACGATCTGCATGACCACCGCGGTCACGAACTCCTCATCATCGAGGAATGGCGCCAGATACCGGCTCATCGCGGCCGCCATCTTGGCCGGATCGGTCAGGCTGGCCGCCGACTGCCGGAATACTCGGATGACCCGCGCCGCCAGCTCCACGGCACCTATGCCCTTGCCGCGGACGTCGGCGACGATGAAGCAGACCCGCCGATCGGATTGGAACCACTCGTACAGGTCACCCCCAACCAGCGCGTCCTCCGCCGCGGACACGTATCGGACGCTGGCAGTGACTGGCCCGATGCGGCGAGGCACCAGGGGCAAAATGGCCCGCTGGGCCACCTCGGCAATGCGCACCATCCGGCCAGCTGCGCCTCCCGGCGCACTCGCACGACAGCCAGCAGCACCGCGACGCCACCGACCAGCGCGGCATCCAGCATGGGCACCCACGCCTCCGCCGTGCCCCAGTCCCCCGAACGACCACCGAGCCAGTCGCCAGGAGGAAGGCCGTCGCCCCGAACCCCGCCTTGACCAACGGGCGGAACAGGACTGAGAGAGTGTGTCCCTATTCGTGGTCCTGTCCGTGGTGTGCGGCACCATCAGCCTCGTGCCGAAGGACGCCGCCATGAAGCAGGCCAGCCCCGTGCTGGTTTCGCACACCGGTGTGCCGTTGACCCGGGCGACGACGTTCCGGTTCACCCTGCACGCGAACCGGGCGCAGGCGCGGCAGCTGCTCGCGCACGCCGGGGCGACCCGGCTGGCGTTCAACCATCACCTGGGCCGGGTGAAGGCGAACCTGGACCAGCGCGCCGCCGAACGCAGCTACGGCATCGCCGAGGCTGACCTGACCCCTGCGCTGTCCTGGTCGAAGGTGTCGTTCATCAACGAGGTGAACGCCTGGAAGACCGGCCGGCTCCCGACCAGCCCGGTCAACGATGACGGTAGCCGGGGGCTGGCCTGGCGGGACGAGGTCAGTGCTGATGTGTTCGAGTGCGCGTCGGTGAACGCCGCGCAGGCGCTGGCGAACTGGGCCACGTCGCGGACGGGTGAGCGGGCCGGGAAACTGGCCGGGTTCCCCAAGTTCAAGTCCCGGCACAAGACGGTGCCGGCGTTCCGGCTGCGGTCGAAGTCCACACCCGGACAGACCTCGCCATTGCGCCCCGCCGGGCCTCGCGCCATCCGGTTCCCCAAGCTCGGTGAGCTGCGGGTGCACGAGCACACCGGCAAGCTGGCCAGGATGCTCGAGGCGGGGCGGTTCCACGTCTACGCCGCCTCGTTCCGGTTCGAGCGGGGGCGCTGGGTCGTGTCCATCACCGGGGTCGCCGCGCAGCTGCACCACCAGCGACGAACCGCCAAGCACCACCCGGAACGGGTAGGGGTGGACCTCGGGGTCAAGACCTTGGCGGTCGTCGCCGACGAACATGGACGCGTGCTGCACGCGCACCAGGGGGTGAAAGCACTGCAGCACGCCCAGGCACGCCTGAAGCTGGCCAACCAAGCCCTCGCGAGAACCAAGCAGGGCTCGACCGGCCGCAAGAAGGCGGCCCGACGCCTGGGCCGGGTGCACGCCCGGGTCGCGCACCTGAGACGGGACCTGCTGCACCGCATCACCACCGAGCTCGCCCGCAGCCACAGCAGCGTGACCATCGAGGACCTCAACACCGCCGGCATGCTCGCCAACCAGAAGCTGGCCCGGGTCGTCTCCGACGCCGCGTTCGGGGAGTTCCGCCGCCAGCTGAGCTACAAGGCCGGCTGGTACGGGACCGAGCTCATCATCGCCGACCGGTGGTTCCCGTCCTCGAAGACGTGCTCCGGGTGCGGGACCGTCAAGGGCGACCTGTCGCTGGCCGACCGGGTCTACCGGTGCGATGGCTGTGGGCTGGTCGCCGACCGGGACGTCAACGCCGCGATCAACCTGGCCCGCTACACGCCACCACCGAAGACTTCGCCGCCGCTCATCGCGGCCGCCTGACACGCGCAACTGTCTGCACCCGGATGGGCCGGGTCAAGAGCCGACCGCCACCTCGCACCACGAAGGGCCCTGGGTCGGAACCAGCGCAAGACCATTCGCAAGGCCGGATGGCGGCTGGAAGGCAACCAAGGACCGACCCCTAAGGGGCGCGTCAAGGGAAGCCGGTGCGCCCCGAATAGGGACACACCCAGTGAGGAAATCAGCGGAGCGATGGCGTAGAGGACCGCCGGAACGAACGCCGGCCCCGTGGCAAGGTCGAGGGCCAGCACGACCACGAGCCACGCCAGCGGCGCGACTGGTCCGGCACGAAGGACCCGAAGCCTGCTGACCAGTCCCACGATCACATTTTCGCGTCTGTCGTCACAGAGGACTCATCCGAACGACCTACCCGTCTCACAGCCCCTGCCACCGCGCGGTGGCACGTCTGACCATGTTTGGACGAATGACGCGCTCACCGCGGCAGAAGAGAGATACTTCGGCACCTATCGCGACCGGGTTAAGGCGCCAAGCCCGATCAGAGTCAGGCAGAGCGCCGCCGACCATGGCAAGTACCGTCGGAGCCACACGTCAAAGGTGACCTCCGCGGTACGCACACCGCGACCACCCACCCGGAATCTGCGGGATGGCTCCTGCCGGGCGAGCGCACCCATCCAGGCGGCAGCGACAAGCAAGGCAAGTGACCCAAGGCCGCCACCGATGATGAAGATCACGCCATGAGGCTAGACGTCGTCACCGCGGTCGCGGCCCGGGAGCTGGGCCGTGCGCACCGGTTCGAGGGGCGCCGGCTCGGCAGGGACGACAAGCAGCCGGTCCTCCGGCCCATCTGCCACGCCTGGCGGGTCGAGGCGCCCACGGCCGGCTCTGTCCGCGCTCGCGGAGGGACCACGGTCGGTCCTCACTGCAGCGTGAACGCCACCAGCCGCGCGCTCAGCGGCAGAAGCGGAAGGTCTGGCCGGTTGACTCACCTGTCGCGTCGGGGCCCGGGGACCTCCCCGTTGGCGACCTCTTCGATCCAGTCGACAGCCTCGTCCGACAGGTAGAAGCCCGTCGGACCGCTCTGGCCGACCCACCAAGCATCAGACGCCACCTGACCG
>NZ_DASVZH010000157.1:0-39087 GCF_036391795.1 Oryzihumus sp.
GGTGTCCGACACCGGGGAGGGGCTGGACCCCGAGCGGATCCAGGAGCTGATGCAGCCGTTCAGCCGCGGCCACGACGACCGGCGACGGTTCGGGCTCGGCCTCGCGCTGGTGCGTGAGGTGCTCGAGGCGCACGGCGGGACGCTGTCCGCGCGCGGGGCGCCCGGCGTCGGCGCGACGTGGACGGTCAGGCTCCCGGCGAGCCACCGGGGACGACACACAGCTGGTTCCCCTCCGGGTCGCTGACCACCGTCCAGCGCTGCTCGTCCCGCACGTGCCGGCCGCCGAGCTCCACCAGCCGCCGGACCAGGTCCGGACCACCGGAGACGTCGACGTGCAGGCGGTTGCCGGGCGGGTCCAGCCGCTCCACCGGGGTGACCCAGACCTGGGGCATCCCGGCGCCGTGCAGCAGCACCGACTCGAGGTGGCCCAGCGAGCGGGAGGCCAGCTTGTCCGCGTCCTCCTCGACCGGCTGCTGGCCCAGCGCCGCCGACCAGAACGGCGCCATGACGTAGGGGTCGCGGCAGAAGACGACGATCGAGTGCAGCCCGCTCATGCCCCGACGGTAGCGGCGGCTCCTGTCCGGCCACCGGATACTTCGTCCGCATGTCGAGAACCTGCAGCACACAGGAATACCCGGGTGGGGTCGGTGTCGTTGACCCGACCATGCGCCCTGTCGGTCAACCCCGTTTCCCCCGCGTCGTCGACGACGTCACCGTCCGCCTCATCGCCGGCGTCGTGCTGGTCCTGGGCCTGGTCGCGCTCATCGGCCACCAGTGGTGGCTCTACGCCGTCCTGGCGCTGGACTTCATCCTGCGTGCCGCGCTCGGCCCGCAGGCCAGTCCCGTCGCCCGGTTCGTGCAGGCCGTGGTCCGGCCGCGGGTGCGCACGGCGAAGCGTCCGACCGCGGGCCCCCCGAAGCGGTTCGCCGCCACCATCGGCGCGGTGATGACCACCGCCGCCTCAGCGCTGTGGCTGACCGGGACCGCCGCGCCCGTCGTGGTCGCGATCGGCGTCGTGATGGTGATCTTCCCCGCGCTGGAGTCGCTGCTCGGCTTCTGCGTTGGCTGCGTGCTCTTCGGCGGCCTGATGAAGCTCGGCGTGGTGCCCGAGGAGGTCTGCCTCGAGTGCGCGGACATCAGCCTGCGCCGCCCCGTCTCGACGTCCTGAACCGTTTGACCTCAGCAGGGGCGCCAGGGCCAGCAGCGCGAGCACGCCTGCCTCGGAGCCAGGTGCATCCGGCCGGGCCGTCACGTCAGCCCCGCCAGATCAGGACGACGGCCCGATCGTCGGTCTCACCGGCCCGGGCCGTGGCGCAGATCCGGTCCGCCCCCCCGGTGAACCCGTGGGACACGAGCTGCTCGGCGGTGCCGAGCATCCGGTCGATCCCGACGGTGAGGTCGCGGGTGCGCGTCTCGATCACCCCGTCGGTGTAGAGCAGGAGCGCGTCGCCGCGCTCGAGCCGGCCGCAGCTGCGGGGGAAGGACGTGCTCTCCAGGACTCCGAGCAGCGGCCCGCCGCCGTCGTCCAGGAGACGCCACCGGCCCGACCCGGCGGAGAACGTCGCGGCCGGCGGGTGCCCGGCACCGCCGACGGAGAAGTCTCCGGTCTCCAGGTCGAGGGCGACGTGGATCGCCGTGGCGAAGCCCTCGCTCCAGTCCTGGCGCAGCAGGTAGCTGTTGGCCGCCGGCAGGAAGTCCTCCGGTGCCATGGCCCCGAGCAGGCCGCCCAGCGCACCGGAGAGCAGCAGCGCCTTGGTGCCGGCGTTGAGGCCCTTGCCCGAGACGTCGACCAGGGTCACCTCCAGCCGACTGCCGTCCTGGGAGCGGTTGGCGACGATGAAGTCACCCGAGAACGCGTGCCCGTAGGCCGACTGCAGGGCGGTCTCGGCGTGCCAGGGGTGCGGCAGGTCGGGCAGCTCGCCGTGGGCCCGCAACCGGTCACGCAGGTCGACCAGCATCGACTCCCCCAGGGTGCCCTGCACCCCGAGCCGGGCCCGGGACTGGGCCAGCCACAGCATCGAGACCCCGACGATGACCAGCACCAGTCCTGACCCGGCGTACGAGCTCTTGCTCGTCGCGACCTCCCACCCGGACCACGCGAAGCCGAGCACGATCGCGCCGTAGACCACGGCGATCCAGCGGGGGGTCAGGAAGATGCCGGCGAGCACCGCGATCGGGGCGAAGACGGTCCACGGCACCCCCACGGGGAACTGCACCAGGGCCCACGTGACCAGGCCGGTCGCCGCGATGAGCGCGACACCGGTCGCGACGGTGACCCAACGGCTGAAGTGCGAGACCCGCCCGGCCAGACGGGCCACGGCGGACGGTCGACGGCGGCGCACGAGTGTCTCGACCTGCGTCGTCACAGGGAGAACCTAGTCAGGTCTGAGCGCACCTGGGTGACCTTTACCCATTCATGGCGCGTCTCTGACCTGTGGATGACCGGGCTCAGCCTTCTGAGGCCGTGGTGGGCGGCAGCTCGCCCTTGTGCTCGTAGCGCCAGATCATCGCCAGCCTCCGCTTGTGCCGCTCGTCGCCGCTGAAGTGGGTGGTGAGGAAGACCTCGACCATCTCCTTGGCCTCCTCGACGGTGTTGATCCGCGCCCCGATCGAGATCACCTGGGCGTTGTTGTGCTCGCGGGCCAGGCGCGCCGTCTCGACGCTGTGGGCCAGCGCGGCGCGGATGTCGCGGACCTTGTTGGCCGCCATCTGCTCACCGTTGCCGGAACCGCCCAGGACGACCCCGAACGACCCGTGCTCACCCGCCACGCCCTCGGCCGCGCGGAGCACCGCCACGGGGTAGTCGTCGTCGGCGTCGTAGTAGTCCGGGCCGTGGTCGACGACGTCGTAGCCCTTGGACTGCAGGAAGGTGACGAGCTCGCACTTGAGCTCGTATGCCGCGTGGTCGCCGCCGATGTGAACGCGCATCTCTGGGGGCTCCTTGGGTCGGGGGTGGGGACGGTCAGTCGAAGATGGGGCCGACGTTGCGGGTGCGCTTCAGCTCGAAGAAGCCGGGCGTACCCGCGACGAGGACACAACCGTCCCAGAGCCTGCCGGCCGCGTCACCCTTCGGGGCGGGGGAGACCACGGGGCCGAAGAACGCCACGCCGTTGACGGCGATGACCGGGGTGCCGACCTCGTCACCCACGAGGCCGATGCCGCGCTCGTGGCTGGCTCGCAGGTCCTCGTCGACGTCGGGCAGGGTGGCGAAGCGGGCGAGGTCCTCGGGCAGGCCGACCTCGGCCAGCGCCGGAGCGAGGACCTTCGTGTAGTCCTTCTCGCCGCCGAGGTGGATGCGGGTGCCCATCGCGTCGTACAGGGGCTTGACGACCTTGTCGCCGTGCTCGCGGGCGGCCGCGATGATGACGCGGACCGGGCCCCAGGCGCGGTCCATCATCTCGCGGTAGGCCTCGGGCAGGTCGCGGCCCTCGTTGAGCACGGCCAGGCTCATCACCGACCAGGTCACGTCGACCTCGCGGACCTGTTCGACCTCCATCAGCCACCGTGAGGTCATCCACGCCCACGGGCAGATCGGGTCGAACCACATCTCGGCCTGGTTGCGTGTCGCGTCAGTCACGAGGGCCATCCTGCCAGCCGTCGCCGCCCTGTCGTATTCGGGTGACCCGGCGCACACCCCCCGTGCGAGGATGACCGGACCCAAGCCCTTTCCCGTAGGAGCAGACACCCGTGCCCGGAAAGAACCTCACCCGTGACGAGGCGCGCGACCGCGCGGCCTTCCTGTCCGTCGCGGCCTACGACGTCGCGCTGGACCTCACCACCGGTCCGACGAACTTCCGCACCCGCACGACCGTGACCTTCGAGGCCACGACCCCGGGCGCCGACACGTTCGTCGACCTCATCGCAGCCTCGGTCCAGGAGATCACCCTCAACGGCGAGTCCCTCGACCCGGCCACCCACTTCGACGGCGTGCGCGTGCGCGTCCCGAACGTGCAGGCGACCAACGAGCTGACCGTCGACGCCACGGGCGTCTACATGAACACCGGTGAGGGCCTGCACCGTTTCGTCGACCCGGTCGACGACGAGGTCTACCTCTACACCCAGTTCGAGGTCGCCGACTCGCGCCGGATGTTCACCGTGTTCGAGCAGCCCGACCTCAAGGCCACCTACGCCTTCACGGTCACCGCCCCGGCGCACTGGCAGGTCGTGTCCAACTCCCCCACCCCGGAGCCGACCCCGGCCGGGGAGTTCCAGGACGAGGCCGGCGCCACCGTAGCCAAGGCCACCTGGACGTTCTCCCCCACGCCGCGGATGTCCTCCTACATCACCGCGCTCATCGCCGGCCCCTACGACGTGGTCCGTGACGAGGTGCAGACGCGCAAGGGCGTGGTCCCGATGGGCGTGTTCTGCCGCAAGTCGCTGACCCCGCACCTCGACGCCGAGAACATCTTCGACTGCACCAAGCGCGGGTTCGCGTTCTTCGAGAACGAGTTCGACTGCGAGTACCCGTTCGAGAAGTACGACCAGGTCTTCACGCCCGAGTACAACATGGGCGCGATGGAGAACGCCGGCGCCGTCACGTTCAACGAGATCTACGTCTTCCGCGCCAAGGTCACCGAGGCGATCATCGAGCGGCGGGCGCTGACGATCCTGCACGAGCTGGCGCACATGTGGTTCGGCAACCTCGTCACGATGCAGTGGTGGGACGACCTGTGGCTCAACGAGTCCTTCGCCGAGTGGGCCTCGACCACCTGCCAGGCCGAGGCCACCCAGTGGCAGACCGCCTGGACCACATTCGGCACCGCCGAGAAGGCCTGGGCCTACCGCCAGGACCAGCTCTCCTCGACCCACCCGATCGTCGCCGACATCCGCGACCTGGCCGACGTCGAGGTCAACTTCGACGGCATCACCTACGCCAAGGGCGCCTCGGTGCTCAAGCAGCTGGTGGCCTACGTCGGGCGCGAGCCGTTCGTGGCCGGCCTGCGCAGCTACTTCGCCAAGCACGCCTGGGGCAACACCCAGCTGGCCGACCTGCTCGGCGAGCTGGAGCAGACCTCCGGGCGGGACCTCTCCACCTGGTCCAAGCTGTGGCTGGAGACCGCCGGCGTCAACACGCTGACCCCCGAGGTGTCCGTCGACGAGAACGGCGTCTACACCGCGGCGGCCATCCGCCAGGGTGCCGCCGCCGACTTCGCCACGCTGCGCCCGCACCGTCTGGCCGTCGGCCTCTACGAGGTCCGGGGCGATGAGCTGGTCCGGGTCGCGCGCCACGAGCTCGACGTCGACGGCGAGCTCACCGAGCTGCCGATGCTCGTCGGCCAGAAGCAGCCCGACCTCCTGCTGGTCAACGACGACGACCTGGCCTACGCCAAGATCCGCCTCGACGAGCGCTCCCTGGCCACCGCCATCGCCCACCCGCGGGGCTTCGCCAGCAGCCTGCCGCGCGCGCTGGTCCTCGGCGCCGCCTGGGACATGACCCGCGACGCGGAGATGTCCGGGCGCGACTTCATCGAGATGGTCCTGGCGGCGCTGCCCGGCGAGACCGACTCCACGCTGCTGCGGGTCCTGCTGCAGCAGATGACCACCACCGCAATGCTGTACGTCGCGCCGCAGCACCGCGCGGAGGTCACCGCCGGGGTGGTCACCCGCCTGCGCAGCCTGCTCGAGGCGGCCGAGCCGGGCAGCGACGCCCAGCTCCAGCTCGCCACCGCCTACGCGTCGTTCGCGCGGGACGAGGCAGACGTGGCGTTCGTGCGCGGCCTCTACGAGGGCAGCGCGAGCATCGAGGGCCTCGCGGTCGACACCGAGATGCGCTGGACCCTGCTCACCTCGCTGGCGGCCGCCGACGCGGCCACCGAGGCCGAGGTCGAGGCCGAGCGCACGCGCGACAACACGGCCACCGGCCGGGAGCGCGCCGCCAAGGCCCTGGCCGCCATCCCGCGCGCGGAGCTCAAGGCGGACGCGTGGCGCAAGGCGGTCCTCGAGGACGGCCTGCCCAACCAGATGGTCGAGTCCATCGGCCTCGGCTTCGCCAAGGCGCACGACCCGGCCGTGCTCGCGCCGTTCGTGGAGCAGTACCACTCGATGCTGCTCGACGTCTGGGGCTCGCGCACGCACGCCATCGCCGAGGCGATCATCGAGACGTTCTACCCGCACGTCCTCGCCAACGCCGAGCTGCACGACGCCACGCAGGCGTGGCTCGACGCCCACGGCGACGCGGCGCCGGCGCTGCGCCGTCTCGTGGCGGAGAACCGTGACGCGATCGCGCGGGCACTGCGCGCCCAGGAGCGCGACGCGCGCGGCTGAGCCACCCGGCATACGACAGGAGGGGCGGGGACCGACACGGTCCCCGCCCCTCCGGTTGTCGGTGCGGGCCTCAGCGCTGGGCGACGCACCGGGCCAGGCGCCGGGCCCAGCGCGAGGCCATGAGGTCCTCCAGCAGCACCGGCTTGCCGTTGCCGTCGGCCAGCGGGAGCCGCCAGTTGGGGTACTCCTCGTCGGTGCCGGGCTGGTTCATCGCCCGGCGGTCACCGGTCATGTCCGGCACGGCGACCCCGAGCAGCCGGGCCGGGGTCCACGACAGGAACCGGTGCAGCGCCTCGATGACCTCGTGCGGGCTGCCGCCCTCGCGCAGCAGGCCCCGCTCGTGCAGCACCTCCAGCACCTCCGCACGGGCGGCCTCGTCGGCGGCCCGCTCCTCCTCCAGCGGCCGGGTGAGCAGGCCCAGGCTCTCGCGCAGGTCGATGTGCTCCCCGGCCAAGTAGCCGGCGGTCGGCGGCAGGTCGTGTGTGGTGACGGTGGCCAGGCACAGCTCGCGGTAGCGCTCGGCGGGCAGGGGCGCGCCGCCCTCGTCCTTCTCGAACCACAGGATCGAGGTGCCGAGGATGCCGCGCTCCTTGAGGTAGTCGCGGGCCCAGGGCTCGACCACGCCGAGGTCCTCCCCCACGACCAGCGCCCCGGCGCGGTGAGCCTCCAGCGCGAGGATGCCCACCAGCGCCTCGTGGTCGTAGCGCACGTAGGTGCCCTCGCTGGGGGCCTTCCCGGCCGGGACCCACCACAGCCGGAACAGCCCGATCACGTGGTCGACGCGGATCCCACCGGCGTGCCGCAGCACGGTGCGCAGCATGTCGCGGTACGGCGCGTAGCCGAGCGCCTCGAGCCGGTCCGGGCGCCACGGCGGCTGGCTCCAGTCCTGGCCCATCTGGTTGTACTGGTCCGGCGGCGCGCCGACGGTCACGTCCCGGGCGAGCGCGTCGGCCAGCCCCCACGCGTCCGCGCCCTCGGGGTGGACGCCCACGGCCAGGTCGTGAACCACGCCCAGGGCCATGCCGGCCTCCCGCGCGTCGTGCTGCACCTGCTCGAGCTGCTGGTCGACGACCCACTGCAGCCAGCGGTGGAACTGCACGTCCTCGGCGATGTCGTGGTGCATCCGGGCCACGGCCTCGCCGCGCGGGTCCCGCAGCTCCTCGGGCCACTCCGTCCACGGCAGGCCGAGCCGGTCGGCCAGAGCGCACCAGGTGGCGAAGTCGACCAGGCCCTGGCCCTCGCGGTCGCAGAAGGCCGCGAAGGCGCGCTCCCTGCGGGCCGAGCGCGGCTGGTGGAAGACGTGCCGCAGCGCGACCTGCTTGTGCTCCCAGGCGGCGTCCCGGTCGATGGTGTCGGACTCGTTGAGCGCCCGGGCGTCGTCGCCGTGCCACTCCAGGAACTGCCGCTCCGCCGCCGACATGTAGGCGACCTCGGGGATGTCCTCCACGCGGATGTAGATCGGGTTGACGAACCGGCGCGTCGTGGGCAGGTAGGGCGAGGGCTCCATCGGGGCCACCGGCTCGGCCGCGTGCAGCGGGTTGACCAGCACGAAGTCGGCGCCGAGATCGGCCGCAGCCCAGGCGGCCATGTCGCCGAGGTCGGCCAAGTCACCCACGCCCCAGGACCGCCGCGACCGCACGGAGTACAGCTGGGTCATCAGGCCCCAGGCCCGGTGGTCCCCCGTGAGCGCCGCAGGCAGGGTGAGCCGGGTCGGGGTGACGACCAGGGGCGTCGTGACGGCGCCGCCCTCGAGGCGGGCGTGCAACGTGTGCCAGCCCAGCGGCAGGTCCCCGGGGATCTCGAACGTGGCCTCCCCGACGGCGCGCCCGTCGACCTGGCGGGACTCCACCCAGCGGTCGACCTGCCGGACCTCGCGCCGGCCACCTCCCTCGAGGGTGAGCCAGACCTGGACCGACGCCCCGTCGTCGAGGTGGACCGGCACCCAGGGCGTCCAGCCCTGCCGGCACACCACCACCGGCGGCAGCACCTGCCGCCAGGACCGCAGCTCCGCCGCCTCCAGCGCCGCCCGTGCGCGGTCCCCGGTCGAGGCGTCGACGCCCAGCGCGGCCAGGACGGCGACGATCGTCGACTCGCTGACGACCACGTGGTTGCCCTGCCAGTCCCAGTACTCCGTGGCAACGCCGTGAGCGCGCGCCAGCTCGGTGAGCTCCGGCGACGGTGCGGGAGTGCTCACGGAACCCCTTCCTGTGAGATGTGTCGCGAGCCACCACTCTTTCACGAGTGACGATTCGGCACTCACCGTTCCCTTCGCAAGGATGGGGCCATGGCGTTGTTGAACGGAATCCTCAAGCAGCTCGACGCCCTGACGTGGGGCGGCTTCTGGGCGTGGCTCTCCGGCACCCCGCTCAAGGTGATGGTCACGATCCTCGTCGGTCTCCTCGCGCGCTGGCTGGTCCACCGCTTCATCGCGCGGCTGCTGCGCAGCGGCGCGGTGAAGACCTCGCCACGTCCGGACGATGCCGTGCCTCGACGCAAGGTCATGGTCCTCGCCCACGCCACGGGGGTCGTGCGTGAGCGCCAGCGCCAGCGCCTGACGACCCTCGGCACCCTGCTGCGCAGCATCGCCACCGTCGTGATCTTCGTCGTCACCCTGCTGACCGTGCTGCAGGAGGTGGGACTCCCCCTCGCGCCGCTGCTCACCTCCGCCGGTGTCGGTGGTGTCGCCATCGCCTTCGGTGCCCAGAGCCTGGTCAAGGACTTCATCTCCGGCATCTTCATGATCGCCGAGGACCAGTACGGCGTCGGCGACATCGTGGACACCGGTGAGGTGATCGGCGAGGTCGAGGACGTCACCCTGCGGATCACGCGGGTCCGCGACTTCAGCGGCGTCATCTGGTATGTCCGCAACGGCGAGATCATCCGGGTCGGCAACCGGTCCCAGGGCTGGTCGACGGCACTGGTGGACGTACCGGTCCCCTACGACGAGGACCTCGACAAGGTGCTGCCGCTCATCCGCGAGGTCGCCCAGGCGATGAACGACGACGAGACCTGGTCCCGGCGCCTGCTCGACGAGCCGGAGGTGGTCGGCGTCGAGTCGATGACCGGCGGCGTGGTCACCGTGCGGATCGTCGCCCGGTGCGCCGCGAACGAGAACGTCCCCGTATCGCGCGAGCTGCGCGAGCGGGTCAAGGCCACGCTCGACCGGGCCGGGATCCGCGCGCCGCAGGTGCTGCCGCCCTACGGTGGCGGTGCCCTGCGCAGCTGAGACCTGCTGCCCGAGGGGTTCGCCGGCGCGGACTGGCGGGTGGTGGTCGGCAACGAGCCCTGACCGCCGATGCTGAGACAATGGCCGGCGTGACGACGTTCTACGACCAGGTGGGTGGCCACGAGACGTTCGCCAGGCTGGTGCACGAGTTCTACGTCGGCGTGGCCGCCGACCCCGAGCTGCGAGCGCTCTACCCCGAGGAGGACCTCGCGCCGGCGGAGGCACGCCTGCGCCTCTTCCTGGAGCAGTACTGGGGCGGCCCGACGACCTACTCCCAGGAGCGGGGCCACCCCCGGCTGCGCATGCGGCACCACCCCTTCAAGGTCACCCCCGCCCAGCGGGACCGGTGGCTGAAGCACATGATGGCGGCCGTGGACACGCTGCAGCTGGCGCCCGCGGACGACCTCATCCTGCGGGACTACCTCGACCGCGCCGCGCACTCGCTGGTCAACAGCCTGGAGGACTGAGGTGGAGCAGGGGGCAGACTCCGCTGACACAGCGGGCACCGACCTGGCCGGCTCGGGGGCCGCGCCCACTCCCGGACGCGATGTCGCGAACGACTGGGCTGCGATCACCGAGCTCACGGGGGAGCTGTCCTCGCGGACAGCCCGGCTCATCGGGCAGGCGCTGACCGGCCGGGTCGACGCCGGCCGGGTCCGGCTCCTGGGCGAGGACGCCGCCGCCGTCCGGGCGTCCCTGGCCGGCCTGGAACCGGGCACCCGGCGCTCCGCCTGGAAGCTGTCGCCGGGGTCGGCCGACCCGCGCAGCCTGGCCGTCGACCTCAACAACGCCAGCCGGGCCCGGGGCATCGACCTGCGGTTGGTGCTGGACCTCGTGGCGTTGACCCGCCCGATCGCGGCCGCGGACCAGGCCTCCCGCGACCGCGTGCGCCTGGCTCCGGTCCAGGTGCAGATGATGCTGCTGGACGAGCACCTGGTGGTCGTCGAGGGGCCGGTGCTGCGACCGTTCGGCGGCCCGTCCGGCTGGCTGATGGACGAGCCGGGCATCACCGCTGCGGCCTGTGCCCTCTGGGAGGAGACGTGGGCGCGGTCGGCGCCGCTGCCGGCGGAGGCGCTGGTGATGTCGGACCGTCAGCGCGCGGTGGCCAGCGGGCTCATCGACGGTGAGACCGATGCGGCGATCGCTCGCCGCCTACGCGTGTCCACCCGCACCGTCGCCGCCGAGGTCCGGTTCCTCATGAGGGCGGTGGGAGCGAGCAGCCGCTACCAGGCCGCGATGCGGCTGCACCGTCCGTGAGAGTCGCTACGGTGAAGGTATGACCTTTGCCTCTCCGGGACGGGCAGGAACGCCCTCGGCGTGCAGGATGCCAGCGCGCGCATGACAGCGGGACCCACGCAGCAAGGCTCGGCCGGCTCCGCGAACCCCCGCCTCCCGAAGGAGTGGGCAGCCATCAGCGGGGCGTCGGCCACCCTGAGGCAACGTGCGGCGAGGGCGATCGGCTCGCTGCCCCCGACCGCTCTCGCGGAGCCAGTGGACGCGGGTCAGGTCAGCCTGGATCGGTTGCAGATGCTGGGCCGGGACGCCCCCGAGGCCCGGTCGCGGATGCTGTCCCTGGAGCGGCTCGCCACCCGCTCGGTCTGGACGCTGTCTCCTGGCGCCGCCGACCCGCGCGGCTTCCAGGCCGCCGCCAACGCGCGCAGCAGTGCCCGAGGCATGGACATGAAGGTCGTCGTCGACCTGCGAGCCCTGAACGCGCCGGTGGCGGCGACGCCGGGGCTGGCCGATCTCGTGTTCGTCGCGCCCGTCTTCCTGCAGATGATCCTGATCGATGAGCGAGCGGTGCTCCTGCACGGTCCAAGGCTCGGTGCCTCCGCCAGCCCGTCGTGCTGGCTCTACCCCGATCCGCCGGTCGTGGAGGCTGCGGTCGATCTGTGGAACGTGACGGTGCGCAGTGCGGTCTCCCTGCCCGAAGACGTCATCGTCCTCACCGACCGGCAGCGGGCGATCGCCGCCCAGCTCCTGCACGGACACACGGATGCCACCATCGCCCGGGAGCTGGGCGTGTCCCTGCGGACCGTCGCCTCCGAGGTACGCGCCCTCATGGACGCCACCGGGTCGACCACCCGCTACCAGACCGCGATGCGCCTCTTCGACCGGTGACCCCGGCTACGGTGCCTGGATGACCTTCAGCGACGCGTGGCCGGAGATCGCCGAACGCTCGGCGCACCTGAGCCGGTGCGTGGCGGCCGCTGTCGCTGCGGTGACGGCGGATCCTGCCTCGGGCCGGGCGAGGCTGCTGGGTTCCACCGGGAACGAGGTGCGGGCGACCTTCGAGCAGCTGGAGCAGGAGACACGACGCTCTGTGTGGGCCCTGGCACCTGAGCCCGGGGATCCCCGGACCCTGCACACCGAGGCGGACGAGCGCAGCCGCCGCCGGGGGCTCGACCTGCGCACCATCGTCGACGAGACGGCAACCCACCGGCCCATCGCGGCGCCAGAGGTCCTGCTGCGCCACCAGATGCGCGTCGCGCCGGTCCTGCTGCAGATGCTCCTGGTGGACGAGGAACGGGTGGTCATCGACGGCCCCCGGGTCACCCCCGGGAGCAGGTCCGGGTGGCTGGTGTGGGACCCGACCACTGTGGAAGCGGCCTGCAGCCTCTGGCGGAGCACCGAGGCCGCGTCCGTGCAGCTGCCCTCCTCGGCAGTGTTCCTCAGCAACCGCCAGCGCCGGATCGCTCTCGGCCTGGTCGACGGCCTCACCGACGGCGCGATGGCTCGGTCTCTGGGCGTCTCGCTGAGGACCGTAGCCTCGGAGGTCCGTCTGCTCATGCAGGCCGTGGACGCGCGCAGCCGCTACCAGGCCGGGGTGCGTCTGGCCGGCTCCTGACGGTCGTGGCGACGCTCATCGCCACCGAGACAGAGCCGGTCGGGCACTGGCCCCTCCGCCAGTGCCCGACCGTGCGCCTCCCGACGGCCTCCCCCCGAGGCCGCGCGTTTGTGCTGCGTGACGATGTTGCGTCAGGACCTCACCCGCGGGCCACTCGTTTGCAGAAACCTGCAAATCGCCCGGTCGGGGTGCCCGACACCCACCTCCTCCGGCGACGGCACGGCATACCGGACTGCCTGCAAGTTCTTGCTCACACTGCAAGAACTTGCGAGTCGGCTTTGGCCGAGGGCGCAGGCTGGTGAAAGATGGCCCACCGTGACTGCCTCCCCCACACTCGACCCGACCGTCGTCCCCGCGACCGACGTGACCCCGGCCGCCCACCCGACGCACGCCGGCAGCGCTGCGGACTCCCCGTGGTGGCGGCACGCGGTGATCTACCAGATCTACCCGCGGTCCTGGGCCGACGCCAACGGCGACGGCATCGGTGACCTGCCCGGCATCACCGCGCGCCTGCCCTACCTGCGCGAGCTGGGCGTGGACGCCATCTGGCTCTCGCCGTTCTACACCTCGCCCCAGGCCGACGCGGGCTACGACGTGGCCGACTACCGCGACATCGACCCGCTGTTCGGCTCGCTGGCCGACGCCGACGCCATGCTGGCGCGCGCCCACGAGCTCGGGCTGAAGGTCATCGTCGACCTCGTGCCCAACCACTCCTCCGACGAGCACGCGTGGTTCCGCGCCGCACTGGCCGCCGGCCCGGGCAGCCCCGAGCGCGAGCGCTACATGTTCCGCGACGGCCAGGGTGAGTCCGGCGAGCTGCCGCCGAACGACTGGCGCAGCGTCTTCGGCGGCCCGGCCTGGACCCGCACCATCGACGCCGACGGCACCCCCGGCCAGTGGTACCTGCACCTCTTCGACCCCAAGCAGCCCGACTTCAACTGGGAGCACCCCGAGGTCCGCGCCGAGTTCGAGGACATCCTGCGCTTCTGGCTCGACCGCGGCGTGGACGGCTTCCGCGTCGACGTGGCGCACGGCCTGATCAAGGAGGACGGCCTGCCGGACTGGGAGGAGTCCCAGGAGATGCTCGGCGGCGCCGACGAGGAGCACGACGAGCGCCGGCCCCCGATGTGGGACCAGGACCGCGTCCACGAGATCTACCAGCGCTGGCGCCGGATCCTGGACGCCTACAACCCGGTCGAGGGTGACACGGTCGACCGCAACCGCGACCGCATCCTGTGCGCCGAGGCGTGGGTCCACCCGCAGGAGCGGGCGGTGCGCTACGTCCGCGACGACGAGATGCACCAGGCGTTCAACTTCGACTTCCTCACCACCCAGTGGGTCGCCGCGGACCTGCGCACGGTGATCACCTCCTCGTTCGCGGCGGCGGACTCGGTCGGCGCGCCGTCGACCTGGGTGCTGTCGAACCACGACGTCGTCCGTCACGCCTCCCGGCTCGGCCTGCCGGTGGGCAGCAAGCGCCCCAACGGCATCGGCATCGGCGACCCGCAGCCCGACAGCGAGCTGGGCCTGCGCCGGGCCCGCGCCGCGACCGCGCTGATGCTGGCGCTGCCCGGCTCGGCCTACCTCTACCAGGGCGAGGAGCTCGGCCTGCCCGACTCCACCGACATGCCCGACGAGTTCCGCCAGGACCCGACCTGGGAGCGCTCCGGCCAGACCGAGCGCGGCCGCGACGGCTGCCGGGTGCCGCTGCCGTGGGAGGCCGACCGCCCCGCGTTCGGATTCGGCCCGTCGGCGGACACGTGGCTGCCCCAGCCCGCGGTCTACGGCCGGTATGCCGTGGACCAGCAGGAGGGCCTCGAGGGTTCCACCCTCGAGCTGTACCGCGCGCTGCTCGCCACCCGTCGTGAGCGGGCGCTCGGCGTGGGCTCGTTCACGTGGGTCGAGGGCTACGGCGAGGACGTCGTGGCGTTCGTCGTCGACGCGGCCGGGGAGCGCACCCTCGTGGTGACCAACCTCGGCAGCGCGGACGTCGCCCTGCCCGAGGCCGCCTCGGTGCTGCTGTCCAGCGCTCCGCTGGGCGCCGACGGCACCGTGGGGACCGACACCACGGTCTGGGCGCGCCTCTGACCCTCACCTGCACCTGACCGAACGCACCAAATCCGTCGTCTCGGCCCCGATCCGGGCCTGATTCGACGGATTTGGTGCGTTCGGACGAGGCAAGGCGGTCAGCGCCAAGCGGAGAAATGCCGAGCCACGTGTCGGTGCGAGGGGCTAGCGTCACAGGCATGTTCGTCGCCTTGACCTCAAGCGCACTTGATGTCGTGCCATGGACGACATGACTGCGACGACGCACGACCTGAGCCCGGCCACCACCGCCCTGGCGCCGGCCCGCGGACCCATGGCCCCGGCATACCGGCTGGTGACGCTGGCCATCGTGGCCCTGGTGACCACCGTCGCGTTCGAGGCGATGGCGATCTCCACGGCGATGCCGGTGGTGGCGCGCGAGCTCGACGCGGTGCGCTCCTACAGCCTGGCGTTCTCGGTGATGCTCACCGCGCAGCTGCTCGGCATCGTGATGGCGGGGGTGTGGAGCGACCGGCGCGGGCCGCTGCCCGGGCTCATCGCCGGACAGGCGCTGCTGGCCGGCGGGTCGGCGGTGGCCGGGCTCGCGACGAGCTTCCCCGTCCTGCTGGCCGGCCGGTTCGTCGCCGGCCTCGGCGGAGGCCTCGTCGTGGTCGCGCTCTACGTCGTGATCGGCCGGGCCTACCCCGATGCGTTGCGTCCCAAGGTGTTCACGTGGGTGTCGGCGGCGTGGGTGCTGCCGGCGCTCGTCGGGCCGCCCGTCGCCGGGTGGCTGGCCACCCAGCTGTCGTGGCGCTGGGTCTTCCTCGTCGTCGTCCCCGCCGTCGCCCTGACCCTGCTGGCCGTGCTCTCACAACGGTCGCGCCTCGCCGACGAGTGCGACCGGCGCGACGTCCCGGCCGACGAGCGGGCCGCCCACCGGCGCACCGCCTGGCTCGGGCTCGGCGTGGCGACCGCCGCCGCGGCGCTGCAGTGGGGCTCTCAGGAACTCGTCCCGCCGCAGGCCTGGCCGATCATCCTCACGGCCCTGGGCGTCGCCGTCCTCGGCACCACCGCCCCGCGCCTGCTCCCGCGGGGCACCCTGCGCCTGGCCCGGGGGCTGCCGTCGGTGGTGCTCAGCCGCTTCCTGCTGACCGCGGCGTTCAACGGCAGCCTGGCGTTCGTCCCGCTGATGCTGGTCTCGCAGCGCCACCTCAAGCCCACCGAGGCCGGCATCGTGCTCACCATCGGCGCCCTGGGCTGGTCGTTCGGGTCCTGGGTGCAGGGGCGCGACGCGTTCCTGCACCGGCGCACCGGCCTGGTCATGGCCGGCGGCTCGTCGCTGACACTGGGGATCGCGGGCATGGCCGTCGTCGCCGCCGCGGGCCTGCCGTCGGTGCTGGTCGGCCTCTGCCAGGTCCTCGCCGGGCTGGGCATGGGACTGGCCATGTCGACCACGTCGGTGCTCTCGCTGCAGCTGGCCTCCGAGGCCGAGCGGGGCCGTGCCTCCTCCGCCCTGCAGCTCGCCGACGCCCTCGGCAGCGTGCTCGGGATCGCGACGTCCGGCGCGGTGTTCGCCGCACTGCACCACACGAACGGCCACGACACGGGCGTGTTCGTCCTGATCTGGTCAGGGATGGCGGTCGTCGCGGCTCTCGTCGTGCTCGGCGGTCACCGCAGCAGGACGTGACCGGCCTGCGTTGACACCCGGGTCCACCTGCCCAGCATGAACACCGCGGCCTCGCCCGCGCCGAGGAAGCCCAGCGCGTAGGCCGCGAACGCCGCCCCCGCGGGCACCGGCGGCACGGTCTCGGTCATCCGGCTCCACACCCGCTCGCGCAGCGAGGTCACGGCGTGGCTCCCCGAGCCGGTCGGCGCACCCTGGGCGATCTCCGCGATGCCTTGCGTGGCAACGGCCTTCAGGGCCGCGGCGGGCAGCTCGCCCACCCGCTCCCAGCCCTGTCGCGGCGGGGCCACGGCGGCCCACCCGGCGCTGACCGTCGTCGGGGGGACCTCGAGGGTGCGTGCCTCGGTCGTGCCGGTGCGGGCCAGCCGGTCGGTGATCCCCGCCAGCGGCACGGTCGTGTCGAGCTCGGCCGGCTCGGCCAACGGCATGACCCGCATGCCGATGACGGCACCGTCGGCCATCAGCCCGTGTCCGGGCAGCACCCCGACGTAGGCCGCGAGGACCAGCCCGCGGGCCTGGAGCCGGACCGCGCCGTCGGCGTCGAGCGAGCGGGCGCGGGCGACGAAGGTGGCCAGGTCGGCCAGCGCCTCGACGTCGGGGAAGCGCAGGGTGCTCACGCGCGGGACCCCTTGGCACGCCAGCGGAACGGCACGGGCTCGCCGGAGACCGAGCGCAGCTTCTCGCGCTCCTCGGTCCGCAGCCGTCGCGGCGAGGCGGTCGCGAAGTCGTAGGCGACGAGCGTCGTCTCGGCCCGCGCATACAGGCTGGTGCCGTAGCCCTCGGGGTCGCGCACCTCGTAGGCGAGGTCGAAGCTGGCGCCGGAGACCGAGGTGGCCCACATGTCCACGGCGATCGGGGCGTGGCGGAACTCCAGCGGCGCGAGGTACTCGATCTCGTGCCGGGCGACGAGCACGCCCTCGTTGAGCATCGAGCGGTCCTGGCCGAACCACTCCTGGAAGCCGATGACCCGGGCGTCCTCGAGCAGTCGCAGGAACTGGACGTTGTTGACGTGGCCGTAGGCGTCCATGTCGGACCATCGCAGGGGCACGTCGACGTGGTACGGGCGGGCAGGCATGCGACCCATCATCGCAGGCGCCGGATATCGTCTCGCTGTGACCACGACGCTTGACGACGGCTCGCTCGCCGACCCCTTCGAGGACCTCCTCGACGTCCTCGACCTCCGGCCCGCGGGCCTGGCGCACATCAGCGTCGACGCCCCCGACGACGCCGAATCCGATCTCGGCGAGTCCTCGGCGGACGTGTTCGTCGGGCGCAGCCAGCCCCAGCCGCACGGCCGGGTGTTCGGCGGGCAGGTGCTGGCGCAGTCGATCATCGCGGCCGGCCGCACCGTCGCCGACGTCGGGGGCGCCCCCCGGCACATCCACTCCCTGCACGGCTACTTCCTGCGCGCCGGCGACTCCAGCCACCCCATCCGCTTCGCCGTCGAGCGGCTGCGCGACGGGGCGTCCTTCTCGGCCCGACGGGTGCACGCGATCCAGTACGGCAAGCCGATCCTGTCGATGATCACCTCGTTCCAGACCGAGGCCGACGGCCTGGACCACCAGGAGCCGATGCCCGCCTCCCCGGACCCGGAGATGCTGCCGACGGCCGCGGAGGAGCTCGCCGACATCGACCACCCGGCGGCGCTGTTCTGGTCCACGCGCCGGGCCATCGACCTGCGCCACGTCGAGGGCGCGATCTACGTCAACCCCGGGCGCCAGCACGCGGCCCGGCAGAGCGTGTGGCTCAAGGCGACCTCGCGGATGCCCGACGACCCGCTGCTGCACGCCGCGGTGCTGGCCTACTGCTCCGACTACTCCCTACTCGAGCCGGTGCTGCGCAGGCACGGCATCGCCTGGGCCGACCCGCGGCTGCGACCGGCCAGCCTGGACCACGCCATGTGGTTCCACCGACCGGCGCGCGCCGACGACTGGACGCTGTACACCCAGGACTCTCCCTCGGCCTCCGGCGGGCGCGGCCTGGCCACCGGCCGCATGTTCAGCGCCGACGGCGTGCTCGTCGCGACGGTCGCCCAGGAGGGCATGCTGCGGATCAAGGAGTCGGCCGGGTCCGGCTGGGTCGAGGGCAAGCAGCGCTGACCGGCCCCGACGGTATGCCGGGTGGCCCGGTCCCATGACCATGGTCACGCGGGCCGGGGTTTCCGACTAAGCAAGCGCTCAGTAAGGTCGGGCCCATGGTGGACGGGCTCGACCTCGCTGCGCTGGCGCGCTTCATGGCGCCGGTCGTGGGCCCGGCGGACGGCTCGATGACGCTCCAGGCCGACCTCATCGCCGGCGGCAAGTCCAACCTCACCTACCGGGTCACCGACGGAGCCCGGGCGTGGGTGGTGCGTAGGCCGCCCCTGGGTCACGTGCTGGCCACCGCCCACGACATGACCCGCGAGTACCGCGTGATGTCGGCCCTGCGCGACACCGCCGTCCCGGTGCCGCACATGGTCGCGCTGTGCGAGGACCCCGACGTCGTCGGCGCGCCCTTCTACGTCATGGAGCTCGTCGAGGGCGAGGTGCTGCGCACCGACGCCGACCTGGCCGGGCGCTCCCGCGAGGACCGGGCCGAGCTCGCCCACCACCTCATCGACACCCTCGCCGACCTGCACGCCCTGGACCCGGACTCGTTGGGGTTGAAGGACTTCGGCCACCCCGAGGGCTTCCTCGAGCGGCAGGTGCGGCGCTGGGGCCAGCAGCTGCAGCGGTCCCGGTCGCGCGACATACCGGGGATCGAGGAGCTGGCCGCCGACCTGGCCGCCCGGGTCCCCGCCAGCCAGCGGGCCACGATCGTGCACGGCGACTACCGCCTCGACAACGCCATCGTCGGCCCGGACCAGCGCATCCGCGCCGTGCTCGACTGGGAGATGGCCACGCTCGGCGACCCCCTGTGCGACCTCGGGCTGCTGCCGGTCTACGCCCTGCCGACCCGCGGTGTCGCCGGCGTCGTCTCCGACGGGATGGGCCCGCACAACGGCTTCCCGCCCATGGAGGAGCTCCTCGAGCGGTATGCCGTGCGCACCGGCCTCGATGTGACTCCCCTGCCGTGGTACACCGCGCTGGGCTACTTCAAGCTCGCCGTGATCTGCGAGGGCATCCACTACCGCTACGCGCACGGCCAGACCGTCGGGCCCGGCTTCGAGCGGATCGGCGAGGTCGTCGCCCCGCTCGTCGAGGCCGGACGCCAGGCCCTCGGCTGAGAAGTCTTTGCTGCCACCACGATTCACCACCCACCGCCCCAGGAGGCATCCGTGAGCACCACCCCGCAGCGCACCGCCATCGTGACGGGCGCGGCCCGCGGCATCGGCGCCGCCACCGCGATCCGGCTGGCCGCCGACGGTCACGCCGTGGCCGTCCTCGACCTCGACGAGGCCGCCTGCGCCCAGACCGTCTCGGCCATCACCGAGGCCGGGGGCCGGGCCATCGCGGTGGGCGTGGACGTCAGCCAGCCCGAGCAGGTCGAGGCGGCGGTCGCTCGCGTGGCCGAGGAGCTCGGTGCGCCGACGATCCTGGTCAACAACGCCGGCATCATCCGCGACAACCTCATCTTCAAGATGACGGTGGAGGAGTGGGATGCCGTGATCGCCGTGCACCTGCGCGGCGCCTTCCTCATGACCAAGGCGGTCCAGGCGCACATGACGGCCGAGAAGTTCGGCCGCATCGTCAACCTGTCCTCCACCTCGGCCCAGGGCAACCGCGGCCAGGTCAACTACTCCGCGGCCAAGGCCGGCCTGCAGGGCTTCACCAAGACCCTGGCCATCGAGCTGGGCCGCTTCGGCGTCACCGCCAACGCGGTCGCGCCGGGCTTCATCGTCACCGAGATGACGAAGGCGACGGCCGAGCGGATGAAGGTCTCCTTCGAGGACTTCGTCGCCGGCGCCGCGACGCAGATCCCGGTGGCGCGGGTCGGTCAGCCGGAGGACATCGCGGCGACGATCTCGTTCCTCACCTCCGAGGGGGCCGGCTTCGTCTCCGGCCAGGTCATCTACGTCGCCGGCGGCCCGCAGGACTGAGGCGCTGTCGCCACCGGACACCGCTCAGCCCGCGTTTCGCGTCCCTCCGGGGCCCGAAACGCGGGCTGACGCATGTCCGGACCAACCTTGGCGCAGGGTCAGGCGGGGGCCAGGACGACGACACGGCCGGTCGTGCGGCCCTGCGCCAGCCGGGTCAGTCCCTCGACAGCCTGCTCGAACGGCAGCCGCTGGGAGACCAGCGGCGCGATGCGGCCCTCGTCGGCCCACGCGGTGAGCTGCCGGTGCGCCTCCTCCACCACGGCGCGCTCACGCTGCAGGTAGAGGTTCCAGTGCAGGCCGAGGATCGAGTAGTTCTTGATGAGCGCGTGGTTGAGCGCCGGCGCCGGGATGGTGCCGCCCGCGAAACCGACCACGACGACGCGCCCCTCGAAGGCGATGACCCTGGTCGACGCCTCGTAGGCAGCCCCGCCCACCGGGTCGAACACCACGTCGACGCCGCCGCGACCAGCCGCGTCCCTCAACGCCGACACGAGGTCCACGGCGGTCCGGTCGAGGACGACGTCGGCGCCCAGACCGGTGGCCACAGCGACCTTCTCCGCGCCGCCGACCACGGCGATCACGCGGGCGCCGAGCGCCTTGCCGACCTGCACCGCTGCCGACCCGACGCCGCCGGAGGCCGCGTGGACCAGCAGGGTCTCCCCCGGGCGCAGGCCCGCGCGACGCACCAGCCCTACGTATGCCGTCTGGTAGCCGATCGTCAGCGCGGCCGCCTCCGCGTCGTCGAGGGCCTTCGGGGCAGGGAACACCGCTGCTGCGGGCATGAGCGCGCGCTCGGCCAGCCCACCCGCCGGCGGCGCCGACGTGCCGACGACCCGGTCACCGACCGCGACCCCGGACACGCCCTCGCCGACCTCGACGACCCGGCCGCAGACCTCCACACCCGGCACGAACGGCAGGGGCGGGCGCACCTGGTACTCCCCGCGCGCCATCAGCACGTCAGGGAAGTTCAGCGCGGCGGCCGCCACGTCGACCACGACGTGACCGGGCTGCACCACGGGCCCGTTCACGTCGGCGAGCTCCATCACCTCGGCCGGCTCACCGAGCCGGCCGACCTGCCACGCGCGCATCAGGACCGCTCCCCCATCCTCGAGGCCGGCAGCGCCGACGCCAGCCGGCGCATGCCCTCCAGCCAGCGGTCCGGGTCTGCGGCGCGACCGGCATACATCGGCCCCACCTCGGGGTGGGGCAGGACGAGGAACCGGCCCGACTCGATCGCGTCCAGGAGCGCGTCGGCGACGACCCCGGGCTCGACCGCGGAGGCCTCCATGAGCGCCTTGCCGGCATCGCCGGAGTCCTCCAGCATGCGCGTGCGCACTCCCTGCGGGCAGACCGCGTGCACGCCGATCCCCTTGTCCCCGTAGGTCATCGACAGCCACTCCGCAAACGCGTATGCCGCGTGCTTGGTCACTGCATAGGGCGCGGCACCCGGGATGGACAGCAGGCCTGCGGCGGACACGGTCGAGACGAACGTGCCCTGCCCGCGGGCCACCCACGACGGCACCAGCGCCTTGGCGGCACGCACGTGCGCCATGACGTTGACCTGCCAGGAGGTCTCCCACGCCTTCTCGTCCACGTCCTCGAGGCCGCCACGGGCGACGCCGGCGTTGGCGCAGAACACGTCGACCGGCCCGGCCTGCGCACGCGCCGTGCCGATGAGCAGGTCGACCCCGGCCTCGGTGGAGGCGTCGCCGGGGACGGCGAGGCCGCCGACCGCCCGCGCGACCTCGTGGGCGGCCTCGGCGTCGAGGTCGTTGACCACCACGGTGGCGCCGAGCCCGGCGAACCGCCGGGCGTAGGCCTCGCCGATGCCTCGGCCGCCGCCCGTGACGACGACGACCTGGCCGTCGAAGCGGGTCACAGGGCGCCGCCCAGCGTGACGCCGCCGTCGATCACCAGCGTCTGGCCGGTGATCCAGGAGGCGTCCCGCGACAGCAGGAACGACACCGCGCCGGCGACGTCCTCCGGCACCCCGAGCCGCTTGAGCGGGTAGGCCGCCGCCACCTTCTCCTCACGTCCGGCGTAGAGCGCCTCCGCGAACTGGGTCTTGACCACGGCCGGGGCGACGGCGTTGACGCGCACCTCCGGCCCGAGCTGGTGCCCGAGCTCGGTGGTGAGGTGGATC
The DNA here is from genome assembly GCF_036391795.1 of Oryzihumus sp. GTDB lineage: Bacteria > Actinomycetota > Actinomycetes > Actinomycetales > Dermatophilaceae > Oryzihumus. The sequence goes on from NZ_DASVZH010000157.1 coordinate 22,209, forward strand.
AGGGCGGCCTTGGACACGGCATACCAGCCGAGCATCCCGGTGGCGCCGAGCCCGGCGATCGAGGCGACGTTGACCACCGCGCCGGTCGGGCGCCCGCGGTCGTCGAGCTGGCCGAGGCCGCTGCGCACCGCCTTGCGGGTCCACTCGAACGCGCTGAGCACGTTGACCTCGAGGATCTTGCGGGCGGTGTCGACCCCGGTGTCGATCATCGGCCCGTAGGACGGGTTGATGCCGGTGTTGTTGACGAGCAGGTCGAGCCGGCCGAACACCTCGCGGGCGGTGGCGATGACCTGGTCCTGGTGGTCGGCGTCGTCGGCGTGGCCGGCGACGCCGAGCGCGTGCTCGACCCCGCCGAGGCGCTCGACCGCCTCGTCGAGCGCCTCGGGCTTGCGGCCGGTGACCACCACCCGGGCCCCCTCGGCGACGAGGCGCTCGGCGATGCCGAACCCGATGCCGCGGCTGGCTCCGGTGACGATGGCGACGGTGTGGTCGTGCAGGCCCACAGGGGCTCCTCCTCGGGTGGGGGGTGGCTCAGAGGACGACTCGGAGGCGCTGGGTCACAGGCCGAGGTCGCGGCCGATGAGCTCCTTCATGATCTCGTTGGAGCCGGCCCAGATCTTGGTCACGCGGGCGTCCCGCCAGGCGCGGGCGACGCGGTACTCGTTCATGAAGCCGTAACCGCCGTACAGCTGCACGCACTCGTCGAGGACGTCGTTCTGCACCTGCGCCGACCACCACTTGGCCTTGGCCGCGTCGACGGCGGTGAGCTCGCCCTTCGCGTGCGCCGCGACGCAGTCGTCGACGTAGGCCTGGGTGACCTCGAGCTTGGTCTGCATCTCGGCGATCTTGAACTTGTTGTGCTGGAAGGTGCCGACGGGCTGGCCGAAGGCCTTGCGCTCCTTCACGTACTCGATCGTCTCGGCGAGGATCTGGAACGCGTGGGCGGTGTTGGACACGGCGGCGCCGACCCGCTCCTGCGGCAGGCGCTCCATCATCGCGATGAAGCCGCGGCCCTCCTCGCCGATGCGGTTGGCGTCGGGCACCCGCACGTTGTCGAAGAACAGCTCGGCGGTGTCGGACTCCTCCTGGCCGACCTTGTCGAGCTTGCGGCCCCGGGTGAAGCCCTCCATGCCGGTCTCGAGCATGAACAGCGTGATGCCCTTGGCGCCCTTGGACGGGTCGGTGCGGGCCGCCACGATGATCAGGTCGCCCTGGTAGCCGTTGGTGATGAACGTCTTGGAGCCGTTGACGACCCAGTCGTCACCGTCGCGTACCGCCGTGGTCTTCAGCGCCGCGAGGTCGGAGCCACCGGAGGGCTCGGTCATGGCGATGCCGCAGATCAGCTCGCCTGCGGCCATGCGCGGCAGCCAGCGCTGCTTCTGCTCCTCGGTGCCGAGGTCGACGATGTAGGGCGGGCAGACATCGGCGTGGATCCCGAAGCAGGAGGAGACCGCGGCGTTGAACTTCGAGAACTCCTCCGCCGCGACGGCGTTGAACAGGAAGTCGTCGGCGCCGGCGCCGCCGTACTCCTCGGGGATGTCCAGGCCCAGCAGGCCCTGCTTGCCGGCCTCGAGCCAGACGGCACGGTCGATCGACTTGGCGGCGATGAAGTCCTCTGCGCGGGGCTTCAGGCTCCGCTCGACGAACTCGCGGACGGACGCACGGAAGGCCTCGTGGTCGGGGCCGTACACGTTGCGGGGCATGGGCTACCTCCGAGTAACTAAGCGCTTGCTTAGTCTTCGGCAGGTGGGCCATGCTGTCAACCATGACGAACGCCACGTCGACCGCCGGCGACACGGCGGGCGGGACGGCTCGCCGGGCCCCGGAGACCGTGCAGCGGCTCATCGAGGCCGCAGCCGACGCCTTCGCGGACAAGGGGTTCCACGCCACGACCACCCGGGACATCGCGGCCCGGGCCGGCCTGAGCCCGGCCGGGGTCTACGTGCACTTCGCCAGCAAGGAGGACCTGCTCTTCCAGCTGAGCCACCGGGGCCACACGGCCGCACTGGAGCTGGTGCAGGCCGCCCGTGAGCGGGCCACGGCTCCCCCCCAGCAGGTGGCCGCGATCGTCTCGGACTTCGCGCGCTGGCACGCCGAGCACTTCCGCACCGCCCGGATCGTGCAGTACGAGTTCCCCCACCTGTCGCCTGAGCACCGCGACCGCGTGCTCGCCCAGCGCAAGCAGATCGACGCCGTGCTGCGCCAGGTGCTGACCGCCGGCGTCCGCTCCGGCGACTTCGAGGTGCCCGACGTGGCAGGGACCACCCTGGCCCTGCTGTCGATGTGCATCGACGTGGCCCGCTGGTACGAGCCCGGCATCCGGCGCACCCCCGACGCCATCGGCACGGCATACGGGCAGCTCGCCCAGCGGCTCGTCCGCGCCTGAGACAGCACGGAGCCCGCGCCCCCTCGAGGGGACGCGGGCTCCGTCGTGTCCGCGGTATGCCGGGTGGCTCAGTCGCGGGTCAGCTTGCGGTAGGTGACCCGGTGCGGGCGTGCCGCGTCGGCGCCGAGCCGCTCGACCTTGTTCTTCTCGTAGGACTCGAAGTTGCCCTCGAACCAGAACCAGGAGCTCGGGTCCTCCTCGGTGCCCTCGTAGGCGAGGATGTGGGTCACCACGCGGTCGAGGAACCACCGGTCGTGGCTGATGACCACGGCGCAGCCGGGGAAGTCCAGGAGGGCGTTCTCCAGCGAGCCCAGGGTCTCGACGTCGAGGTCGTTGGTGGGCTCGTCGAGCAGGAGCAGGTTGCCGCCCAGCTTGAGGGTCAGGGCCAGGTTGAGCCGGTTGCGCTCACCTCCGGAGAGCACACCGGTCGGCTTCTGCTGGTCCGGGCCCTTGAAGCCGAAGCTGGACACGTAGGCGCGGGACGGGATCTCCACGTTGCCGACCTGGATGTAGTCCAGGCCGTCGGAGACCGTCTCCCAGACGTTGCGCTTGGGGTCCAGCCCGGCGCGGTTCTGGTCGACGTAGGAGATCTTGACCGTCTCGCCGACCTTGACCGTGCCGTCGTCGGGCTCCTCGAAGCCGACGATGGTCTTGAACAGCGTGGTCTTGCCGACGCCGTTGGGGCCGATGACACCGACGATGCCGTTGCGCGGCAGCGTGAAGCTCAGGTCGTTGATGAGGACCCGGTCCTCGAAGCCCTTGCGCAGGTGGTCGACCTCGATGACGACGCTGCCCAGGCGCGGGCCCGGCGGGATCTGGATCTCCTCGAAGTCGAGCTTGCGGGTGCGCTCGGCCTCGGCGGCCATCTCCTCGTAGCGGGCCAGACGCGACTTGGACTTGGTCTGGCGGGCCTTGGCGTTGGAGCGGACCCACTCCAGCTCGTCCTTGAGGCGCTTGGCCAGCTTGGCGTCCTTCTTGCCCTGGACCTGCAGGCGCTCCTGCTTCTTCTCCAGGTAGGTCGAGTAGTTGCCCTCGTAGGGGTAGAGGTGACCGCGGTCGACCTCGGCGATCCACTGGGCGACGTTGTCGAGGAAGTACCGGTCGTGGGTGACGGCCAGCACGGCGCCCGGGTAGGAGGCCAGGTGCTGCTCGAGCCACTGCACACTCTCGGCGTCGAGGTGGTTGGTGGGCTCGTCGAGCAGCAGCAGGTCGGGCTTGCTCAGCAGCAGCTTGCACAGCGCGACCCGGCGGCGCTCACCACCGGACAGGACGGTCACGTCGGCGTCCGGCGGCGGGCAGCGCAGCGCGTCCATCGCCTGCTCGAGCTGGGAGTCGAGGTCCCAGGCATCGGCCGCGTCGATCGCCGTCTGGAGCTTGCCCATCTCCTCCATCAGCGCGTCGAAGTCCGCGTCCGGCTCGGCCATGAGCGCGGAGATCTCGTTGTAGCGGTCGAGCTGGGCCTTGATCTCGCCCACGCCCTCCTCCACGTTGCCGAGGACGGTCTTGTCCTCGTTGAGCGGGGGCTCCTGGAGCAGGATGCCGACGCTGTAGCCCGGGGTCAGCCGCGCCTCACCGTTGGAGGGCTGGTCCAGACCGGCCATGATCTTCAGGATCGTGGACTTGCCGGCGCCGTTGGGGCCGACGACGCCGATCTTGGCGCCGGGGTAGAACGACATGCTGACGTCGTCGAGGATGACCTTGTCGCCGTGCGCCTTGCGCGCCTTGGTCATGGTGTAGATGAACTCGGGCATGGGCGTCAGGCTATCTGCCTGACGCCCCGCCGGGTTAATCAGATCCCGTCGACCGGGCAGGTCAGCCCCGCTCAGGCGCCGGAGGCACCTGCCAGCTCGTAGTCGTCGGTGTCGGCGGCCTCCTCCGGACGGTCGAACCCGCCGCCGGCCGTCCCGTCGTGCTCGCCCCCGAGGTCGACCCGGTCGAGCTCGTCGTGGGCCTCCTGGACGGCCGGGTCGGCCAGCCGGTCCTGCGGGTCGAGCTGCGGCTTGGCGACCCGGGTGAACTGCGACTGCCCGCGGGACAGGTCGTGACCGACGTTGTAGGCGTCGATCTCCACCGACGTGCCGCTGCGGTCGCCGTTGACCCACTGGTTGATCCGCATCCGCCCGTAGACGATGACCGGGTCACCCTTGTGCAGCGAGCTGGCGAGGTTGACCCCCAGCGCCCGGAAGGCCGTGACATTGACGTAGTTGTGCCTCCGTCGATGTACTCCCCCGTCTTGCCGTCCACCCGGCGCACCGTCGAGGCGACCCGGAAGGTCACGAACGGCACCGAGGCCCGGGTGGTGCGGACCACCGGGTCCCCCACGACGTTGCCGCTGACGGTCACATAGCTCTCGTTCATCTGTGCATCCCCTCATCTGGTGGCCCGCCGACCGCTCGGCGGGTTCCTCCAGACTCGGGTCTGCACGACGTGCCGGGCCAGGGCCCGTGCGGCCTGTGGATGGTGGGACGAACCACCGCCCCCCATGTGGACGACGGCGTTCCGTTCAGGCGGTTGCGGTCCTTCCGTCGCGGTCAGGCCGTCGCGCCGGCCTCCGCGAGCAGCTCCCGGGTGCGCCGGTGCTCGGCCAGCACGGCCTCCAGCGGAGCGACGATGTGCGTGTCGGCGACCTCGGTGACGGCCTCCTCGAGCCGGGCGGCGACGAGCTCCTTGCGCCGGCGGGCCCCGACCTGCGCCGCGGACCGGCAGCCGAACCCGAGCACGAAGCCGATCACCAGCCCGGCGAGGAGCAGCACGGTCGGCAGCGGCACCGGGCCCACGTAGGGGGTGGGCAGCGGGGGCAGGCGCAGCCAGCCCATCACCGACAACACACCGAGCCAGACCGCGCCGGCGACGGCGGCCGCCGCGAGCACCATCTGGGTGATCCCGGTCACGGCCCACCAGAGCGGCTTGTCCGCCCGCAGCGGCGTCTGCAGCACCGCCTGGTCGAGCGCGTCGGCCAGCTCGGGACGCTGCTCCTGGGCCGCGTCGGCGACCGCGTCGGCCCACGGCTGGGGCAGCCCGTCGGCGGCCTGGTCGACCAGGTCGCGGGTGGCGAGGTCGACGGCAGCCCGCGCAGCCGGCGTGGCCGGGGGCAACGACGAGCGCCCGAGCACGGCCCGGACGTCCGCGGCCGTGATGCCCGGCACCGCGGTGTCGGACTTCTCCGGCTGGAGCCGCAACCGGGTCAGCGGGTCGGGCCGGAAGGCGCGCACCCAGCGGGTGAACGGCCAGCCGGTGCGGGCCCAGGCCTCACGCCGGTAGTCCCGCTCGACGGCGGCCAGGATGGTCGGCACCCCGGCGGCCCGGATGAGCGCCTCGACGAGGGGGCCGTCGGCGGCCCCCTCGAGGCTGGGCTCGGTGTCGGCGACGGCGTCGCGCAGGCGAGCCGCGGCATACCGCAGGTCACCGGCGAGGCGCTGCTGGGCCGCGGTGCGGCGGCTGACCGCCTCCCCCAGCTCGCGGCGCAGGTCGCGGATCCCCTGGCCGGTGTGCGCCGAGGTGACGATGACCTCCGCGCCGGTGGCGCCGTCCTCGTGGACCAGGCGGGTGAGGTCGGCACGGCACGCGGCGAGGTACTCCGGGGAGAGCCGGTCGGCCTGGTTGAACACCACGAGCGTGACCGCCGCGTGGCTGGCGAGGGTGCGGATGTACTCGTCGTGCAGGCGCGCGTCGGCGTACTTCTGCGGGTCGGTCACCCACACGAAGACGTCGGCGAGGTCGAGCACCCGGTCCGCCTCGGCCCGGTGCTCGGCGTTGGTGGAGTCGAAGTCGGGCAGGTCGAGCAGCACCAGCCCCTCGAGCGCGTCGGCGTCCTCACCCGCGTCGTGACCCTCGACGGCGTGCCGCCGCCCGACCCCCAGCCAGTCCAGCAGTCGCGTGGCCGCCTCGGCGCCCCAGACGCCGGCCGTCGGAAGCGACGTGGTGGGCCGGCGGGTGCCGACGTCGGCGACGTCGCCGTTGACCAGCACGTTGAACAGGCTCGACTTGCCGCTGCCCGTGGCGCCCGCCAGGGCGACGACGGTGTGCCCACCGGTGATCGCAGTGCGCTCGTCGACCTTGTTGACGATGCTCTTGGCGATGCGGCGGTCGGTGGGGTCGAAGCGGCTGCCGCCGGCCTCGAGGGCGGCCCGCAGCGCGACGGCCTGCGCCCCGAGGTCCCCCACCGCCGGGGCGGTGATGTTGGGGCGTGGCCCCAGCTTGAGGATGCTCACCGCGCGGCCTCCACCGCTGCGGCCGCGTCGGTCAGCTGCTTCGCCTGCGATGCCACCACTTCCACGCTCTCGAGTGCACGGTCGAAGCGCTGGCGCTCCTGCGCGTAGAGCGCCTCGACCTGGTCCATGAGTTGCTTGCGGGCCTTGAGCGCGAGGGTGCGCACGGCCTGGTCCCCGAAGATCGCCTCCAGCAGGCGCTGCGCCAGGACCGCGGCGCCACCGGCGACGCCGACCTCGGCCCCGCTCAGGCCCCACGTCTGGCTGAACACGACCAGCATGAGCACGACGGCCAGGCCGTTGACGCCGAAGGCCAGGATCCGCGCGGTCGTGCGGCGGTCCTTGCCCTCGGCACGGACCAGCTCCAGCAGCTGCCCCTGCCAGTCGCGCACGAGGCGCTCGACCCGCTCGTCGAGGTCGGACGAGGGGTGGGCCAGGTCGGGGTGCTCCTCCAGCAGGGCGGCCCCACCGGGCAGCTGCCGCCAGCGGCGCGCGGTGGTCGCGGCGGCACCCTGGGCGTAGGCCCGCAGCAGCTCGGCGACACCGGACTGCAGCGCCTCCCCGAGCGGCGCGGCCGGCGGCGGCGTGCCCTTGACGGCGGAGGTGAAGCGGTCGCGCCAGCTGCTGATGTGGGCCTCGACGTGGCGCAGGAACTCCCCCGTGCCGACCAGCTGCTGCCACCGGGCGAGGACCTCCCCGCGCAGCAGGCTGCCCTCGCTGATGCCCGACTCCACGGCCTCGACCGCCTGGGCGTGAGCGCGCGCCGCGGTGCGGCGCAGCTCCTGGGTGGCGTCGTGCTGGGCCTGGCTGGCCTCCGCGAGGTCGGCGACCCGGTCACGGAGCGAGTCCAGGGCCCCGCCGAGGGTGCGGCGGACGATGATCGACCGGGCCTTGGCGTCGCGCGCCAGCGCGGCCAGCCAGGACCGGATCCGGGCGACCTCCTGCGGCGCCAGGTGCCCCTCCCGGGTCAGGGTGGCCTCGGGGATGGTGAAGATGGGGGCGCTGGCCAGGCCCTCGCCGCGCAGCATCTCGCTGAGGTGGCCGCGGACCTCGTCCATGTGCTCGCGGGGCACCCGCGCGAGCACGATCGCGACCGAGGTGCCGCGCTCGGCCGCCTGCCGCAGCATCGCCCACGGGACCGCGTCGGCGTAGCGCGAGGAGGTCGTGACGAACAGCCACAGGTCGGCGGCCGAGAGCAGCTCCGCCGCGAGCTCGCGGTTGGGCCGCACGACCGAGTCGATGTCCGGGGCGTCCAGCAGCGCCAGGCCCGGGGGCAGCGCGTGGGACTCGACCAGGCGCACCTCGGAGGGGTCGTCGACGGCGTGCAGACCACCAGTGCCCGTGCCGCCGCGGACACGCTCCAGCCCGGGCAGGACCCGGTGGCTGGTGAACCACTGGTCGTCCTCGGGGTTGTGCACGAGCACCGAGGCGCGCGTCGTCGGGCGCAGCACGCCACTGCGGCTGACCGTCGCGCCGACGATCGAGTTGATGAGGGTGGACTTGCCGGCGCCGGTGGACCCGCCGATGACCGCAAGCAGCGGGGCGTCCATGGCCTTCAGGCGGGGCAGGACATAGTCGTCGAGCTGATCCAGCAGCGCCGCCTGGGCGTCCCTGGCCACCTCCACTGCGCCCGTGTCGATCGGGAAGCGGGTGACTGCCACGAGGTCGCGCAGCTCACCCGCTGCCTCCAGCAGACCCTCGTCAACGACCCCGCGCATCACAAGGCGCAAGCCTGCCGTTTTCGTCGCGCGGACTCAACTTCGGCTCGCCGTCAGCAACGTCACGCAGCGTCCCACCAGCGGACGCAGGCCGCAACGGCAACGGCGCCACGGCAGCCCCAGGCCTCACAGCGGAACTGCGAGACGGTATCCGCGCTTGGTCACCGTCCGCACGAGCCCCGGCCCGATCGCGCGACGCAACCGGGCGACGGTCGCCTCGACGGCGTGCTCGGTGCGCAGCCCGTCCCCCGGCAGCATCGCCAGGAGCTCGGCGCGGGACAGGACGTGTCCCGGACGTCGGGCCAGGGCGCGCAGCATCGCCCGGGGTCCCGGGGTGAGCCGCACCTCGACCCCGTCGAGCACGACCTGCTCCCCGCGCAGCACCAGCTCGTGGCCGGCCACGACCAGGCGCGTGCCCTGGCGGCGGGTGGCCAGGGCGTCGTCCAGCCCGGCGACCAGCTCGGCCAGCCGGGCCCGGGCGGGACGGATGGTCGGCACCCCCCAGACGTCGAACACCTCGGCGGTGACCGGACCGATGCACGCCGTGACCACGTCCCGGCGCAGCGCAGTGAGGAAGTCGCCGTGCCGGCCGGTGTCCGCGGCCACCTCGAGCAGCACCCGCGCGGCCGGGGCGGAGGTGAAGGTGATGGCGTCGAGCTCTCGGTCGGCGACCAGGCCGACCATGCGGTAGAGCGGCTCGTGGTCCGTGGCCACGGTGAACCGGTGCACGGTGGCGGTGCTGACGTGGCCGCCCCGTGAGCGCAGGGTCGCGGTCAGGCCGGGCGCGGAGGAGCCGTGCTCCTGCACGACGATCCGCCGCCCGTGCAGCTGACGGCCGCCGAGGTGGGCCAGCACGTCCTCCATGGCCTCCGAGTCCGAGGCCCAGGTCTCCCGCAGGCCGACCGAGCGCAGCGCCGCCACCGACCGTGGCCCGCGCGCGAAGATCTCGGCGCGGCGCAGCGAGGCCACCAGCTCGCGGCGCCTCCCCCACTCGGCCGCGGCCTCCAGCCAGCCGCTCATGCCCAGCCCCGTGGTGGCGATGAGCATCTCCGGCGGGCGCTCGATGCACCGGGCGGTCACCGCCCGCAGCGCCGCGTCGTCCGGGCACGGTGTGATCGCAAGCGCCGGTGCCGCCTCCACCCGCGCCCCTCGCCGCTCCAGCAGCGCGGCGAGCTCGTCGCCGCGGCGACTGCTCGTGATACCGATCCTGCTGTCCCTCAGCGCACCCACCACGCCTGCCCGCATCGTCATCGACGCCTCCTCCCGGTGGCCGGGACGCTAGGCGGGCGAGGTCAAGGCTGCGTTTCGCCACGTAACGGCTGGGAAAACTGTGGGTCACCCGGGGCGCTCGGCACCTCCCAGGCCGATCACCGCCGCCGTCCCGAGCACCGCGGGCAGCAGCAGCAGCCCGATCGAGGCCAGCGCGAGGATCGAGGCGACCGCCAGCGCCGCCACGGTCAGGATGAGGACGAACATCGGCGCGCGACCGACCGCTGCGCCGACCAGGAAGACCGCGGCGACGCCGAGGATCGCGACGTACCACCACGCGACCGGGGCGTCCCCCTGCTGGTCGACGACCGCGACGTAGACCAGCACGTATGCCGTGACCCAGACGGCCGTGGCCGCGGCGAGGTAGCGGGCGCGCACCCTGACATCCCAGCACCTGGAGGGGTGCGGCACCACAGGAACTGCGGTTCAGACCGCCTGGGCGATGCCGGGCTCGGGCGGGCCGGGCAGCGATACCGCGGCCGGCCCTTCGGCAGCCACCGGGGCGGGAGCCTCGACAGCCAGGTGGGCGGGGGGAGCCGGATCCTCGGCGGGCGCCTCAGCCAGCTCCTCGACGGGCGCCTCAGCCCGCTCCTCGACCGGCGCGGCGTCGGCCCCGGTCAGGGTCAGGCGGCGCACGGAGGGCGAGCACAGGGCCACCAGGGTCGCCCCGACCACCACGGCAGCACACAGCTGCAGGGCGTGTGCCGTCGTGATGGCCGACGCGAGCGGGCCGGCGACCAGCAGGCCCAGCGGGGCGAAGGCCAGGGAGCCGAACAGGTCGTAGGCGCTCACCCGCGACATCACCTCCTCGGGCACCTCCCGCTGCATCGTGGTGAACCACAGGACGGCGAAGACGTCGGCGGCGATGCCGCACAGGAACATGGCGACGACGCTGGACCACAGCGGCAGGTCGAGGCCGAGGGTGGCCATCGGCAACGCGCAGGTGAAGGTCACCAGGACCGCGGAGAGGATCGGGCGGCGCGGGCGGAACCGTGCGGCCACCACCGCACCGAGGATGCTGCCGGCCGACTGCGCGGCGATGAGGAGCGCCCAGGCACGGGCCCCCCCGTGGTGATGGTCGAACCACACCGGGCCGAGCACCCCGACCGTGGCCATGATCGACGCCAGCACGAACGACGACTGCACCACCACGACCCACAGCCACTGCCGGGAGGCGAACTCCTGCCAGCCACGCCGCAGCTCGGACAGGGAGGAGCCGGCGAGCCGCGCTCGCGAGGGCAGCCTCATGCCGGCCACCAGGGCGGCGCTGAGCAGGAACGACGCCGCGTTGACGGCCAGCGCCGACCCCGGACCGAACGCGGCCACCACGAGGCCGGAGAGCGCGAGCCCCAGGACCATGGCCAGGTTCTGGCCGACCCGAAGGACGGAGTTGGCCACCTGCAGACGTTCCCGGTCGACGAACTCGGGCAGCACCCCGTTGAGCGCGGGCATGAGCAGGGCGCTGGCCAGCCCGGAGAGCATCGCGGCGACGAGGACGGCGCCCAGCGGTGCCCACCGTGTGAGCACCATCGCGGCGAGCGCTGCCCAGGAGAGGGCGGCCAGCAGCTCGGCACCGACGATCAGCCGGTAGCGGGAGAAGCGGTCGCCGATGACGCCGGCGGCGAGGACGAACACCAGGGCGGGCAGCGCCTGCACGGCGAGCACGAGCGAGAGGCGTGCAGGGGAGGCGCCGGGCAGGGCCAGGATCGCGAATGCCAGGGCCACCCGGCCGAAGCCGCTGCCCAGGGTCGAGATCGTGCGCGCCGCGGCCAGCCGCAGGAAGCGGCGGTCCCGGAGCACACCCGTCGTCGGTGACACGTCCCCCATGGGACCGGGACTCTAAGGCTTGCGCCACTCGAAATGACCCTGCTTGACCAAGAAAAGGCCCGGGAATGACCCATTCGGGGAGCGCGGGAACGATTCAGGCAGAACGCAGTTCGCGGCCTGCGGTCGCAGCGGTCGCCGTGTCGCGCTCCGGGAGTGTCGCCCCGGCGCCTGAGGTCGCCGGGTCAAGAGTCCACCAAGTCGCGGACGCCACCCACCGCCGGCGCGCAGCATGGTCGGACGCCAGCACGTCGAGGGGAGCTGCTCGTGTCCGACCACCGCCGCCGGACTGAAGGCTCCTCGCTCACCGCTCCCCCCACCCACCGGATGGCCGACTACCTGCACCGGCTCGCCTGCGTCACCGGGCGCCTCACCAGCAACATTGTTCCCGGCGCCGGCAGCCAGGGACGAGAATGGCCCGATGGACTGGTTCCTCCGGGCCGATGAGGCGAGCGCCGTCGGCGACCTCCGGCGTGAGGTCGTGGCCTACCTACGCCGCCACGGGGGCCCCGGCAGCGAGGTCGAGGATGCCGGGCTCGCGCTGAGCGAGGTCGTCGGCAACGCGGTGCGCCACTCCGGCGGACCGGTCTGGGTCTCGCTGTCCTGGACCCAGGAGCAGCCCGTGCTCACCGTGCGCGACCTCGGACCCGGCTTCGACCCGGCCCGGCTCGGCCAGCCGGTCACTCTCGCGCCCCCGGGGGCGACCCCGACCCTGGCCGAGGCGGGGCTCGGGCTCTTCCTCGTCTCGCAGGTGACGCCAAGCCTGGCGGCCGAGGTGCGCCGGGCCGGCGGCATGACCGTGTCGGTGACCCTGCCGGTCAACCGGGTCCCCGCGGTGAGCCACGACCCTCCCCGCAGCACCGTCGGTGCTCTTCCGGAGCTGGACGAGGCGCTGCCCGGGGGCGGGTTCGGCAAGGAGTCGTTCCTGCGCGCGCTGGTCGTGCAGCTGGCCCGGGCGGTCGAGGCGCAGCAGGGTCCCGACGCCGCCGCCGCGGCCGTGGCCCAGGTCGGCGCGGACATCGGCGGCCGGATGGAGGAGGAGTACCGCGCCGCCAGGTCCGTCGTCGGGCGCCTGACGCCGGAGCAGATGGCCGACTGCTACGTCCGGCTCAAGCACGCCATCGACGGCGGGTTCTACGTCATCGAGGTCACCGAGCACCGCATCGTGCTGGGCAACACCCGCTGCCCGTTCGGCGACGTGGTCCAGCGGGCGCCCTCCCTGTGCCGGATGACCTCCAGCGTGTTCGGCGGGATCGCCGCCCGCAACAGCGACCACACGGTGGCGGTGCTGCTCGAGGAGCGCATCGCCGTCGGGGACCCGGGCTGCCGGGTGGTGGTCGACCTCGACGCGCCCCCCGAGGGTGGGCGGCCACTGGCCCACGAGTACGCCGCGGTCGCGGAGGCCACGCTGTTCCCCGGCTGAACGGCAGCCCGGCTCGGTGCCCGCTCCCGGCGGCGCCGGGCGTCTTCGGGGGCGTCGCCGGGTCGGTCCCGGGACGGGGTCGGTCAGGTTCGCTCGCGGGCCACCTCGGTGCCACGCTCGGCCGCAGCCTTCGTACCGTGCCCCGCGACCTCACACGCGCACCAGCCGGTGCAGCCCTCGTGGATGCCGCTGCGGCAGTCGAGGCACGCAGCGGGTGGACGCGCGCCGAACGCGTTCGGCACGAGACGGTCGAGCAGCTGGCGAAGCACGCGGTCCTCCCACGGACTGGGGTCCCCTGATCGGGCTGGTGCCAGCACACCACGTCGTCCTTCGTGGTGGCTGGGTCGAACCTGACGGTTGGCTGGACTCCTGGGTCTCGGGCTGACGAGGCCTGGCAGTCGTGGCGGCGTCACGCGGCGCGGAGCGGCGGGGGCCTTGGCATGATCCAGGCATGGATGAGCTGATCACCGCACCGGAGCTGGCCACCCGGCTCGACGAGGTGAGCGTGCTGGACGTGCGCTACCACCGCGAGGGTCCGACGGGGTGGGAGGACTTCCTGCGCGGGCACATCCCCGGGGCCGCCTTCGTCGACCTCGACGCCGACCTGGCCGCAGCGCCCGCCGCCGGGCGCCACCCACTGCCCGACCCCGAGCAGTTCGCCGCCGCGATGCGCCGGTGCGGGGTCTGCGCGGGCCGGCCGGTCGTGGTCCTCGACGACGCCGCCAACACGTTCGCGGCGCGGTGCTGGTGGCTGCTGCGCCACCACGGTCACGACCAGGTCCTGCTGCTCGACGGCGGGTGGGAGGCGTGGCTGGCCTCCGGCGGACCGGTCGAGACCGGAGAGCCGGCGGTGGGGCAAGGGGACTTCCGTGCCACGCCCGGACGGCTGCCCGTGCTCGACGCCACCGGGGCGGCGCGCGTGGCCCGTGAGGGGGTCCTGGTCGACGCCCGGGCGCCCGAGCGCTACCGCGGGGAGGTCGAGCCGCTCGACCCGGTGGCCGGGCACATCCCCGGTGCCGTCAACGTGCCCACGTCCGACAACCTGGACGGCGGCACCTTCCGCCCGGCAGCGCAGCTGCGGGTGCGCTACGCCCTGGCAGGGGTCACCGACGACACGGAGGTGGGCGTCTACTGCGGCTCGGGCGTCACCGCCGCCCACGACGTCTTTGCGTTGCAGCTGCTGGGGATTCGCGCGGCACTGTATGTCGGGTCATGGAGTGAGTGGGTGAGCGACCGCTCCCGTCCGGTGGCCGTCGGCGAGCGCGCCGGTGGCGAGGGCGCCGATGCCCGTACTGCCGGGTAACCCCGGGCTGGGTAGGGTCGTTGCCAGGGCGCAGGGCCCCGATGCCAGTGCCGGGACTGGTGTGACCGGGGCCTTGACCTGCGTCTGCCCCCACGTCTGAGGAGACCCCGATGCTGCCCCCGCCGACGGTCAAGGTCTGGATGGTCAGCCTGAGCACGGCCTCGGTGGTCGGGCTCGGCATCGGGGCGGTGTGGGCGCACCTGGACGCGCCGTCCGCCCCGGGTCGGGCGGCCACCCAGCAGCAACAGCCGGGCCCTGCCACCACGCCGGTGGCCGCCACCCCCACTGCAGGCGTCACCGACCCCCCCGGCTCGACAGCCGCGGCCGGAGTCGGGCCCACGCCCGACTCCCCGGCACCCGAGCAGAGCTCGACGTCGCCCACCCCGGTCGCGCGGCCGACCAGCTCGGCCGCCACGTCGAGCCCATCCGGAAGCCCGACCACGACCCGGGACACGACCCCGCAGCCCTCGGCGTCGGACACCTCACCATCCAGCCAGCCCAGCCCGACCAGCACGAGCTCCTCGCCGACGAGCACAAGCTCGGCCACCTCGTCGACCAGCACCGGACAGGCCGACCCGTCGGCCACGGTGCCGGGCACCTGACCTGCAGAAGCGGCCTGCCCCGGTGTTCGCCGTCAGCGGAGCAGGTTCCCACCCCGGTGGGGCAGGGGCAGGATCGGGCCCCATGCAGCCGGTCATCGTCCTCGTCCACAGTCCGTCGGTGGGTCCCTCCACGTGGGGCCCGGTGGCCGAACAGCTGGCCGCCGCGGGACACCGGGTTCGCGTGCCGTCCCTGCTGCACGTGGGCGAGGGCGACCCCCCGTTCTGGCCCCGCATCGTCAGCGCCGTCCGCGACGACCTCGGGGAGATCCCGACCGGTCAGCCCCTCGTGCTGGTGGCGCACAGCAACGCGGGCCTGTTCCTCCCGTCGATCCGTGCCGGGCTCGACCATCCCGTGGCCGGCTCGGCCTTCGTTGACGCTGCACTGCCGGCGCGCACCGGACCAACCCCCGTTGCCCCACCCGAGCTGCTGGACTTCCTCCGCCCGATGGCGGTGAACGGCACGCTGACGCGCTGGACCGACTGGTGGGACGAGGACGACATCGCACCGATGTTCCCGGATCCGCAGATGCGGCAGAAGGTCCTCGCCGAGCAACCCACGCTGCCGCTGTCCTACTGCGAGCAGCGCGTCCCCGTCCCGGACGGCTGGGATGACCACCCGTGCTCCTACCTGCTCTTCGGCCCGCCCTACGACGCCGTGGCCTCCGAGGCGCGCGAACGCGGTTGGCGGACTGCCCACCTGCCCGGCGCGCACCTGCACCAGATCGTCGACCCCGTCGGCACCGCCCGGCACCTCCTCGAGCTCACCGCGCCAAGGGCATGACGTGAAGGCTCTGGACCAGGTCATCAGGGACCGGATCGCCCCGAACATGAAACGGGCTGGCTTCAGCCGCAAGGGCAGGCTCTTCTGGCGGGAGTCCCCGCTCGGCGACCGCGCCTTCCTCTGGTTCAGCCCGTTCACGCTGGGCCAGCACGAAGCGGAGTTCTTCGTCGAGGCCTCGATCCAGCCGGCGATCTACGTCGAGCTCCTCACGCGGACCGGCGAGGCCCGCTCACCGCTGGCGACGCGCTGTGGACCGGCCGGATCCCGATGCCGGGCAAGCACACCCTGGCCCTGCGCGACCACTGGTCCTTCGACGGGGACGACGACACAGCTGTCGAGCACCTCGCGGACCTCGTCGGCCGGGCGGTGCCCCGACTCCTCCACCTGCTCGACCGGGAGAACCTGCTCGCCTACGTCAGGGACCCGTCGACGCGGCCGCAGGAGATCCGGATCCAGCCTCGCGAGAACGCGGTCACGTTGCTGCTTGCCGGGCAGGGCCCGTCGGACGAGCTGGAGCGTCGGCTCGTGGCTCTGGAAGCGGCAGACCCCGCCGACCCTCTGGCTGCGTTCATCCGCGCTCGCGCCACAGCCCGGCGGACAGGGCCAGCATCCAGGCGATGAACAGGCCAGCCCCGATGAGGGAGTAGCCGCCCTCGACGCCGCGCCCGAGCAGGCTGGAGACGGACGCCAGCAGGAAGACCCCCGTCAGGACGAACCCGATGGTACCCAGCCAGCGCCACAGGAGTCCCGTTCGCAGGATCGCCAGCGAGGTGATGAACACCAGGGCAGTGACTGCCCACACGACGGGCGTGCGGCCCTGCAGCTGGTTCAACGCCTCCACCGCGCCGGGATCACCCCGTTCAGCGACACCGACCAGCGCTGTCTCCGCGGCCACGGACACGAACCCCAGGGCGAGGAATACGGTGCAGGCGACCAGGAGGGCAGCCGCCACCGTCTCGCACCCGGCCCGCCACGTCACCACCGTGAGCGGGGCGAGGAAGGCGATGAAGGCCAGCAGGCCCAGCCCCAGCGTGACCTCACTGCCGAGCAGGGCACCGCGGTGGGCGACGTTGTAGGCGGCCACCTCCGACGCCGACGTGCCGGCGGGGCCGGATCCCTGCAGCACGTGGTGGAGGGCGAAGAGCACGCCGAACGCGAACGCGCCGGCGGCCGCCCAGCGAAGGGGCGAGCGGCGCGGCGCCTCACCGTGAACGCTCATCCGGCCATCATCGGGCAGCCGCGGGGCCTGGACCGGCGAATCGCAGAACTCGACCAGCCGCGCCCCTCCGCCGGGTTCCTGACCTCCAGAAACAGCCTGTGCCCCCGGCAGGACTCGAACCTGCGACCTAGAGATTAGAAGGGAGA
>NZ_DASVZH010000158.1:0-3307 GCF_036391795.1 Oryzihumus sp.
CGGGCCGAGGATCAGCAGCGGCGCGGTCTCGCCCATGACGCGGGCCAGGCCGAGCAGCACGCCGGTGACGATGCCGGAGAACGCCGTGGGCAGCACGATCCGCACGATCGTCTTCCACTTCGGCACGCCGAGGGCGTAGGACGCCTCGCGCAGCTCGTTCGGCACCAGCTTGAGCATCTCCTCGGTGGAGCGCACGACCACGGGGACCATGAGCAGCACCAGCGCCAGGCAGACGGCGAACGCCACCCGCTGGAAGCCGAACGTCGTGACCCACACCGCGTAGATGAACAGCGCCGCGACGATGGAGGGGATGCCGGTGAGGATGTCGACCATGAACGAGACCGCCCGGGCGAAGCGGCCCCGGCCGTACTCCACGAGGTAGATCGCGGTCATCACGGCGATCGGCACCGCGATCACGGCGGTGACGGCGGCCTGGATGAGCGTGCCCTGGATGGCGTGGACGGCGCCGCCGCCGACCATCCGCGAGGTGATGCCGCGCTGGGAGTGGGTCCACCAGTCGGCGCCGAGCAGCATGTGCAGGCCCCGGGCGAGCACGGTCCACAGGATCCACACCAGCGGCACCAGGGCCAGCAGGAACGCGGCCCACATCACCACGCGCGCCAGCTGGTTGCGGAAGGCCCGGCCGCGGGACTTGTGCCCGAGCTGCAGGGCGGGCGCCGGCGCCGGGGTCGAGGGGGCGTCAGTCGTGGTGCTCATTCGGTGAAGGCCTTCCGGCGCTCGATGACGATCCGCGCGATGGCGTTGACGACGAAGGTCAGGACGAACAGGACCAGGCCGGCCGCGATGAACGCCCCCGCCTTCTGCGGGGTGTCGAACTCGGCGGCGTTGTTGGCGATCTTGGAGGCGAAGGTCTCGCCGCCGTTGAAGATCGACCAGGACCAGGCGGTGCCGCCGGAGAGCGCGGACAGGATGATCAGGACGGCGACGGTCTCGCCGAGCGCCCGGCCGAGCGCGAGCATGGCCGCCGAGATGACACCCGGGCGGCCGAACGGCAGGACCGTGGTGCGGATCATCTCCCAGCGGGTCGCGCCGAGGGCCAGGGCCGCCTCCTTGTGCGTGACCGGCGTCTGGGCGAACACCTCACGGGAGATCGCGGTGACGATCGGCAGCACCATGATCGCGAGCACGACGCCCACGACGAAGATGGTGCCGCCCTCGCTGACGCTGGTGTCGGAGAACAAGGGGAACCACCCCAGCGCGCCCTGCAGCGCGTTCTGGATCCCGTTCAGGTGCGAGCCGAACACCCACAGGCCCCACAGGCCGTAGACGATCGAGGGGACCGCCGCGAGCAGGTCGACCAGCGACGCGGCCGGGCGGGCCAGCCAGCGGGGGGAGTACTGCGTGATGAACAGCGCGACGCCCACCCCCAGGGGCACCGCGATGAGCAGCGCGATCACCGAGCTGATCACGGTGACCCACAGCAGGTTGGCGATGCCGAAGCTCAGCGTGTCGCCGTCGACGTTCCAGTCGGTCGAGGTCAGGAAGTTGGCCTTGTCGTGCGCGATCGCGGGGATGGCCTGCGAGAGCAGGAACGTCGCGATGAGGACCACGAGGACGATCACCAGCAGTCCCGCGCCGCGGGCGGCGCCGCCGAAGAGGCGGTCGCCGAGACGGCCCGTGGACGCACCATCGCCGCTCAGGGGCGAAGGGCCCGGAGCGGCGGGGGAGTTGTCGGCGGTCGAGACGCCGGATGCCGAAGTCACGCTGGATCAGAACCTCGTGGTCGGGGACAAGATCGGGGGGTATGCCGTGTGGCCGGCCTCTGGCCGCGAGGCCGGCCACACGGCATACATGGTCAGGAGAGCGCGTTGATCGCGGTGGCGACCTTGGTCTGGATCTCCGTCGGCAGCGGCGCGTAGCCGATGTCCTGCAGCTTGGCCTGCTCGGCCGGGGAGGCGAAGAACTTCAGGAAGCTCTTGAGCAGCTCCACCTTGGCCGGGTCCTTGGCCTTGGAGCAGGCGATCTCGTAGGTCACCAGGACGATCGGGTAGGCGCCCGGGGTCTTGGTGGCGTAGTCGAGCTTGAGCTTGAGGTCGTTGCCGGTGCCGGCGACCGTGGCGGCGGCGACGGCCTTGCCCGCGGACTCACCGGTCAGCTCGACCGGGCCGGCGCCGTTGTCGATCTGGGCGATGCCCAGCTTGTTGTCCTTGGCGTAGGACCACTCGGCGTAGGTGATGCCGCCGTCGGTGGACTTCACCGCGTTGGCGACACCGGCCGACTTCTCCTTGCCCTCGCCCTTGCCGGTCCACTTCTTGCCGGGGGTGGCGGTCCACACCTTCGGCGCGGCGGCGTTGAGGTACTTGGTGAAGTTCTCGGTGGTGCCCGACTCGTCGGAGCGGAAGAAGACCTTGATCGCGGTCGCCGGCAGCTTGACGCCGGGGTTGATCTTGGCGATGGCCGGGTCGTTCCACGTGGTGATCTGGCCGAGGAAGATCTTGGCCGTCACGTCGGGGGTGAGGATGAGCTTGTCGACGCCGGCGACGTTGTAGGACACGGCGATCGGGCCGGTGACCATGGGGATGTTCCAGGCGTCGGAGCCGCACTTGGCCTTGGCCTGGTCCTGCTCGGTCTGGCTCGAGCCGGCCGCCGGCTTGTCCTTGAGGGCCGAGTCGGAGCCGGCCCAGTCGACCTGGCCGGCGATGAACTGCTTGATGCCCGCGCCGGAGCCGGTCGGGTTGTAGTTGACGGTGGCGCCGGAGCACTGGTCCTGGAAGTCGGAGATGGCCTGCTCGATGGCGTTCTTCTGGGCCGAGGAGCCCTCGCCGTTGAGCGTGCCCTTGCCGCAGGCGACGCTGGCGGACGAGCCGGAGGAGGAACCGCCGGCGGCGGGGCTCGCGTTGTTGTCGGAACCGCAGGCCGTCAGCGCAAGCGTGCCAACAAGGGCCACGCCGGTGAGCTGGCCGAGACGCTGGATCTTCACTGTGGTCGTACCTTCCGTATGCAGGGTCAGAGGGACGAGCTCCCTCGCCCGTCATGCACCGAAGGTAGGGACGCTGGGTGACGTGATGGCCCGTCGCGGGTGAACGGCAGGTGAACGCCTCCGGCCATCTGTGGAACTTCCCGGCGTCGCCCGGGCCAGCAGCGGGTGAACGACAGTTCAGCGGCGGGTCAAGTGCCCCGGTTCGCCCCGGTATGCCGGGCCCCTCACCTCCCAGCGACTGTGCTCGGCTGAGGCCGCTTTTGCTCAGCCCAGGCCGGGGCCGGTCCCGCTTTCGGCGCCGAGAACCGGCCCGGCGTGAGCAAAGCCGCCCGGGGTGAGCACAGTCAGGGGAGGTGGCGCTCGACG
>NZ_DASVZH010000159.1:0-1511 GCF_036391795.1 Oryzihumus sp.
TGGCCTTGCCGTCCGCCGCGGTGACCGGCCGGGGCTTGGCAACGGGGCGGGGCCGGTGCGCCTTGACCGGCGGGGCGCCGTTGTCGGCGGGGTCGCCGATGAGGGGGGTGCTGCGACGCTTGGCCCGCTCACCGCTGGCCCGTGCAGCTCCCGCGGCCAGGGCGTCGACGCCCGACGGGCGCCGACGGCGAGCCTGCCCGGCCTCGGACGCCTCGGCCCGCGGGGTCGCCCTCAGGGGCACGACGTTGGGGTCGTCCATCAGCTCTTCCTCCCCGAGCCGAGCGCGTGCGAGAGGACCCCGGCCGCGGTGCCGGCCAGCTGGTCGACCGCAGCGGCCACCATGTCGGCGCCGGGGACCACGGGGCCGGCGTGCCGGGCGAAGTCCTCGAAGGCGCCCCGCGTGGTGAAGCGCGGCTCGAGGTGCAGCACCTCGCGCATCCGGGTGGTGTCCATGCCCCGCCCGAACGCCAGGAACTGCATCTGGTCCGGGGAGAAGTCGGCCAGGCCGGCCCGGCGGACGAGCTGCCCGAGCAGGCCGCCGGCCGAGATCGGCACCGGCACGGTCGGGCGACCGACCAGCCGTGCCGCCTGCTGGACCGTGATGACGCCGTCGCCGGCGACGTTGACGATGCCCACGGATGGGCCGGTGGTGGCCAGCAGCAGGGCCTGCAGGGCGTCGTCCTCGTGGACGAACTGGAGCCGGGCGTCGAAGCCGAGCGGGACCGGCACCACCGGGAGGGTGAAGTAGTCGGTCAGGCTGGTGGAGATGCCGGGGCCGATGATGTTGGCGAAGCGCAGCATCGAGATCTCGACGTCGGGTCGGCGGCGCGAGAAGCCGCGCACGTAGCCCTCCACCTCGACCGAGTCCTTGCCGAAGCCCGCGCGCGGCAGGGCCTTGGGCCCCATGTCCTCGGTGAACATCGCCGGGTCACGCGGGGAGGAGCCGTAGACCGAGGCCGAGGACTTCACCACGAGGCGCGAGATGCTCGGGGCCTTCTGGCACGCGGCGAGCAGCTGCATCGTGCCGATGACGTTGATCTCCTTCTGGGAGACCCGCCCACCCGCGGTCACCGGGGTGGCGATGACGTTCATGTGGACGACGGTGTCGACCTCGGCCTGGGTGATGATCTTGCCGATCATCGGGTTGCGGATGTCGGCCCGGACGAACTCCGCGGTGCCGATGTCGTGCGGGGGCGGGATGACGTCGACGCCGATGACCCGCTGGATGTCTGGTTGCGCCGTCAGCAGGCGCGCGAAACGCCCCCCGAGGTACCGCGAGACGCCCGTGACGAGCACGACGTTCGCCACAGTTCACCTGCCTTGCCTCGACCTCGCGCCACGCGACGCGTCCGTGCCCGGAATCCTACCGAGGCCCGCGCGGATTGGGCGAAGTCGTCAGATGTCTCACAGGAGGTGGGCTCGTCGCGGAGCGCGGACACGACCGCGTCGGCACGACGAAGACCTCCCCACCGCGGACGGGTGAGGAGGCCTTCGGACCGGAAGGTGTTCCG
>NZ_DASVZH010000160.1:0-25115 GCF_036391795.1 Oryzihumus sp.
TCGGGGACGACTCTGCAATCCAGCGTGACCGACCTGACCCCGGACATCGGCTCTTCGGATAAGCCACTTCCCGGACCCGCCAACAGTCAGCCTAAACCGGCCCTCCCGGCGGTGTCTTGACACAAAGGGGTGCCATGAGCGGTCGTGGGAGGCTCAGCGGGCGGCGCACATCGAAATGCGCATGATCCCGCGCCAGATGGCCGGATACCGTCCAGCGATGGGCATGCAGAACTACCTGATCGAGGGCGTCTCGGGCACCGGCAAGACGTCGGTCTGCAAGGAACTACGCCGCCGTGGCTTCCACGCCATCAATGGTGACACCGACCTGGCCTATCAGGGGGACCCGGAAACGGGTGAGCCGACGGACGGCTTGCCGTCGCACTGGCATCACATCTGGCACGTGGACAGAGTCCGAGCCTTGGTCGCCGACGAGAGCGACCACTTCACCTTCTTCTGTGGCGGCTCGCGCAACTTCTCGAAATTCCAGGATCTGTTCGACGGCGTCTTCGTCCTTGAGATCGACCCGGACACTTTGAACCGGCGACTCGATCAACGAGCCGGGGACGAGTTCGGCGCTCAGCCATCGGAGCGCGATCTCATCGTGCGACTGCATCACACCAAAGAAGACACCCCCAAGAATGGCATCCTGATCGACGCCACCGCACCGCTTGCCCACGTCGTCGACGAGATCCTTCGCCGAGCGAAAGCGATCGAGGGCCACAATGCAGATCGCGCCTGAATCGTGATCGCTCTGCCGCTCATCGGCAGTCCCGGACGTCGTCCTTCGCGCCATGTCAGGGCGGTTTCTTGTCCAGGTGTCTCAGGCCGCTGGTGGCAGAGATGAGGGCTCAGGGCTCGAACGAGACGCGCACACCCTCGCCGGTGTCCTCGCTGCCCGGAGCAGTCTTGACGGCGTAGGCCCGCTCGAGGCGATCGAAGTCGGCCAGCACACCGCGGGCGATCGCGATCACCCGGTCCTGGTCGGGACCGTAGGCGTAGAAGCAGATCTCGGGCCCCTCCTCCTCGGCGTCGTCGACGAAGCCCGCCTCCTGCGACTCCAGCGTCTCGCCCATCGTCACGACCATCTCGTCAAGCTCCACCAGCCACGCCGAGTCGGCCGGGTCGATCGGCATGCGGATCTGCACTTCGAGCTCAGTCATGTCGCGCACGCTAGAGGACGTGGGGGTCGAGCACGCGGCACGCGACGGCGACGCGCGGAGGGCCCGACGTGTCTGCCGAGCGTCAGCTCCGGGGCGTGCTCAGCCCAGCTCGGCCGACACGTAGGACAGGGCCGTCATCATGGTGCAGACCAGAGTCGACCCGATGGCCAGACCGAGGGCGAGGGCGTTCAGCCAGGGCCGTCGTCGAAGCAGCCACGCGGCAAGGCAGGTGGCCAGTCCGACGAGCCAGCCGGGCGTCAGTGTCGTCACCGCGATGAAGACCTCGCCGGTGAGGTACCAGCCGACCGCGACCCCCGCCATGGCGACTGCGAACCGCCCGGCGATACCGAGCACCTCGGCCCGCCTGGGCATGCCCTCCTCTGCCATGACCGACCCCCTCGCGTCTGCTCGCGAACGCCCTCAGTCTGACCGGTCAGGCGGGGTGGCGCAGTCCGTCGACGGGGTGAGTCGCAGCGGACCTGGCAGGGCAAGCGCCGCAAGGGGCCTGTCCGCAACCCCTCATGACGGCCCGCGGTCCGTGCCAGGGCCACGGCACCAGACATGCGGTTCGCCCGCCCAGGGGGCCGGGACGGGCGGACTCTGCCGGTGCCAGCCGACCTGGCCGACGTCTCAGCTGACCTGGCCAGCGGGGGGCACAGCAGCCCCCGGAACATCGCCCGGACCGTTGCCCGGGCCGTGGCTGTTCACCGAGATCGTCTTGAGGTCCTTGCTGACCTCGAGCATCACCGGTGAGCCGGACTTGGTGCCGAACACGTCGTAGGAGCCGTCGGGGTCCTTGCGGACCTGGGTGACCGTGATGGCCGAGTCCTTGGCCTTCACGGCGTCCTTGACCGTCGTCAGCGCGCTCCCCGTGACCGGGGTGTCGTTGGAGCCACGGCCGGGACCGCCCGCGCCCCCGGGCCCACCGTGCCCACCGGCGTGGCCGCTGGTGATGGTCTTGAGGTCTTTGCTGACCTCGAGCATCACCGGTGAGCCGGACTTGGTGCCGAACACGTCGTAGGAGCCGTCGGGGTCCTTGCGGACCTGGGTGACCGTGATGGCCGAGTCCTTGGCCTTCACGGCGTCCTTGACGTTGGTGAGCTCGGTGCCGGTGACCGGGGTGTCGTTGGATCCGCGGCCCTGGCCCGGGCCCTGCGGGCCGGCATTGGTGGAGTAGTACCCGGTGGCCGCCGGGGCGCTCGCGGGCGTTGACGCGTTGGCCAGCGCCGCCCCTCCGGCGACGAGGCCGGCGGCGGCGGCGAGGATGCCGGAGGCCGCGGTGATGAGTCGGGTGTTGCGCACGGTGATGCTCCTGTCTGGTCGTGTGTGCCCGGCCAGTGGCGAGGCCTGTGCTGAAGACCTTCGCGACGCCGACTGTGGCCGACCTGTGCGGACCATGGGGCGCTGCTACGAGGTGCGCTGGCTGGCGGGCTACCCGCGGGTCGCCTCGATGACCCGGGTGAGCGCCGCGTGCAGGCCCTGCAGCTCCTCGATGCTCATGCCCAGCCGCTCGATCACCTGCGGAGGCACCGCGAGGGCCTTCTCCCGCAGGCGTCGGCCCTCCTCGGTGAGGTCGACGGCAAGCGCCCGGTCGTCGCGGGGGTGCCGGCCACGCGTGACCAGGCCCAGCGCCTCCAACCGCTTGAGCAGCGGGGACAGGGTCGCCGGCTCGAGGCTGAGCAGGCGGCCGAGCTCGCGGACGGTGAAGGGCGAGGTGCCCCACAGCGCCAGCATCACGAGGTACTGCGGGTGGGTCAGGCCCAAGGGCTCCAGAATCGGGCGGTAGAGAGCGATGACGTTGCGCGAGGCCACTGCCAGGGCAAAGCAGACCTGCTGGTCGAGGGCGAGCAGGTCGGGCTCCTGCGTCGCGTCCGCGCGTTCCAACGCCACCTCCGGTTCGACAGGGCATCCGATGGTTCGTACACTAATGATTAGTGCACTAACGATGCAACAGGTGAAGGATCCATGGACCGTACTCCCGGCACGTCGTCCGGACTGTTCGCGCGACTGGAGCGACGTCTCAAGCCCCTCTTCGGTGGCGCGCAGGTGACCGCCATCGACGCGCCCCCGACGCCGCTCAGGCGCACCCGGGAGTGGACCTGCGACGCCTGTGGTCAGCCGCTGCGCGCCCACGTCTTCGACGACTCCCTGCGCGGGCGGATGTACTGCCCCGACGTGCACCCCGAGGTGCACCCGGCCCGCTGACCGCGGCGGCGAGTGCCGAGCGCATCGACTCACCGATGAGTTCTGCCCGCGTCCGGCGTTCCACCTGACGAGGAGCCTGCAACAGTGGGCCCCAACCGAGGAGGACCGTCATGGACTGGAAGCTCGAAGTCGTCATCGCGCCCGTCAGCGACGTGGAGCGCGCGCGGGAGTTCTACGTCGACAGGCTGGGCTTCCGGCTGGACACCGACTTCGCCCCCCACGAGCACTTCCGGGTGATCCAGGTGACGCCTCCGGGCTCCGCCTGCTCGATCGTCTTCGGCACCGGACTCGGCGGTGGCGTCGCGCCGGGGTCGCTCAAGGGCGCGCACCTGGTCGTGGACGACATCGAGAAGGCCCACGCGATGCTCCAGGAGCGTGGCATCGACAACAGCGGCCCGCAGCACTTCCTCGATGGCCAGATGACGCCGGGCGTGGAGCCGAACCACGCCGACTACGGCACGTTCATCTACTTCGACGACCCCGACGGCAACACCTGGGCCGTCCAGGAGGTCAAGCACCACGCCCGCTGAAGGGGGTCAGCGACGCGGCGGCAGGGGCCGCCCTGCGAAGAACCACAACAAGGCGCCCAGCGTGCTTCCCAGCACCAGGACGACCACCCACACGGGCCGGGTGAAGGTCCTCATGTCGCGCTCGTCGGTGTGGGTGAAGTCCCAGAGGCAGTAGCCCCAGAACGCGACGGCCACGACTCCCACCACCACCGGCCCGGCGTCCATGTCGCACCACCTCAGGGTGCCGCCGTGACGATCCGGCGGTCCGGCTCGATTCTGCACCCGGGCCATCGTGCGCGCTCGCCACGGTGCCCGGGCGGCATACCGGTATGCCGTGTCGCCCCCTCCCGGGGACCGGCACGGTCCACCACGGGACACGCGGTCGTCGCTGCCTGCCGGCGTGAACGGCGCCGCCGAACTACGCGTTCCGGCGGAGCCGTCGGTGCGCCGTTCTCGGGAGGCTGGGCGAGCCATGTGCGGCCGTCTGCAGAGCCCGGCGCGGCTGTGACGACGTCGTCTCATGGCACGCCTCAGCCCCGGGCGGGTCGCGGGCGAAGCACCCCCGCAAGGCTGTCGGCGCGCAGCACACCAGTGACATCTCGGCCCGCGTTTGCGTTTGAACTGCTCCGGCACGGGGCAGGGGGCCGTCCTGAGGAGGCAGACGTGGACAACACAACCAGAACAGCAACCGCAATAGCTGCCGGCTACTTGTTGGGCCGGACGAAGAA
The DNA here is from genome assembly GCF_036391795.1 of Oryzihumus sp. GTDB lineage: Bacteria > Actinomycetota > Actinomycetes > Actinomycetales > Dermatophilaceae > Oryzihumus. The sequence goes on from NZ_DASVZH010000160.1 coordinate 4,603, forward strand.
GATGAGGCTGGCGATCACCGTGGCCGGCCTCCTGGCGGGCAAACGGCTGGAGGCCAGTCCAACCGATCTCCTGCGCCGTGGCGGTGAGCTGGCCAAGTCCTCGCCCGAGCTGGCGAAGCTGACCGAGCAGGTCCGCGGCAAGCTCTTCGACGCAGCCAAGGACGCGGCGGTCGTCGCGGCCAGCAGCCGGCTCAACCGCGTCAGCGACAGCCTGCGCGACCGCAGCGAAGGGTTGCGTGGCGTGCTTCCGGCCGGTCAGGGCGAGGAGGAGCCGGAGGAGTGGGACGAGGAAGAGGAGTGGGCGGAGGAGGAGCCTGAAGAGGGCGAGGAGGAGCCCGAAGAGGAGCCTGAAGAGGGCGAGGAGGAGGCCGAGGAGGAGGCCGAGGAGCCCGAAGAGGTGACGGCCAAGCGGCCCTCCAGGGCCGGCGGACGCCGCCCTGGACGGCCACGCCGCAGGGCCGAGGAGACGGCACGTCCGGCCCGGCGCGAAGCCAAGAAGGCGTCCGCCCCGGCGAAGAAGGCCGCGCGACCTGCCGCCAAGAGCACCACGGGAGCAGCCCGCAAGGCCGCCGACAGCGGCCAGCGCTCAGCCGGTCCTGCGAAGAAGACCGCAGCGAAGAAGGGTGCGGCCAAGAAGACCGCAGCGAAGAAGACAGCGGCCAAGAAGACGGCGGCCAAGAAGACCGCGGCGAAGAAGACCGCCTCCTCGAGCCGGTCGTCGGGTAGGTGAGCGCCATGACGGACACGGCACGTAGTGCGTCGGGCGGAGCGATGAGCGGCATCCTCAAGCAGCTGCCCATGGACCGGCTCAAGGACGAGGCGGGCAACATGGTCAAGGCGCTCGGGGACAAGGCGGTCTCCAGCGCCGAGGACCGGATCGGCGGCCTCACCGACCGGCTCACCGAGTTCACCGAGAGCGGCGGCATGAAGAGCAGGGCCGTCAAGGAGGGCGCCAAGGCCGCCGCGGAGGGCAAGTCCCCGGTGATGGGAGCGCTCAAGGGCGGCGCCAAGGGCCTGGTGGACAAGGCCAAGGACGCCGTCACCGGCGGCGGGGGTGGCGGCAAGGAAGGCGGCAAGGGCCCCAAGGTCACCAACATCATCGAGGAGATCGACATCGGCCTGCCCGTGCGCGTCGTCTACAACCAGTGGACCGAGTTCCAGCAGTTCCCCAGCTTCATGAAGAAGGTGGAGGCGGTCGAGCAGATCGAGGACGACAAGATCAAGTGGAAGGCCCAGGTCTGGTGGTCGCACCGGACGTGGGAGTCCACGATCCTCGAGCAAGTCCCCGACTCGCGGATCGTCTGGCGCTCCAGCGGCCAGAAGGGGTATGCCGACGGTGCCGTCACCTTCCACGAGCTGTCCCCGGAGCTGACCCGGGTGCTGCTGGTCCTCGAGTACCACCCGCAGGGGTTGTTCGAGCGCACCGGCAACATCTGGCGCGCCGTCGGCCGCCGGACCCGCCTGGAGTTCAAGCACTTCCGGCGCCACGCGATGACCGAGACCATCCTGCACCCCGACGAGGTCGAGGGCTGGCGCGGCGAGATTCGCGACGGCGAGGTCGTCAAGACCCACGAGGAGGCACTCGAGGAGGAGGAGCGCGAGCAGCAGGAGGGCTACGAGGAGGGCGAGGAGGAGCCCGAGGGCGAGTACGACGAGTACGAGGGCGAAGAGGAAGGCGAGGAAGAGGAGCCGGAGGAGGAAGAGGGAGAGGAAGGCCCCGAGGACGAGTACGAGGAGTACGAGGACGAAGAGGGCGACGAGGAAGAGGAGCCAGAGGAGGAGGAAGAGGAAGAGGAAGGCCCCGAGGACGAGTACGAGGAGTACGAGGATGAAGAGGGCGACGAGGAAGAAGGCGAGGAAGAGGAGCCCGAGGACGAGTACGAGGAAGAGGAGCCCGAGGAGGAGCCACCGTCCCGCCCGTCCCGCCGCCGTAGCCAGTCACGAACAGCCAGGAGTCACTGAGCACCCATGACCGTCGCGACCACATCTCCCCGAAACCAGGGCGGCTACCTCAGCCGGCCCTCGCCCAGCGGCCTTGCCGACGTCCTCGACATCATCCTCGACAAGGGGATCGTCATCGACGCCTACGTGCGTGTCTCGCTGGTCGGCATCGAGATCCTGACCATCGACGCGCGCATCGTCATCGCCAGCGTCGACACCTACCTGCGGTTCGCCGAGGCCACCAACCGCCTCGACCTCTACCAGCAAGGCGGACAGACCCTCCCCGAGCTTGTCGAGGACATGGGCTCGAGCGCCGCCAGCGCGAAGACCCATGGCGTCATCTCCGGCGCCAAGAAGGCGCTCACCGGTGGCGATGGCGAGGACGAGGAGCGGCCGCGGCGGCGCAGCTCCAGCAGCTCGGGCTCGCGCACCCGTCGCCGGGCGGAGCAGGAATGACGCACACAGCCCCGGCCCCCACCGCCGTCGAGACCGCGACGGAGTGGTACGTCTACGGCGTGGTCCGCGCCGGCGACGGGTCAGGCGCCGTGACCGACCTCGCCGGGGCCACCGGCGAGGCGGTCACGGTGATCGTGCACGGAGAGCTCGCCGCCGTGGTGGAGGCCGTCCCGGAGGTCGGCGACGTCCCCGCATCCCGGTTCGTGCGGGCGCACGCCCGCGTGCTCGACGCCGTGGCCGCGCGGTGCTCCGTGCTGCCGCTGCGCTTCGGCACCGTCGTGGTGTCCGACGAGGCCGTCGTGGACGAGCTGCTCGCGACGGACCAGGACCACCTCATCGCGGCGCTGGAGCAGCTCGACGGACACGTCCAGCTGCTGCTCCGGGCGCGCTACGTCCTCGACACCGTGCTGGGCGAGGTCGTCGCGGAGCACCCGCAGGTGCGTGAGCTGCGAGCCCGCACCCGTGACCTCCCGGACGACGCCGCCATGCCCGAACGGGTTCGCCTCGGGGAGCTCGTCTCGCAGGCGATCGAGTCCAAGCGCGCCGCAGATCGCGAGGCCATGCTGGAAGCGCTGCACCCCCACGCCCAGCGGTGGTCCGTCCGGCCCTCCGGTGGCCTCGACGGGCTGCTCGACCTGGCTGTGCTCGTGGACGAGCGCGCTGCCGCCGACTTCGAGGCACACGCGCAGGCCGTGGCGGAGCAGATGGCCGGGCGGGTGGACCTGCAGCTGCTCGGGCCCATGGCGCCGTACGACTTCGCCTCGGACGGGGTGTGACGTTGGGCTTGTTCACCGGGCTGATCACCCTGCCCCTCGCGCCGGTCCGCGGCACGGTGTGGGTGGCCGAGCAGCTGCTGGCCGCGGCCGAGGAGCAGTACTACGACCCGGCCGCCATCCGGGCCCGGCTCGAGGAGATCGACCGCTTGCGCCAGGAAGGCGCCATCGACGAGGAGGCGGCGCAGGCCGAGGAGGAGCAGCTCGTGCAGCGGCTCCTCGAGGGCCGGCGGCGCCAGGAAGGAGGCTGAGCCATGCCGACACAACGCAGGAGCACCGGCTCACCACGGTCGACGGAGGGCGAAGCCCCGTCCGGCACGGGCGCGGCGAAGAAGACCGCGGCGACGAAGAAGGCGGCTGCGAAGAAGTCCACGACGAAGTCCGCTGCCAGGAAGCCGGCCACCACGAGGACAGCCGCGAAGAGGACAGCCGCCCGGTCCACGCCGCCGGAGGGCAGGACGGGCTCGCCCTCGCGGGCACGTTCGGACGAGGCGTCCAGCCGCGAGCCCGACCAGGAGCGGGAGCAGGAGGGCACCCGGGAGCGGGAGCCGGAGCCGGAGCGCCGGAGCTCACGCCCCTCGGCGCGGGAGGTGGCCACCATGGTCGCCGACGAGCTCGAGGACCTGACCGGCAAGGAGCCCGAGAGCATCGTCCGGCTCGGCCGCGACGACGACGGCTGGGTCGTCGGGATCGAGGTGGTCGAGAGCCGGCGGATCCCCGACTCGACGGACATCCTGGCCATCTACGAGGTCCACGCCGACGATGACGGGTCGCTGCGCAGCTACGAGCGCACCCGTCGCTACACCCGGGGGCGGACCGTCGATGAGTGACCAGCCGATGACCGCACCGGCTGCCCGCAACGGTGCCCGGCGCGACATGGGGCCGGCCATCGCCAGCGCGCCCCAACCCGCCAACCTTGCGGACATCCTCGAGCGGGTCCTCGACAAGGGCATCGTGATCGCGGGCGACATCAAGGTGAACCTGCTCGACATCGAGCTGCTCACCGTGAAGATCCGGCTCATCGTGGTCTCGGTCGACAAGGCCTCGGAGATGGGCATCGACTGGTGGCGCAGCGACCCGACGCTCAGCTCCCACGCCCGGGAGCTGGCGGAGGAGAACGACGACCTGCGCCGCCGGATCGAGGGGTTGGAGGCCAGGGATGACTGAGCAGGGCGTCTACCTCTACGCCATCTGCCGCCGCGAGGACGGCGCCGGCCTCGCCGGTTCCCCCGGGGTCGGCGGCAGCGAGGTGCGGTTGCTCGACGCCGGCGAGCTCGGCGCGGTCGTCAGCTCGGTACCGCTCACCGAGTTCGGCGAGGAGGGGCTGCGGCACAACCTCGAGGACCTGCAGTGGGTCGAGGCGGTGGCGCGTGCCCACAACGCCGTCGTGGCGGAGTGCTTCCGTCGGGGACCCGTCGCCCCGGTGAGCCTGGCCACTGTCTACTTCGACGATGCCGCCGTCGTCGACCGGGTGAGCAGCTGGCGTGCGCAGGTGCTCGAGGCGCTGGCGCGCGTCGACGGGTGCAGCGAGCTCGGCGTCAAGGTCTACCAGCCCCAGAACCAGCAGGCCGGGGTGCCGGCATCGGTCCCGGCCGCGTCGTCCGCTGCGGGCGCCGGCGCGGCCTACCTGCAGAAGCTGAAGGCTGACTCGCAGCGACGCGAGTCGCGCTCGCAGGCCCTGGCCGCGGCGGTGGAGCAGGTGCACCACCGGCTGTCCGGGGGTGCGGTGGCCAGCCGGCGGCACCCGGTCCAGGACCCGCGGCTGTCGGGGCACGCCGGGCAGATGGTCCTCAACGGCGCCTACCTCGTCGACGCAGGGGCCACGGAGCAGTTCCGCAGCCACGTCGCCGCCATCGCCGCCGACCACCCCGACCTCGAGCTGGAGCTGACCGGCCCCTGGCCGCCGTACTCGTTCGTCACGCTGGAGGCGACATGACCACCACGCTGGCGCGCTCGGAGCCGTCCACGCCGGTGCTCGGCAACGTGACCCTGGTCGACCTGCTCGACCGGCTCATCGGCACGGGGGTCGTGCTCGCGGGTGAGGTCACGATCTCGATGGCCGGGGTGGACCTGGTGCGGGTGAGCCTGCGGGCCCTCGTCGCCACCGCGAGCGCAGCGCTGGAGGAGGCGGTGCATGACTGAGCACGCCCTGTTCGGCCCCCGGCTGGAGACCGACGCGGACTCGGTCGAACGTGACCTGGTGCGCCTGGTGCTGACCGTGGTCGAGCTCATCCGCCAGCTCATGGAGCGGCAGGCCCTGCGCCGGGTCGAGCACGGTGACCTGACCGACGAGCAGACCGAGGCCCTCGGCCTGGGCCTGATGCGGCTCGAGGAGGCCATGCGGGAGCTGCGCGAGCGCTTCGGCCTGACCGCGGCCGACCTCAACCTCGACCTCGGTCCGCTGGGGACGCTCCTGCCCGAGTAGCTGCCGCAAGCACGCCGGGTATGCCGTGCCCCTCACCTCCGCTGGGAGGTGAGGGGCACGGCATACCGAGGGGTGGTCAGACCTCAAACGAGGCGCGGAAGCCGTTGCCGCTGTTGGGGATCCGGAAGCCACCGTCGGTCGCCGCGACCTCCGCGCCATCGACGGTCACGGCCGACGGTGTCGCACCGTGGACGACGAGGTGGAACGCCTGACGGGCGAACTCCGGGTAGCCCTGGCCTTCGACCGAGGCGTCCACCGTCACCGTGCCGCCGGAGCGGGTGAGCGTGAACGTCGTGTCGTAGCAGGCGCCCTCGCGCGCGGCGAAGGTCAGCCCGTCGTCCTCGACCAGCCGCGAGGTGTGGGTTCCGTCGGTCTGTGGCACGAACACGTGCAGCTCGACCACGTCGGGGTGGTGGTCCTTGGTGGTCGCCGGCGCCTGAGCCCACATCGGGATGACCGCGCCGCCGCGGGCGTAGATCGGGATGCGGTCCATCGGCGTCGGGGCGACGAAGAAGCGAGACCCGGTGAGGACCTCGCCGGTGTGCCAGTCGTGCCAGTCGCCGGCGGGCAGGTAGACCTGCCGGGAGGTGGCGCCGGGCTCGAGCACGGGGGCGACGAGCAGGTCGGTGCCGAAGAGGTACTGGTCGTCGAGGTCGCGCACCGTGGCGTCGTACTGGTGGTCGAAGACCAGCGGGCGCTGCACCGGTTCGCCGGTCTCGGACGCGCGGATGAACGCCGAGTAGATGTAGGGCATCAGCCGGTAGCGCAGCTTGACTGCCGCACGGACGATGTCCTGCACCGCGTCGCCGAACGCCCAGGCGTACTGGTCGACGTTGCCGATCTCGGAGTGGTTGCGGCAGAACGGCGTCAGCGTGCCGTACTGCATCCACCGCAGGAACAGCTCGGCGTTGGAGTTGCCGGCGAAGCCGCCGATGTCGGCGCCGACGAACGCCTGCCCGGAGATGCCGAAGCCCGAGCCCATCGCCACGCCCAGCCACAGGTGGTCCCAGCGGGAGAAGTTGTCGCCCATCCAGTTGGCGGCATAGCGCTGGATCCCGGCGAAGCCGGCCCGCGACAGGATGAACGTGCGCTGCTCCGGCATCGCCTTGAGCAGGCCCTCGGTGGTGCCCATGGCCATGAGCAGGGCGTACTGGTTGTGGTAGCGCTCGTGGGAGTACTGCCCGTTGCAGAACCGCATCGTGTTCGCGCGGATCGACCCCGTGGCCGGCTCGTTCATGTCGTTCCAGATGCCGGCCAGTCCGGACTGCACGTGGGCGGCGTTGAGCTCGCCCCACCAGGCGCGGGCTTCCTCGGTGACGAAGTCGGGGAAGGCCGTGTTGCCCGGCCAGACCTGGCCGATGTAGGTGTCCCCGCCCTCGGTCTTGCAGAAGACGTCCCGTTCCAGGCCCTGGTCGAACACCTCGTAGCCGGGGTCGAACTTCACTCCCGGATCGATGATAGTGATGACCCGGTAGCCCTCCTCGGACAGCCGCGCCAGCATCCCCGGCGCGTCGGGGAAGCGCTCCTTGTTCCACGTGAAGACGCGGTAGCCGTCCATGTACTCGATGTCGAGCCACAACGCGTCGCAGGGGATGTCGTGGTCGCGGTGCCGCTTGCCGATGGCCTCCACGGCGTCCTGGCTGTAGTCGAACCAGCGGCACTGGTGGTAGCCCAGCGACCACAGCGGCGGGGGAGCGGTGCGCCCGGTCAGCCAGGTGTAGTCGCGCAGGATCGCCGGCATGTCCGGCCCGGCGAAGATGTACTCGGTGTACTGCCCGCCGGCGAAGCTGATGCGGTACTCGTCCTTCGCGGAGAACTCGTAGCTGCCCCGGTAGCCGTTGTCGACGAACGAGGCCGCCATGGTCCCCGCCGGGTAGCTCTGGTGGTAGAAGAACGGGATCGACACGTAGAAGGGGTCGAAGTCGACGCTGGTGCGGTCACCGCGCGGGTCGCCCGGCTCCTTTCCCGCCGTGAACTCGGCCGTCTCGTGCTCGTTGAGCACGTCGGTGTTCCACAGGGTGAAGTCCCGGCCCTTGCGGTTGTGCCGGCCCGACTTCTCGCCCAGGCCGAAGACGGCGTCCTCCTGGCGGCACCGGCGGCGCAGCGTGAACGAGTCGTTCAGCGTGGCGTAGGCCCAGTAACGGCCGTGCTCGTCGGCGGCGGTCTCGACGACCGGTGTGCCGTCGGCGCGGTGCACGTCGAGGCGGAACGGGTCGAGCCACAGGGAGACCACCATCGAGGAGGTGATGACCCGGACCCGGTCCTCGTCGCGTTCGACACGGAAGTCCACCGGCCGCGAGAGCGGGTCGGTGCACACCGCGAACGTTGGCGACTCGTCGAACACCCCACCCCGGCTGATCTTGACCCGCACCACGTCGTCGGCCACCAGCTCGACGCGCAGCTGCTCACGGTGCAGCCCGGCGAGCAGCCCGCGCGGGGTCTCCTCCACCGAGTCGACCCGTTCGAAGCGGATGTAGTGGTCGGTCTGCAGCACGGGGCTCTCGCCTTTCGGGGGTTGGTCTTCGGGTGCCCACCGGCCGTCGGCGGGTGGCCGCGCCCATGCTTCCGGCGCCCCGACCCGCCGCGCAAGGCGGGGTCCCGCCGGTGGGACGGCCGCCCGGCGCGTCGGGGACCCCCACCGGATAGGACAGGTGTTCGATACGCTGGGGCCATGACCGACGTCCCCCGCCTCGCCGGCCGGCAGCCGCGCTCGCTGGCGCCCGAGCAGCTCGGGCAGCTCGACGTGACCACAGCCGCCCAGCCGGCGCGGGTGCGCGCGTGGGTGGTCTGGGAGGACGGCGTCGAGGAGCTGGTCCCGGCGGTGGCCGTCGCGTGGACCAAGCGGGCGGTGCGGGTGCGTTGGGGTGCCCCGCCGCACGTCTTCGAGACGTGGGTCTGGGCCGGAGCCGTCGAGCGCGCCTGAGCGCGGTCCGCCTCCCCTGACCCTCCTCCGGGTCAGGACCGCCAGACTGCCGACCTGTCTGCGGGGTTCAGGACCTCAGCGGTTGCCGACCAGGTTGAAGCGGCCCAGCGCGATGCGGGTGATGTTGACCAGGGACAGCGTGCCCGGCGTGAAGTAGCCGTTGTGGCCGTGCGAGGTGCCCGTCGGCAGGTGCAGGGCGCCGAAGCCGGGGTCGGTCGGGTCGGCGCCGTGCCCGATGTCGCCGATCGTGGTGTGCGGAACCATCGAGATCGGGTCGTCCGGCGCGGTGCCGGCCCACACCCGGCCGCGGGCGTGCAGCTGGCCGACCGTGGAGACGTCCATCCCCGGGGCGCCGACGGCGACGATGTCGCGGGCGTTCATCCGGGAGGCGGCGTGCGCGCAGACGACGGCACCGTAGCTGTGGCACACCACGCTCACGTCGGCGCGCTTCGCCTCCATGTTGACGAAGGCGGCCAGGCGGGGTGCGCCCTGGACGGCGCGGGTCGACTCGGCGGCGTCGAGGTCGACGGTCGACGGAGCGTCGTAGTCCAGCCACACGACCACGGCAGTGCGGCTGTGCGGGTCGAGCTTCTGAGCCTCGGCGAGGATGCCTCGTGCCTGCACGGCCGGGTGACGACGGGTGGCCTCGGACTCGTCGAGCAGGGCCGCGGCGTTCCAGCCGACCCCGGGGACCAGCACGACGATGTGGTCGGCGTGGTCGATGTCCCCGAACGCCTCGATCACTCGCCCCTGCCCGCGGTGGTCGGACATCAGCACCTGGCCGGCCGGCTGGCCGGTCATCGTGGGCAGCGCGTCCGTGTCCTCGGACAGGCTGTGGGCGACGGCTGGCGTCGCGTTGAGCGCGAGCGCGGCCAGGGCGGAGACGATCAGGGTGGGCAGGCGTTTCACGGGCGTCGAGAGTCCTCGGCGTCGGGGGAGCGGGCCGCACGGGAGCGACACATGACGGACCGGCACGAACAGGCCCGTCGGGCGGCGGTGAGCCGCCCGCGCAGGGGGGACTGGCCCCCGATTCTAGCCGCGAACCTGTGAACCCGGGCATCGAGCGCGTCTCCGGCGCCAGGACGCGGGGTGCCCCGGGCGGGAGCTGGCACCTGCGGTGAGCGGTCCCGGTGACCTCGGCCACGCGAGGCCTGTCCTCAGAGGGCACCTGAGGACCATGTGCCCTGCCCGGCGCGTCGGCGCACGTCAAGGCTTCTGTGAGGAGGTGCCGCCATGGAGGCAGTGATCATCTACGAGAGCCTGTTCGGCAACACCCACGCCGTCGCCGAGGCGATCGCCGAGGGGGTGCGCCACGCCGACCAGCACGCAAGGGTCCGACTGGTGCGGGCCGGCGAGGCCGAGGCCGCGGACAGCGCGGCGGTCGACCTGCTCATCGTCGGCGGCCCCACCCACGCGTTGCGCATGAGCTCCGAGCGCACCCGGCAGTCGGGCCTGGCGGGGGAGGAGAAGAAGGCCGAGTCCCACGGCCAGCACCTCGACCTCGAGCCCGGCGCCGAGGGGCCCGGCCTGCGGGAGTGGTTCGCCTCGCTGGCCAAGGTGGGTGCCGGGCACCGGGCCGCCGCGTTCGACACGCGGCTGGGCTCGCACCTGGCCGGGGGCGCCGCGCACGGCATCGCCCGCAAGCTGCGTCACCACGGCTACGAGATGGTGGCCCCGCCGCAAGGTTTCGTCGTGGAAGGCACCGAGGGGCCGCTGACCAAGGGCGAGCGGGCGCGCGCCCAGGCCTGGGGCGCCTCGCTGGTGCCGGCACCGGCCCACACGCAGGTCTGAGCGCGAACCGTCCGGCCGGGCCCGGTCAGGCCGGGCCGGGCGCGCTGTGCACTCGCGCCACGACGGCGTCGGCCACGGCCTGCGGCTCGTTCTCGGGCAACCAGTGGCCGGCGTCGAGCTCGACGAACTCGTACGGCGCGGCGACGTAGCCGGCAGTGCGCTCGGCTGCCGGCCGGCTGAGCGCGAAGTCGTGCCGGCCCCACACGTAGGTGGTCGGCACGCGGGTGCGACCGCCGCCGCCTGGCTCCTTGCGGGTTGCCGGGATGCCGCGGTACCAGCCCAGCGCGGCGGTGAGGGCACCCGGCTCGGCCAGCCGGGCGGCATACCGCTGGGCGTGCTCGGCGGGGACGCCGCTGCGGCGCAGGGAGTCGGCCAGCCGTGGACCGACGACCTGCTCGGGCAGCCAGGGCAGCTGGAAGGCGAGCATGTACCAGCTGACCAGCGCCTGCCGGGTGTGCGTCCAGGCCCACATCATCGCCGCCGGGTGCGGGGTGGACAGCACGGTCAGCGACGCCACGCGCTGCGGCTGGCGGCCCGCCAGTGACCACGCGGCGCTGCCGCCCCAGTCGTGCCCCACGACGTGCGCGCGGTCCAGCCCGGCCGCGTCCAGCAGCGCGACGAGGTCGGCGGTGATCTCACCCATCCGGTATGCCGCGCGGCTGCGGGGGCGGGCCCCCGGGGAGTAGCCGCGAAGGTCGGGCGCGAGGGTGCGCAGGCCGGCGGCGTGCAGCAGCGGGGTGACCGCGTCCCAGGCGGTGTGGTCCTGGGGGAAGCCGTGCAGCAACAGCACCGGCTGCCCCTCACGGGGCCCGCTGTCGAGGACGTCGAAGGTCAGCCCGTCACGGTGGTACTGCCACATGCCGAAACCCTAGGGCGGGAGCGGCCGGGGTGCCTGCCGGAGCACATGGACGGGGGCGCGTCCCCTGCGGCCGCGCCCCCCAGCACGAGTTCCGTCTCCGGCGATCAGCGTGCTGGCCGGGCATGTACCCCGATCGGGCGCGCTTCATGCACGGTCAGCGGGTCAGCGTCAGCAGCGCGAGGTCGTCGCGCAGCTCGCCGCCCGCGATCCGGAGCACCTCGCGCGTCTTTGCCGAAGAACAAACCGGTATGCCGGGCCCTCAGGCCCTGCCGGCCGCACCGCTGCGGCGGTACGCCTAAGGGGTGGCGTGGCGGCGCCTGACCTGGCTCGCCGCGCACCGGCCGCAGCCGCCGTGGCTGTGGCACGGCATACGAGGAGGTGTTGGTGGTGGCGTTCAGCTATGACCCGTTCCGTGATCTCGACACCCTGACCGAGCGCATGCTCTCCCGCGCCTCGGACATGGGGCAGGCCATGCGGTCGATGCCGGTGGACCTGTTCCGCTCCGGTGACCACTACGTGCTGCGGTGCGACCTGCCCGGGGCCGACCCCGGCTCGGTCGACGTCGGCGTCGACGGGCGCACGCTGACGATCCGCGCGCAGCGCTCGGCGCAGCCCGAGGACGTCGAGTGGCTGGCCCAGGAGCGGCCGACCGGCACGTTCGTCCGCCAGCTCACCCTGGGCCGCGGACTCGACCTCGACCGGATCGAGGCGACCTACGCCGACGGCGTCCTGAGCCTGAGCCTGCCGGTGGCCGAGGAGGCCAAGCCGCGCCGGATCCCGATCGCGGTCGGCGGCAGCTCCGAGCAGCCGACGGTCGAGGCTCCGGGAGCCCCGTCGGCGACCTGACCGGACGGACCGGACACGGCGGTGCCCCGGAGCGAGAGGCTCCGGGGCACCGCCGTGCGGGCGTCAGTTGCCGACGACGCGCAGCGTGAACCGGGCCTCGCCGTTGGCCGTGACCGACCCGGAGGCGCCGACCGCGCGCAGCGCCTTGACCAGGTCGCGGTCCTGCGCCGGCACCTGGTCGAGGTAGCTCTTCTCGAGCCGGTCGAGGTCGGCGAAGAGGACGTACTGGGCGTCCTTGGCGTCCGGCACCGCGGCGGTGAACGCCGTGCTGTCGCCGAGGGTCCCGTCAGCGGTGAGCTTGCCGAGGTAGTCCCGGGAGCTGGCCAGGTAGAACTGGTCGCCCTTGGCCTGGTGGACGATCGGCAGCTCGCCGCCGGACTGGAGGGCTAGGCGCTCCAGGCGGGTGACGACCGCGTCGGCCCTGGAGGCGTCGGTGGTCACCCGGGCGCCGAACTGCGGGTTGTCGCCGGAGGCGAAGTCCTGGTCGGGCACGGCGAGGACGAGGTTGCGCCCCAGCAGGGTCTGCAGGTCGCCCGGCAGCGAGATGCCGAGCTGGGACTCCATGGCCTTGAGCTCGCCGGTGACGTCCTCACCGGGGGTCTGGGCGCCGATGCCCTTGACGATGCCGTCCCAGCTCTGCCCGATGGCCTGGTCGAGGCCGGAGACGGACAGTGCCACGGCGGTGTCGGCGGGCAGCCGGGTGATCGTGGAGCCGGCGGTCGCGGTCGGCTTCTTGACCGACGTGGCGCCCCGGGAGACACCCACCAGCTCGATCGCGTCGGCGTCGAAGCGCAGCGCGAACGCGGCGCGGCCGGCGCCCTTGAGGTCGCCTCCGAAGGTGCTCAGCGCCGCCGGGGCGTTGTCTCCGGAGAGCGCGCCGGTGTACTTCGCGAGGGCGGCGAGGTCGACCCAGCCGGAGGCGACGCCCTGGTCGCCCACGGCGGCGACGTCACCGGCATACGTCGTGGAGTCGGCGAGGGTGCCCTTGGCGAGGGCGGCGGTGACCGCCTTGCCGTTGCCGGCCGAGGTGAGCAGCGCGTAGCCGTCCTTGAAGGTCACCTCCGGCTTGTCGGTGTCGCCGGCGGACAGCTTGGCGATGCCGGCCCGGGCCTTGGCCTCGTCCTTGACCTGCACCACGACGAGCGGCTCGGGGTCGGCGCCCTCGGACTTCGGCGGCAGGACCGCAACCGCGATCCGGTCGCCGAGCCAGGGCTCGATGTCCCTGGCGTAGCTGAGGTCCTTCTTGCCGCTGCGCTCGATCAGCGCGTCCACCAGACGCTTGCGGGGGTCACCGCTGTCCACGGCGCCCTTGACCTGCGGCACCTTCTGCAGGAACCGCACCGCCGAGACCTTCTGGCCGAGCGAGGGGTCGGTGTCCACCCGCAGGTAGGCCAGGGCGGTGGACGGGACGAGGGTGTCCGGCTGCGGGCCGCCGCCGATCAGCTTCAGGCCGAACGCCGCCGCGGTCAGGGCCAGGGCGACGACAGCGAGGGCGACGACGCCCCAGATGACCGGGCCGCGCCGGCGCCGGGCGGGTGCGACCTCGGCCGTCGGCTCGGCGGGCGTCGGGTCAGTGGCCGTCGGTTCGGCGGCCGTGGGGTCGCCCGGAGGGCGTGCGGGATCGGGCTCGTGCGATGACATCGTGGGTCCCCCTGGGAAGTGCGTCGCTGGCGGCCGAAGCCTAGTGCTCAGCGGGGACCCATCCGCGCAGGTCAGCCGAACCGGTCAGTGGTTCAGGTGCACCGGCTTGTCGCTGACCGCCGAGATGTCGCCCGAGGCGGCATCGAGCAGCTGGGTGGCGAGGTCGGCCAGGGCCCGGGAGATGGCCACCTCGTCGCCGATCTCGGCCACGTCGGCGTCACCGGGCTTGCGCCGCGCCGTGCCGTGGCCAGTGTGCAGCGGGCCGTCCGGGTGGTGCAGCCGTGCCTCCGCACGGGTGTCGCCGTCGTGCTCGTCGACGTAGATGTCGACCGTCAGGTGCATGGTCCGGGTCATGGTGGCCTCCGCCCCTCGGGGTTCCAGCCTCCTGCGCCGGCCCCCGGGCGGGTCAGGGGCGAAGGTCCCCGCGGAGCCCCCAGCTCAGCCCAGCAGCTCGCCGAGGTCGACGGATGGGTCGGCCAGGTGGTCGACGTCGACGCGGGCGCCGGACCGCACCAGCGCCTTGATCCCGTCGGCCTGGTCCCAGATGTTGGCGTTCATGCCCGCCAGCACCTGGCCGTCGCGCACCCAGAACGCGAGGAACTCCCGGCTCGCCGGGTCGCCGCGGAACACGATGCGGTCCCACTCGGTGGCGTAGCCGTTGTACTCCATGCCGAAGTCGTACTGGTCGGAGTAGAAGTACGGCACCCTGCTGTATGCCGTGCCGGCACCCAGCATGTTGCGCGCCGCCGCCGGCCCCTGGTTCAAGGCGTTGGCCCAGTGCTCGATGCGGATCCGCTTGCCGTAGAACGGGTTCATGGCGTTGGCGACGTCCCCGGCGGCGTAGATGTCGGGGTCGCTGGTGCGCAGCTGCTCGTCGGTCAGGACCCCGTTGTCGACCTCGAGCCCCGCTGCGCGGGCCAGCTCGTCGCGCGGGGCCGCGCCGATCCCGACGACGACGAGGTCGCCCTCGACGAGGGTGCCGTCGGAGGTGCGCACGCCGGTCGCGGCGTCCGTCCCCTCGATCCGGTCCACGCCGGTGGACAGGTGCAGGTCGACCCCCTTGTCGGCGTGCAGGTCGCGGTAGACCGCGCCGACCTCGGGCCCGAGCACCCGCTCCAGCGGCACCGCCTCGGGGGCGACCACCGAGACCTCGGCGCCGAGCATCCGGGCGCAGGCCGCGACCTCCGAGCCGATCCAGCCGGCGCCGACGACCACCACCCGGGACGCGCCCTGGATGGCGGTGCGCAGGTCGGCCGACTGGCCCATCCGGCGCAGGTAGACGACCCCGGGCAGGTCGGCGCCGGCGACCGGGAAGCGGCGCGGGGAGGCGCCGGTGGCCAGCAGCAGCCGGTCGTAGCCGAGCCGTTCGCCGTCGTCGAGGACGACCTCGTGGGCGCCGGGGTCGAGCGCGGTCACCGTGGTCGACGTGCGCAGCTCGATGTCGTGACCGGCATAGAAGTCGGCCGGGTGCACGTAGAGCTTGTCCGCCTCCTTCTTGCCGAGCAGGAAGCCCTTGGACAGCTCGGGGCGCTCGTAGGGGCGCTCGGTCTCCTCGCCGAGCAGGACGACCCGCCCGTCGAAGCCCTCCTCGCGCAGGGTCTCGGCGGCCTTGGCGCCGGCCAGGCTGGCGCCGACGATGACGAAGGTCTGGGTGCTCACAGCGTTCCCTACTTCCTGGGTGGTGCCCGGGTCGGACGCGGGGTCAGAAGCCTCGTGCCAGCGTAAAGAACTCCTGCCGGGACCGCGCGTCCTCGCGGATCAGCCCGTGCACGGCCGAGGTGACCGTGCGGGAGCCGGTGGCCTGCACGCCGCGCAAGGACATGCACAGGTGCTCGGCCTCGATGACCACGCCGACGCCCTTGGGGGCCAGGTGCTCCTGCAGCCACCCCGCGACCTGGGTGGTCAGCCGCTCCTGCACCTGCAGGTCCCGGGCGAACAGCTCGACGACGCGCGCGAGCTTGGACAGCCCGAGCAGCCGCGGGCCGGGCAGGTAGCCCACGTGCGCCACACCCCGGAACGGCAGCAGGTGGTGCTCGCAGAGCGACTGCACCGGGATGTCGCGGGCGAGCACGAGCTCGTCGTAGCGCTCCTCGTTGGGGAAGGTGGTCAGGTCGAACTCGCGCGGGGTGATGAGCTCGGTGAGCGACTCGGCGACCCGGCGAGGAGTGTCGGTGAGATGCTCGGTCGCCGGGTCCTTGCCCAGGGCCCGCAGCAGGTCCGCCACCGCGCGCTCGGCCGCGGGCAGGTCGACGCCGTCGCGTCCGTGCACCACGCGGAGCCGGCGAGGCGCCTCGCTCCCGGTGGGCAGCGCGCGGGTGGGGGACGGCTCGGGGGCGGCGGAGGTCATGGTCGCGGTCCTTTCTAAAAACTGGTTCTCTTGAAATTAGAAGCCGGATCTCTCTTCCGTCAACCCCGTTGGGTTTTACAGTGGTGACGTGGACACCAGACCGGGAGACGACCTCGATGCGGCCGCGGCGCTCGCCGAGCCGACGCGGCGACGCCTCTACGACTTCGTCGCCCGCTCCGGGCGACCCGTCGGCCGCGACGAGGCGGCGGCAGCCCTCGAGCTGCCGCGGCAGACCGCCGCGTTCCACCTGGACCGGCTGGCCGACGAGGGTCTCCTCGACGTGCTGTTCGAGCGCCGCACCGGCCGGGTCGGACCGGGGGCGGGACGGCCGGCCAAGCTCTACGTGCGCTCCGCGCGCGAGGTGTCCGTACAGTTGCCCGAACGTCGCTATGACCTCGCCGGACTGCTGCTCGCCGGGGCCGTGGAGGAGGCCGAGGCCTCGCAGGAGCCACCCCGGCTCGTGCTCGAGCGCCGCTCCCGGGCGTTGGGCGCCGGGGTCGGCGCCCGCGAGGCGTCCGGGTCCGTCACCCGGGCCCTGGAGGGGTTGGGCTTCGAGCCGGCGGCCGAGGGGGAGGACCTGGTCCTGCGCAACTGCCCATTCCACGACCTCGCGCGTGAGCACACGGCGCTGGTCTGCGGCATGAACCTCCACCTGGTCGAGGGCCTGCTCGACGGCCTCGGCGACACCGGGATGGTGGCCCGCCTGGCCCCGCAGCCCGGCCACTGCTGCGTGCGTCTGGAGCCGGCCCCTCCCGCGACCTGAGCCGCGGCGTCCGGGCCGGGCAGGGGCCCTGCCCGCGGCTTCGCGGAGGAATCTGGCGAACTGCCGGACAGGTGCGCACCCAACCCACACAATGGGGGCGGCCACCGGGCACGTGACGTGCCGAGGCCGACCCCAGCTGCCTGCCCTGCGGCGCTCCGCGCTGCCCTGTGCCCGTCTGCAAGGAGCCCTTCCCGCATGCCCGCGCGTCCTCCGGTCATCGACCGCACCTTCGTCGTGCACCCGGGCCACCACCGCCGCAACCGTGTCGTCGCCGTCGTCGGCACGATCGTCCTGGCCGGTGTGGTCAGTGCCGCCGCCTCGGGTGGCAGCTCGCAGGCCTCGGTCCGGGGCCAGCAGGCCGCCGCGGCCGAGCACCGGACCACGGTGCGCGACGGCCGGCTCGAGTTCGACGTGACCGGGCTGACCTGCGGGCTGTCCTCGGTTGGCACGGAGAGCTTCGGTCAGCGACCCCGCGGGCAGTACTGCCGGGTCTCGCTGACGGTGGAGAACGTCGCCGACCAGCCGCAGTCGCTCTTCGCCGACAACCAGCTGCTCGTCGACGCCAGCGGGCACAAGTTCTCCGCCGACAGCACCGCGAGCATCTACGACGGTGGCGACAAGGTGCAGACGATCTACCAGGAGGTCGCGCCGGGTGAGTCGGTCAGCGGCGACGTCTACTACGACGTCCCGCGGTCGGCCCGCCCCGCCGCGGTCGAGCTGCACGACTCCGCCTACTCCGACGGGGTCACGCTCAGCCTGCGCTGACCCGGGCCGGTGACCCGGCCCAGACGAGCCGACAGGGCGCGCGCCGAGGGGGTGGGCGCCCTGTCCCCTGTGCGGGGCACGTCCATGATGCATCTAAGATAGATGCATCATGGACACATCCTCGGGTATGCCGTCCGCCTCCGAGCGGACCTACGCCCACCTCAAGCGCTCCATCCTCGACGGCACCCATGCCGGGGGAGTCCTGGTCACCGAGGGCGAGGTCGCCGAGGCCGTGGGGGTGTCCCGGACACCGGTGCGTGAGGCGCTGCTGCGCCTGGAGGCAGAGGGCCTGGTCCGGCTCTACCCGAAGAAGGGCGCACTCGTCATACCGGTCTCGGCCGAGGAGGCGCGCGACGTCGTGGAGGCGCGCGAGCTGATCGAGCAGTGGGCCGCCGACCGGGTGTGGGCACGGCGCAAGGAGGTGCTCGACGACCTCGCCGCGCTGCTGGAGCATATGCGGGACGCCCGCCGTCGCGGGGCGGTGGCCGAGTTCAGCGAGGCCGACCGGGCCTTCCATGAACGGATCGTCGCCGGCGCCGGCAATGCCGTCCTCACCCGGCAGTACCGCTCGCTGCGGGAGCGCCAGATGTGCCTGACCAGCACGGCCATGCGGGTCGCCGACGGCCGGATGGACAAGGCCGTGCAGGGGCACCGGCAGCTGCTGGAGCTGCTGCGCTCGGGCACCAAGGCAGCCTTCCTCGCAGCCACGCGCGAGCACCTCGAGCTCGCGCGCGAGCAGGCCGGGGTGGCCCGGTGACCCCGCCGCCCGCGCACCTGCAGCCGACCGACCCGACCCTGAAGCACCCGCTCGGCGGACGCCGCGCCTGGCTGGTCTGGACCGTCGCGATCGCGGTCTACCTGCTGGCCGTCTTCCACCGCACCTCCCTGGGGGTGGCCGGGCTGGTGGCCGCGGAGCGGTTCCACATCAGCTCCGCGCAGCTGGCGACCTTCACGATGGTCCAGCTGTTCGTCTACGCCGGCATGCAGATCCCCGTCGGGGCCGCCCTCGACCGGTTCGGCTCGCGGCGGATGCTGACCATCGGGCTGACCCTGATGACGCTGGCGCAGTTCGGCTTCGCCTTCGCCGACACCTTCGCCGAGGGCGTGGTGGCGCGGGTGTTCGTCGGCATGGGCGACGCGATGGTCTTCATCAGCGTGCTGCGGCTCGTCGCCCTGTGGTTCCCCGCTGCCCGCACCCCGATGGTCACCCAGGTCACCGGCCTGGTCGGCCAGCTCGGTGCGCTCGCAGCCGCCGGCCCCCTGTCGGCGGCCCTGCACGGGCTGGGCTGGACCCGCTCCTTCGCCCTGGCCGCCTCGCTGGGTGTCGTCGCCGGCGCCCTGCTGCTGGTGGTGGTGCGCGACTCGCCGTACGAGGACCACCACCGCGAGGAGCTGAAGATGAGCGCCGTGGCCCGGGCCCTGCGGCTGGCCTGGGAGACCCCCGGCACCCGGCTCGGGCTGTGGTCGCACTTCTCCTCGCAGTTCGGCGCGAACGTCTTCACCCTGCTGTGGGGCTTCCCGTTCCTCGTCTCGGGTGAGGGCCTGAGCGAGGCCACGGCGAGCACCCTGCTGGGGCTCATGGTCGTCACGACGATCGTGTGCAGCCCGGTCATCGGCACCTTCGTCACCCGCTGGCCCTACTCCCGCTCCACGCTGATCCTGTGGATCGTCGCCGCGATCGTCTCCGTGTGGACCGCGGTGCTGCTCTGGCCCGGCCGGGCGCCGCTGTGGCTGCTCGTGGTGCTGGTGGTCGTCACGGCGGTCGGCGGCCCCGGTTCGATGGTCGGCTTCGACCTCGCCCGCACGTTCAACCCGCCGACCCGCATCGGCAGTGCCACCGGCATCGTCAACGTCGGCGGCTTCTTCGCGGCGCTGTCCACGGTGGCGCTGGTCGGTGTCGTCCTCGACCACGTCGCGCCGGGCGGTCCGTCCACCTACACCGTCGGCTCGTTCAAGGCGGCGATGTCGGTGCAGTACCTGGTGTGGGCCGTGGGGGTCGTGCAGATCCTGCGCTACCGGCGCCGCACCCGGGTCCACCTGCGTGAGCAGGACCCCGCCATGTATGCCGCGCTGCGCGGCGAGCGCGTCCCCGCCGCCTGAGTCTGGGCCCCACCGTCCCTCTCGGCGCAGGTTGCGCAGGTTTGTCGGGGCGGTTGGCGGGAAAAGCCTGCGGCGGGTGTGGGCGCGGACCGTTAGGTTCGCGGGCGTGACTGGAGCCACCGAGACCGCCGCCTTGTCCCACCTGCCCGTGCGCACGGCCCGGCTGGACCTGCCGGTGTTCACCCGTGAGGACGTCACCGCCATGGTGGAGGGCAGGCGGCTCCCCGGCTGGGCCGAGGGCTACCCGCGCGAGGACGACCTCGACGTCGCCCGGCACGTGGCGGCCCTGCCGGCGCCGGGGCCGCAGGACCTGCCGTGGCTGCCCCGGCACGTCGTCGTGCGCGAGATCGGGCTGGCCGTCGGCAGCGTCGGCTTCTTCGGGCCGCCCGGGCCGGATGCGACGGTCGAGATCGGCTACGGGCTCGTCGAGGGCGCCCGGCACCAGGGCTACGCCTCCGAGGCCGTGGCGGCAGTGGTGGCGGCGGCGCACGCGGCCGGGATCCGGCTCGTCGTCGCCCACACGCTTCCCGACAACGTGCCGAGCCAGGCGGTGCTGCTGCGCAACGGGTTCCTTCCCGCCGGCAGCAACGAGGACGGCGAGCTCCGCTTCGAGCGCCGTCTGCGCTGAGCCTCTCCTCGCCGAGCTGGACCTTGGTGCCCCTTCGCCGGACGCGAAGGGGCATCAACGTCCAGCTCGACGGCCCTGACCGGGGGGACCGGATGCCGTCGGCGGCGGGCGGGTCGACCTGAGCCGCCCGCCACGGCCCTCCGTGACCAAGTTGTGACCTCGCGGCGGATCGGCGCCTGTCGATACGCCGACCTCCGAGGTGACCTGCGAAAAGACACCCCTGTCATTTCCATCCGAGGCGTTCCCGCAGGTCAG
>NZ_DASVZH010000161.1:0-34699 GCF_036391795.1 Oryzihumus sp.
CCGCCGACGGTATGCCGTGTGGCCGGGTCTCAAACCTGGGCGCGGGTCTCCACGGCGGTGACGACCTCGGCGATCGCGTCCTCGACCGGGACGCCGTTCTTCTGGGAGCCGTCGCGGTAGCGGAAGGAGACCGCACCGGCAGCCCGGTCGTCCTCGCCGGCGATCAGCACGAACGGGACCTTGGACTTGCTGGCGTTGCGGATCTTCTTCGGGAACCGGTCGTCGGAGGCGTCCAGCTCGACGCGGATCCCCTTCTCCTTCAAGCGGTCCAGCACACCCGAGAGGTAGTCGTTGTACTCCTCGGCGACCGGGATGCCCAGCACCTGCACCGGCGAGAGCCAGACCGGGAACGCGCCCGCGTAGTGCTCGGTGAGCACGCCCAGGAACCGCTCGATCGAGCCGAACTTGGCCGAGTGGATCATCACCGGCTGCTGGCGCGAGCCGTCGGCCGCCTGGTACTCCAGGCCGAAGCGCTCGGGCTGGTTGAAGTCGTACTGGATGGTCGACATCTGCCAGGTGCGCCCGATGGCGTCGCGGGCCTGGACCGAGATCTTGGGGCCGTAGTAGGCGGCGCCGCCGGGGTCCATGACCAGTTCGAGCCCGGACTCGGTCGCGACGTCGCGCAGCACCTCCGTCGCCAGCTCCCACTGCTCGTCGGAGCCGATGAACTTGTCCTTCTTCTCGCCCTCGGTCTCGCGGGTCGACAGCTCGAGGTAGTAGTCGTCCAACCCGAAGTCGCGCAGCAGTGACAGGACGAAGTCGAGCAGGTGCTTGACCTCGCCCGGCGCCTGCTCGGCGGTGACGTAGGAGTGGGAGTCGTCCTGGGCGAACCCGCGCACCCGGGTCAGGCCGTGCACCACGCCCGACTTCTCGTTGCGGTAGACGTGGCCGAACTCGAACAGCCGCAGGGGCAGCTCCCGGTAGGACCGGCCGCGGGAGCGGTAGATGAGGTTGTGCATCGGGCAGTTCATCGCCTTGAGGCGGTAGTCCGTGCCGTCGACGTCGAACGCCGCGAACATGCCCTCCTCGTAGTACGGCAGGTGCCCGGAGGTGTGGAACAGCTGCTCCTTGGAGATGTGCGGGGTGCCGACGTACTCGAAGCCCTCCTCGATGTGCCGCCGACGGACGTAGTCCTCCATCTCGCGCTTGATGATCCCGCCCTTGGGGTGGAACACGGGCAGGCCGGAGCCGAGCTCCTCGGGGAAGGAGAACAGGTCGAGCTCGCTGCCGAGCCGGCGATGGTCGCGACGCTCAGCCTCGGCGAGCCGCTCGAGGTAGGCCTTGAGGTCGTCCTTGGTCGGCCACGCGGTGCCGTAGACGCGCTGCAGCTGCGGGTTCTTCTCCGAGCCGCGCCAGTAGGCGGCCGCGGAGCGCATGAGCTTGAACGCGTTGCCCAGGATCTTGGTGTTGGGCAGGTGCGGGCCGCGGCACAGGTCGCGCCAGGCCAGCTCGCCGTCACGGCGGTGGTTGTCGTAGATGGTCAGCTCGCCCGCGCCGACCTCGGCGGAGGCGCCCTCGGCCGCCTCAGCGGCGCCGCCCTTGAGCCCGATCAGCTCGAGCTTGTAGGGCTCGTCGGCCAGCTCGGCGCGGGCCGCGTCGTCCGAGACCGGTCGGCGGGAGAACGTCTGACCCTCGTTGATGATCCGCTGCATGACCTTCTCGAGGGCCTTGAGGTCCTCGGGGGTGAACGGCTCCTCGACGTCGAAGTCGTAGTAGAAGCCATCGCGGATGGGCGGGCCGATGCCGAGCCTGGCCTTGGGGTGCACCTCCTGCACCGCCTGGGCGAGCACGTGCGCGGCCGAGTGCCGCAGCACGGCCAGGCCGTCCTCGGAGTCGATGGTCACCGGCTCGACGACGTCGCCGTCGGCCAGCACGTGCGCGAGGTCGCGCAGCTCCCCGCCGACGCGGGCGACGACGACGGCCTTGTCGCCCTCGAACAGGTCGCCGGCCGTCGTGCCCGCCGCGACCGATCGCTCGCTTCCAGCGATGACCACGGTGATGTCGGCAGACACGATGAGCTCCTCGGGTTGGTGTGCGTATGCCGCCCGGCCGGGCGGCGGCGTCACGTCACCTCGGGTGACGTGCTGACGATGCTATCGGCCCGCTCAGGCCGTGGGCGCAGCAGTTTCACCCGCGCCGACGGCCAGGAGCACGTCGCCCACGCGGAGGGTGCCGGGCACGACGACGTCGGCGTAGACCCCGGGGCAGCCGGACGGCTTTCCGGTCACGTGGATCTCGGCCGCGCCGATGCGCAGGCGCTGTCCCACGCTGGCCTCAAGCAGCGCCGTGGGCGTGTCCACGACGAGGTTGGCGCGCGGGTGCGTGGCGACGTCCTCCTCCACCGAGACCAGGTGCAGGGCGGCCTTCTTGCGCCGGTCCCCCGCCAGCCCCCCGGCCTCGACGTCGACGTCCTCGAGCACCTGGCCGGGCTCGCCCTTGACCGGGTAGATCCGGATCTCCGTCACGTGCGGCGGCAGGTCGGCGCTCATGCTCCGAGGCTAGTCGCCGAACCCCGCCGGGGCACCTCCATCGCACGGGACGGCCGGGACCCACCCGGCCCGGGCCGCGGGGTCATCCGCGGAGCATGATTCCCGGCCGCGCCGGCACGGTCACGATGGACGCTCGGAAGGCCGGACCGGGAGGCGCGACATGGCCAGCAGTGAGAAGGACACCCTCTTCGTGATCGCCGCGGCGTACGACGACGTCGACGCCGCCGTCGCCGACTACGAGGCGGTCAAGGAGCTCTACCACGAGGTCAAGACCTCGCACGACTTCGACGCCGCGGTGGTCGCCAAGGACGACGAGGGCGACGTGAAGATCGTCAAGAAGCACGAGCAGCCCACCCGGCACGGCGCCGCCGTCGGCCTGGGCTGGGGCCTGGCGGTCGGTGTCACGGCCGCCCTGTTCCCGCCGATCGGCATTGGCATCGCCACGGCCGGGGCCGGCGGTGCGGCCATCGGCGCGGTGGCCGGCCACGCCAGCGGGGGCATGTCCCGCGATGACCTCAAGGACCTCGGCGAGACACTGGACGCCGGACAGGCCGGCCTGATCGTGGTCTACGAGACCAACCTCGCCGACCAGGTCGCCGCCAACATCAAGGCCGCCAACCGGGTCATCTCCAAGGCCACGGACATGGCTGCCGACCAGCTCGCCGACGACCTGCGGCGAGCCGAGGAGGCCACCCCAACCCCGCAGCCGGCGACCACGACGGCCGCAGCCACCACGACCGCTCAGGGCACCGCGACGACGAGCTGAACCAGCGGGCACACCCCGGACCCCGCCCGGGCCCCGGCGTCCCCTGCACACGACGAAGGGCCACGACCTCGGTCGCGGCCCTTCGCAGGTGGTGGACGTGAAGGGACTCGAACCCCTGACCTCTCGCGTGTGAAGCGAACGCTCTAACCAACTGAGCTACACGTCCGGGCGATCCGGCCGGAGCCGTCTCGACGGAGTGGAACAATAGCCGCTCGACGGGCCGGCGCACCAATCGCCCCAGCCGGCACCGGATCTCACAGGCCCAGCGTGCTCTCCAGCCAGTGCTCCCAGGAGTCCGGGAGCAGCCCTGGCGGCCCCTGCCAGCGCAGGTAGGCGTAGACGATGCCCAGCACGAACGCGCACGTCAGCAGCGAGACCGCGACCTTGACCCACCACGGCTGGAGCTTGAGCCAGTCGGTCCAGGCGTCGAGCCGGCGCCGGGCGTGGTGCAGCAGCCGCTGGGCCCAGGCGAACTCCGAGGCGAGTACGGCCAGGCCGAGGAACACGATGAGCCAGCCCGGGCCCGGAGCGGGGACGAGCACCAGCCCGCCGATGGTGATCGCCGCGCCGACGAGCGCCACGACGAGCCGGTAGAGGCGGTGCGCGTGCGGGTTGGAGCGGATCCGGCGGCGCCACGCCCAGTCGTCGTCTGACTCGACCGGGGTGTCGGGGTCGGCGTCGTGCCTCACGGCACCAGCTTCTTGGCCATGTTCACCGCGGTCTCGGCGTAGCCCAACGAGCCGTACAGCGCGCGGGCCACGGCGTTGCCCCCGAAGACGTTGAGCCCGATCTCGGCCGCGCCGCGGTCCCGGGCCCAGCCCTCGGCCCAGGTCATCAGCTCGCGGCCCAGCCCCTTGCCGCGGTGCGCCTCGGCGACCTCGACGTCGAAGACCCAGACCGCGGTGCCGGCGGCGTGGGGGCGCTCGTGCAGCCACAGCTGCCCGGCCACCTCGCCGGTCTCGCCGTCGCGGGCCAGGAACAGGTGGTGGCCCTCCCCCGGGCGGCCCTCCGGGAAGTAGGAGGCCATCTGCTCGGCGGCGACGCGCCGGGCATCGCGCTCGTCCTCCCCGCCGAGGTCCACGCGCTGGCGGACGTAGCCCTCCTCGGACCGGGTGCGGTAGTCCTCGACCTCGGCCTCGGTCATCGGGTCCAGCGTCAGGCTCACGGGTCGTTCCTCTCCCGGGACAGACGGGCGAAGACGTCGGCGGCGGCCCGGGTCACCGGGCCCACGGGCAGCTCGCGCTCGTCGACGGCGTGCACCGGCAGGACGTCCTTGGTGGAGGAGGTGATGAACACCTCGTCGGCAGAGGAGAGCACGTCCATCGGCAGCATCGCCTCGCGCACCGGGATGCCCGTCTCCTGGCACCACTCGATGACCAGCCCGCGCGTGATGCCGGGCAGCAGGCCGGAATCCACCGGTGGGGTGAGCACCTCGCCGCCCACGACGACGAACACGTTGGACCCGGTGCCCTCGCACAGCTCGCCGCGCGTGTTGGCGAAGATCGCCTCCAGCCCGCCGCGCTCCTTGGCGTAGGCCAGCGCGACGACGTTCTCGGCATACGACGTGGTCTTCAGGCCCACCGTGGCGCTGCGCTCGTTGCGCGTCCACGGCACGGTGACCACCTTGCAGGACGCCGGCGGCAGCGGCTGGGCGCCGGCGGTGACGATGTAGGTCAGGGCGGACGTGTCGCGGTCGGACCCCAGCGGCCCCGCTCCCCCGGTGACGCTCCAGCGCAGGCGCCCGAACGCGATCGGCTCGCCGGAGAGCACGTCGTCGATGCCCTTGGCGATGAGGTCGTGGTCGGCCGGCGGCAGGCCCAGGCCGGCCAGGGACCGGTCGAGGCGCCGCGAGTGCCGGGTCAGCGCGAACACCGCACCGTCGGCCACCTTGGCCGTCTCGAACACCCCGTCGCCCACGGTCACCCCGTGGTCCAGGGCCGCGATCGAGGGCGCGCCGGCGTCCACCCGCTGCCCGTTGACCCACACACGTACGTCGTTGCTCATGCCCTGACCCTTCCAGATGCCAGTCCGATGAGGCGAGCGGCTTTGAGCCGTGTCTCCTGCCACTCCTGCTCGGGGTCCGAGCCCCAGGTGATGCCCGCGCCGGTGCCGAACCGCAGCCACCGTTGCCCGGCCGCGTCACGCTCGGCCCAGAACGTGCGGATGCCCACGGCGAGGTCGGCCTCGTCGCGGTCCGCGTCGACCCAGCCCACGGCCCCGCAGTACGGCCCGCGCGGCCCCGGCTCGAGCGCCGCGATGGCCGCGAGCGCCGAGGACTTCGGCGCCCCGGAGACCGAGCCCGGAGGCAGCGTGGCGGCGGCGATCTGCGGCCAGGTGACCCCCGGGCGCAACGAGCCCGAGACCGTCGTGACCAGGTGGGCCAGGCCTGGGTGCTCCTCGGTGGCGCAGAGGACATCGACGCCGACCGTGCCCTCCCGGCACACGTGCGACAGGTCGTTGCGCACGAGGTCGGCGATCATGACGTTCTCGGCGTAGTCCTTGGCCAGCATCTGCCCGGCCTCGGGCGCCGTCCCCTTGATCGGGCGGGACTCCAGCCGGTCCCCCCGCCGTCTCAGGAACAGCTCGGGGCTCGCGCAGGCCACCTCCAGCCCCGCACGGGGCACCCGGATGAGCGCGGCGTGCGGGGCGGGGTTGCCGGCGCCGAGCAGGGCCGCCAGCGCCCCGAGGTCCGCGTCCTCGGGCAGCGGGTGGCTCATCACCCGGCAGAGGTTGACCTGGTAGACGTCGCCCGCGGCCACGTGCCGCCGGATGGAGCGCACCCCTTCCCGGTACGCGGGGCCGTCCAGGCTCGTCTGCCACTCCCCCTCCAGCGGCGACCAGTCCGCGCACGGCGCGGCCCACGGCATACCGGTGGTGCGGCGCACGTCGGCGAAGCGGACACAGGTGGCCTCCCCCTCGAAGGTGACCACGACCGCCCAGAAGCCGCCCTCGTCGAGGCAGGCCAGGTCGTGCCGCACGTCGAGGACCCCACTGGCCTCCCGGTCGGTGAAGCGGGCGACGTCCACGCGGCGATCATAGGTTCCCCCGGCACACAACGGCACAGGATGGGCCCCGGTCGCCGACCGGGGCCCGTCCCCTCCCTGCGCTCAGCCCTGGGACCGCAGGATCCCGAGCAGGCCGTGCGCCTCACCGCCGGGACCGGCGCTGAACCACACGTCGCTCCTGGCGCCCGCGGTGCCGTTGCCGGGCAGCAGTCCCCACAGGCCGTCGATCACCAGGGGGCTGCCGTTCGAGCCGCGCAGGGTGGCCTCGAGGTGGCCGGTGCGCGGGTCCACCGCGTGGATGCGCCCGTCGCCGAAGTTGCCGACGAGCAGGTCGCCGGCCAGCGAGCCGAAGCCGGCCGGGGCGATGGCCATCCCCCACGGCGAGTTCAGGAACCCGCGGCGCAGCAGCTGGCGCACGAAGTGGCCGGAGCGGTCGTAGACGTTGACGAAGCCGTTGCCGGCGCCGGCCACGTCGTCGTGGCGGGCGCTGTCCTGCTTGGCGAAGCTGACGTAGACCCGCCCGTCCAGGACCGCGACGTTGAACGGGGCGTACCCGGTGGGCACGCCGACCGAGGTGAACTGGCCGGCGGCCGGGACCCTGTGGAAGGCGCTGTCGTAGACGTCGACCCGTCCCGCGTGGAAGTTGGCCAGCAGCAGCACCGGGTGGCCGGGCCGCTGCAGCAGGGCGATGCCCTTCCAGACCGTGTTGGCCGGGTGGGCGACCTCGAGGGCACGCGAGGTGTTCCCGGTGAGGTTCCACGCGGACAGGACCCCGTCCTCGCCCGCGAAGACGAACCGGGCCGGGCCGGAGCGGCCACCACCGTGCAGCACGAAGGAGGTCGTGGGGTTGAACAGGTTCCCGGTGGGCGCGCCGCCGGGGATGGTGACGGTCAGCGGGACCTTGGACACCGACCTGCCGGGCTGGGCGCCGGTGTAGACCGTGGCGCGGTCGCTGCCATTGTCCGACACCCAGATCGGCGTGGTCGGTCCGGCGGACAGGCCCCAGGCGTTGACGAGGTTGCGGTCGGTGAGACGGGCGTGTCCGGGGGTGTCGGCGACGAGGTTGAGCTGGCGGAAACGGTCGGTCGGCGCGCTGGCGTGTGCCACGGGCAGGGCCGTGGTGGCCAGGGCCAGCGCGAGGGCACCGGCGGCCACGACGGCACGCCGGGCCGGGACGGACCCGCGCAGGGTCCAGGGGCTCGACAACATGGGGGCCTCCCTCAGGGAGCGGTGGGGCACGCGCCTCCCGGGTGGCGGCGCGACGCCATACCGGTATCCACGAGGCGTCACCGGGACGGGTTCACCCGGTCCACCCCGGTTCCTCCCGGTCCATCCCCCCGCGAGGTGGTGTCCGCGGCGACGTGGACCGCCCTCCGGTGACCGGCGCAGGTGGACGCCGCCCCCGCCTGCCGCGCCTGCGCCGGGCCTGCGTCATCGCTCGCCCCTTTGCCGGAGCCGTGAGAGCCGCACGCGGACGAGGATCGGCTCCGGATGACCCCCACCGGCCCGCCCTCGCCGGTCGGCCGCCGCACCAGGACCGGCGCCCCAGGACCTCAGGCGGGAGCCCTCCCGGCCCGTCCGTCCCCGACGGGCTGCCCGTCATCCCCCGGAGGAGACCCATGAGTTCCCCACCATCCCTGCGGCGCCTGCGCTGGGCGCTGGCCGCCCTCTGCGCCCTGACCCTGGCCGTCGCGTTCACCGCACCGGCGAGCGCCACCGGCGCCTCGACCTCCCACCCGCGCACCTGGCACGTGTCCGTCGCGGCGGAGTCCCACAACAAGGCCATCCAGACCATGGCGTTCATGCCCGGCACGATCTGGGTGAACGCCGGCGACAGCATCCTCTGGACGGTCCGGGCCGGTGAAATCCACACCGTCACGTTCCTCGCCTCGGGCCAGAAGCTGCCGGAGTTCAACCCCTTCGACCCCAAGATGGTGACCCGCCAGGGCGGGAGCAGCTACGACGGCCACTCGTACTACAACTCCGGCCTCCTCTCGAACCAGGGCAAAGGCTCCGGGTTCCCGGCCGGGTTCACGTACACGCTGAAGTTCCCCAGGACCGGGAACTTCACCTACTGGTGCCTGGTGCACGGCATGTTCATGAAGGGCACCGTGCACGTACGTGCTGCCGGCACGAAGTACCCCTTCACGCAGGCCGACTACAACCGTCAGGCCGACCACAAGAAGGCGGCCGACCTGCGTGAGGGCCAGCGGCTGTGGAACGACACGGCGAAGAAGGCCACCAACCACACCGTCTACGCCGGCGCCGACGGCAAGCACGCCATGGTCATGCGGTTCATCGACCCGCACGTCAAGATCCACGTCGGTGACAGCGTGACGTTCAAGAACAGCGGCATGCTCGCCCCGCACACCATCACCTTCGGGCCGGAGCGCACGAACATCTTCGTCCCCTACGGCGACCCGAAGCACTTTGCCGGAGGGCAGCTCAACTCCGGCATCCTGCTGCCCGGACACAACTTCACGGTCACGTTCACCAAGGCCGGGAAGTACTCCTTCATCTGTGCCCTGCACGACTTCCTGGGCATGGTCGGGACGGTGACGGTCACCAGCTAGGCCGCCTGACCGCGCGACGGCGCGGGACGGGCCACGCCGGCCCGCCCGCGCCGTCCTCACAGCCTCCTTCCCCCTGCCGAGAGGGAGCTGTTACGGCGCCTTTACGGCGACCGTGAGCCGCCGAAACACCCCGCGGCCAGCCTTGGCGGGTCCCCCTCCCCGGACCCGACAAGGAGCCCCCATGTCCGCTCCCACGCACCTGCCGGCGCCCGGCGCCCACAGCCCCGGTGCCGACCCGACACCTCCCCACCACCGCTCGGGGCGCTGGCTCGAGCACTGGGACCCGGAGGACCCCACCTTCTGGCGGGGTGGCGGCCGTGCCATCGCGCACCGCAACCTCGCGCTGTCGGTCTACGCGGAGCTGCTCGGCTTCTGCGTCTGGGCCCTGTGGAGCGTCGTGGTCCCCCTGCTGCCCGCGGCCGGCTTCGACCTCAGCCTCGACCAGCAGTTCTGGCTCATCGCGCTCCCCAGCCTGGTCGGCGCGACCCTGCGCATCCCCTACACGTTCGCCGTCCCGGTCCTCGGTGGTCGCAACTGGACCGCGGTCTCCGCCCTCCTCCTGCTGGTCCCGTCCAGCGCCCTGGCCTGGGCCGTGACGCACCCGTCGACCCCGTTCGGGGTGCTCCTGCTGCTCGCGGCACTGGCCGGGCTCGGTGGGGGCAGCTTCGCCTCCTCGATGACCAACATCTCCTTCTTCTTCCCCGAGGCGCAGAAGGGCAGGGCCCTGGGGATCAACGCGGCGGGCGGCAACCTCGGCACCGGGCTCGTGCAGCTGGCCGTACCGGCGTTGGTCACTGCCGGCGCCGGCCTGCACCTGGCCCGCGCAGGGCTCGTGTTCATCCCGCTGTCGCTGCTGGCGGCCGTGCTGGCCTGGCGCTACATGGACAACCTCGGCACCGCGCGCGCCGACTACCGCAGCTTCGCGGCGGCCGCGCGCAACCGGCACACCTGGGTCATCTCGTTCCTGTACATCGGCACCTTCGGGTCCTTCATCGGCTACTCCGGCGCGTTCCCCACCCTGCTGAGGAGCCAGTTCCCCGAGGTCAGCACGTCGATCGCATTCGTCGGGGCGCTCGTCGGAGCGCTCACCCGCCCGCTGGGCGGCATCGTGGCCGACCGCCTCGGTGGCGCGCGGGTCACGCTGGGCGCCCTGGCCCTGCTGGCCGCCGGCGCCGTCGCGGCCGTGGCGGCCCTGCAGGCACACAGCTTCCCCCTCTTCTTCGGGGCGTTCATGGTGCTGTTCACCGCTGCCGGGATCGGCAACGGGGCGACCTACCGGATGATCCCGGCCGTCTTCCGGGCCGGCGTGCACGGCGAGCGCCAGCTGGCACGGGCGCGCAGGGCCGCAGCGGGCTGCATCGGCATCGCCGGCGCCGTCGGGGCGTTCGGCGGGTTCCTCATCCCTCGAGGCTTCGCGGCCGCCACGTCGACCTACGGCTCCCTGGTCCCGGCGCTGTGGGTGTTCGTCGCGGCCTACGTCACCATGGCCGCCACCACGTATGCCGTGTACCTGCGCCGCGGCGCGGCCCTCGCCTCGGCCGGGGTGTGAGGCGATGGACCTCCACCTGACCACCGACCGCGCCACCGGCAGGGCCGCGGACGGCGCCGCCACGCACTGCCCGTACTGCGCGCTGCAGTGCGCCATGACGCTGCGGTCCGCCGCCGACGCATCCGTCGAGCTCCAGGGGCGGGACTTCCCCACCAACCGGGGTGGCCTGTGCCAGAAGGGCTGGACCGCAGCATCCGTGCTGACGGCACCGGACCGGCTGACCACGCCCCTGGTACGCAACGCCGCCGGGGACCTCGTGCCCGACTCGTGGGAACGCGCCCTCGACCTGGTCGCGGACCGGCTTCGGGCCATCCGGCGCACCCACGGTGCAGACGCGGTGGCGGTCTTCGGCGGGGGCGGCCTGACCAACGAGAAGGCCTACCAGCTGGGCAAGTTCGCCCGGGTTGCGCTCGGCACTGCCAACATCGACTACAACGGGCGGTTCTGCATGGCCAGCGCTGCGGCCGCGGCCAACCGGTCCCTCGGCGTGGACCGCGGCCTGCCGTTCCCCCTGACCGACCTGGGAGGCGCCGACGCGGTGCTCCTGCTCGGCAGCAACCTGGCCGAGACGATGCCCCCGGCGGTGGGGCACCTGGGGGCCGCGAGGGCACGGGGCGGCCTGGTCGTCGTCGACCCACGCCGCAGCGCCACGGCCTCGCTCGCCGGCGACGGCCAGGGCATCCACCTGCAACCGGTGCCCGGCACCGACCTTGCCGTGCTGCTGGCCCTGCTACACGTCGTGCTCGCCGAGGACCTTGCCGACACGGCATACCTCGGGGCCCGCACCACCGGGCTGGACCGGCTGCGCCGCTCGGTCACCCCCTGGTGGCCGGAGCGGGTCGAGCAGGTCAGCGGCGTGCCGGCCGACCTGCTGCGCCGGACCGCGCGGCTGCTCGCCTCAGCGAGCCCGTCGCGTGGCGGTGCCGGGGCGTTCGTCCTCACCGGCCGCGGGGTCGAGCAGTCCCGGCAGGGCACGGACACGGTGACGGCGGCGATCAACCTCGCCCTGGCGCTCGGCCTGCCGGGCCGGCTCGGCAGCGGGTACGGCGCGTTGACCGGCCAGGGCAACGGCCAGGGCGGCCGCGAGCACGGCCAGAAGGCGGACCAACTCCCCGGCTACCGGAGGATCGACGAGCCCTCGGCCCGGGCCCACGTCGCCGGCGTCTGGGGCGTCGACCCCGATACGCTGCCCGGTCCGGGGCGACCGGCGGTCGAGCTGCTGGCGTCCCTCGGGCGCCCCGGTGGCCCGCGCGCGCTGCTGGTGCACGGGGCCAACCCCGTGGTCAGCGTCCCCCGCGCCGTGGCCGTCCGCGAGCGCCTCGCCTCCCTCGACCTCCTGGTGGTCTGCGACGTCGTGCCGTCCGAGACGGCCGCGATGGCGGACGTGGTGCTCCCGGTGACCCAGTGGGCCGAGGAAGAGGGCACGATGACCTCGCTGGAAGGCCGGGTGATCCGGCGCCGCCAGGGCGTGGAGGCGCCGGACGGCGTTCGATCGGAGCTCTGGGTTTGGTCCGAGCTCGCACGCCGACTCGGGGCACCGGGCACGTGGAGCACGGTCCCCTCCGAGGTCTTCGCCGAGCTGGCGGCGGCCAGCGCCGGCGGCCGCGCCGACTACAGCGGGCTCAGCCACGACCGGCTGGACGCCGAGCCCGCCCTGTTCTGGCCCTGCCCGGCCCCGGCCGCCGGCAAGGCACCCCACCCGGGCACCCCCCGGTTGTTCCTCGACGCCTTCCCCACCCCCGACGGGCGGGCCCGGCTCGTCCCCGTGGACCACCGGGGACCCGACGACCAGGTCAGGCCCGCCGCTCCCACGTGGCTGGTCACCGGCCGAGTCCTGCAGCAGTACCAGTCCGGGGCACAGACCCGCCGCGTCCCCGAGCTCTCGGGTGCTGCACCAGGACCGTTCGTCGAGATCCACCCCCTGCTGGCCCAGCGCCTGGGCGTCCCCGACGGCGCGCTGGTGTGCCTGGACAGCGAGCGCGGACGGGTCACCGCGCCGGCCCGGCTCACCGAGCAGGTTCGCCCGGACACCGTCTTCATGCCCTTCCACTGGGGCGGCCGCGGCAGCGTCAACCGGGTCACCAACGACGCGACCGACCCCCTCTCGGGGATGCCCGAGCTGAAGGTCTGCGCGGTCCGCGTGTCCCCGGCCCCGTGCCTCGAGGACACCGGGGAGGACACATGACCCGGTTGGTCGTGGTCGGCAACGGCATGGTGGGCGCGCGGTTCGTGGAGGACCTGCTGGCGGCGGACGACCTCGGGCGCTTCCAGGTCACCGTGCTGGGCGCGGAGGCGTGCGAGCCGTACAACCGGGTGCTTCTCAGCGAGGTGGTCTCCGGAGCCCACGACCTGGGGTCGTTGGCGCTCCCCTCTCCGCGGCACCCACGGCTGCGGGTGCACCGCGGCGACGCCGTCGCCTGGCTCGACCGCGAGGACCGGGTCGTCGGGACGCGGGGCGGCAGGCGCACCCGCTACGACCTGCTGGTGCTAGCCACCGGGGCGAGGGCGCGGGTCCCCGAGCTCCCCGGGCTCGGCCCCGAGCTGCCCGCTGGGGTCCACCCGCTGCGCACCATCGACGACGCCCGCGAGATCGTGGCGGCCACCCTCAACGCCCGCAGCGCGGTCGTGCTCGGGGCCGGGGTGCTCGGCCTGGAGGCGGCCTCGGGACTGGCCCGGCGGGGCCTGTCGGTGACCGTGGTCCACCCGGCTCCCGGGCTGATGGACCGGCAGCTCGACGCCGACGCCAGCCGCGTGGTCGAGACCGCGATGACCCGCATGGGCATCGCGCAGCGGGTGGGTGTCGGCGCGGCGGCCGCGCTGGTCCGGGACGACCGGCTGCATGGCCTGCGTCTCACCAGCGGCGAGGTCCTGCTGGCGGACCTGCTCGTCGTCGCGGCCGGCACCGTCCCGGACACCGACCTCGCCGCCTCGGCCGGGCTGCGCACCGACCGCGGGATCGTGGTCGACGCACAGCTCGCGACCAGCGACCGCCGGGTCCACGCCATCGGGGACTGCGCCCAGCCGCCGGAGGGCAGCACCGGTCTGGTCGCCCAGGGCTGGGACCAGGCCAGGCAGCTCGCGGCGCACCTCACCGGCTCGGGCCAGCCCGCGCGCACCACCGACACCGGCCCGGCAGACGTGGTGCGGCTCAAGGCCTCCGGCCTCGACGTCGTGACCATGGGCGTCTGCGGGTCACGGCGTGAGGACGACCCGCGCCGGCGCACGGTGCGACTCACCGACCCCGACCGCGGCCGCCACGTGGAGGTCGTCGTCAGCGACGAGCGGCTCGTGGGCGCCACCTGCGTGGGCGCCCCGGACGTGGCGGCCGACCTCGTCGCGGCCTACACGCGACGGACCCCGGTGCCGGTGGACCCGGCATACCTCCTCCTGCCCGCCCTGCCATCCCGTGCCGGCGCAGCCGGCACGGAGCCCGCCTCGTTGGCCGCCCATGCCACCGTGTGCCGCTGCAACGGGGTCTCCAAGGCCGACATCGTCGCCGGGCACGCCGCAGGCGCCACCACGGCCGAGGCGGTCGCCACGGCCACCCGGGCCACAACCGGCTGCGGCGGCTGCCTCGAGGAGGTGTGCCGGCTGCTCGACTGGCTCGACGGGACCGGCCCCGGCCGGCCCGCCCAGGCGGCCCGCCGCTCGCCGGGCGAGCCGGTCCTCACACGTCGCACGACCGCGCCGTGACATCCCTTTTACGCCCGGGAAACACCGGCTGCACGCCCCCGAAATCCCCGATCCCTAGGTTCCCGACATGCCCCAGACGCCCCCGCACCAGCACCACCTCGTCGTCATCGGTGGCGGCATGGTGGCCCAGCGCCTCGTCGAGGCCCTGCGCCAGCGCGACGCCGCCGGCGCCTGGCGGGTGACGGTCCTCTCCGAGGAGCCGCACCTGCCCTATGACCGGGTCGCCCTGACGAGCTTCTTCAGCGGCCGCGACGCCGCCGGCCTCGCGCTCGGCGACCCGGGGCTGTGGGACGACCCCCGCGTCACCCTCTCCCGCGGCGAGGGTGCCAGCACCATCGACCGCCGGGCTCGCACGGTGGGCACGACCTCCGGGCGACTGCTGCACTACGACCAGCTGGTGCTGGCCACGGGCTCCGCCCCGTTCGTGCCCCCCGTCGCCGGCGCCGACCTGCCCGGGGTCTTCGTCTACCGCACGCTCGACGACGTCGCCGCACTGCGACGGTGGGTCGGCGTCCGGGCGAACCGGACCGGGCGTCAGCTGCGCGGCGCCGTCGTCGGCGGTGGCCTGCTCGGGCTCGAGGCGGCCGGGGCGCTGCAGTCGATGGGCGTCCACAGCACCGTGGTCGAGTTCGCCCCGCGGCTCATGGCGGTCCAGGTCGACGAGGGTGGCGGCCAGGCGCTGCGCCGCATCATCGAGGGACTGGGCATCGACGTCCGCACCGGCGCAGCCACCGAGAGCCTCGTCGCCGGGCCGGAGGGTGACGTGGCCGGCATGTGCTTCGACGACGGCGGTGCGATCGAGGTGGACGTGGTGGTCATGGCAGCCGGGGTCCGGCCTCGTGACGAGCTGGCCCGCGCCGCCGGCCTTCCGGTCGGCGAGCGCGGCGGCGTGCTCGTCGACGACGCCTGCCGCACGGCGGACCCGAGGGTGTCCGCGGTCGGTGAGGTCGCGTGCATCGGGGGCCGCACGCTGGGGCTCGTCGCCCCGGGCTACGCCATGGCGGAGGTCGTGGCGGACCGTCTGCTGGGCGGCAGCGCCACCTTCCCGGGGGCCGACCTGTCCACCAAGCTCAAGCTGCTCGGCGTCGACGTGGCCTCCTTCGGTGACGCGTTCGCCGCCACCCCGGGTGCACTCGAGGTGGTCTACGCCGACCCGTTGGCCTCGGTGTACAAGAAGCTCGTCGTCAGCGACGACGCCCGGGTACTGCTGGGCGGCATCCTCGTCGGGGACGCCTCGGCATGGGCAGCGCTGCGGCCACTGGTCGGGCGCCCGCTGGGGGGCGACCCGGCGGCATACCTCCTGCCCGAGGGTGTCGCTCCGCCCGGAGGCGACCTGCCCGGGGACGCGCTCGTCTGCTCCTGCAACAACGTGACGGCGCACGAGATCCGTTGTGCCGTGAGCGAGTCCGGCTGCTCCGACGTGGCGTCGGTCAAGGGCTGCACCCGGGCGGGGACGAGCTGCGGGTCCTGCCTGCCGCTCGTCAAGCGGCTGGTCGGCACCGAGCTGGAGGCGGCCGGCGTCACCGTCAGCAGCGCCCTGTGCGAGCACTTCGAGCTCTCCCGCCCCCAGCTCTTCGACGCCGTCCGGGTCACGGGCCTGCGGACCTTCAGCGAGATCATCGAGCGTCACGGTCGGGGCCGCGGATGCGACATCTGCAAGCCCGTGGTCGGCTCGATCCTGGCCACCCTCGGGGCCGGGCACATCCTCGACGGCGAGCGCGCCAGCCTGCAGGACACCAACGACCACGTCATGGCCAACCTGCAGAAGGACGGCTCCTACTCCGTGGTGCCACGCGTGCCGGGCGGGGAGATCACCCCCGAGGGCCTCATCGCCATCGGGGAGGTCGCCCGGGAGTTCGGCCTCTACACCAAGATCACCGGCGGGCAGCGGATCGACCTCTTCGGGGTGCGTCTCGAGCAGCTCCCGCTCGTCTGGCGCCGGCTCGTCGACGCCGGGTTCGAGTCCGGCCACGCCTACGGCAAGTCGCTGCGGACGGTGAAGTCGTGCGTGGGGTCGACGTGGTGCCGTTACGGCGTGCAGGACTCGGTGGGCCTGGCCATCGCGCTCGAGCTGCGCTACCGCGGGCTGCGGTCGCCGCACAAGCTCAAGCTCGGGGTCTCCGGGTGCGCCCGGGAGTGCGCCGAGGCCCGCGGCAAGGACGTCGGCGTCATCGCCACGGACGGCGGGTGGAACCTGTATGTCGGGGGCAACGGCGGCTTCACGCCCCGGCACGCGGTGCTGCTCGCCGAGGACCTCGACACCGAGCGGCTCGTGCGGACGATCGACCGGTTCCTCATGTACTACGTCCGCACGGCCGACCGGCTGCAGCGGACGGCGGCCTGGCTCGAGGAGGTCGACGGCGGGCTCGACGCGGTCCGCGCGGTGGTGCTGGAGGACAGCCTCGGCATCGCCGCGGACCTCGACGCCGCGATGGCCGCCCACGTCGACTCCTACGAGGACGAGTGGGCCGCGGTGCTCGCCGACCCCGAGAAGCTGCGCCGCTTCGGCTCGTTCGTCAACGCCCCCGACCAGCCTGACTCCTCCCTGGCGTACGTCAGCGAGCGTGGCCAGGCCCGTCCCGCCACCGCCGAGGACCGGCGCCGCGGGCTCCTGATCGCCGGAACGACCCTGGAGGTACGCCGATGACCGCCACCGTGGCCCCCGACAGCACCCCCGCCCGGCCCGAGCCGCCGGAGGCGAGGGTCGAGGAGACGTTCGAGCCGGTGTGCCCCCTCCACGACCTGCCGGTCGAGCGGGGGGTGGCCGCCCTCGTGGGCGGCGAGCAGGTGGCGTTGTTCCGGACCCACGACGGCGCGGTGTTCGCGGTGCAGCAGCTGGACCCCTACTGCGGGGCGCACGTCATCTCCCGCGGCATCGTCGGCACCCGTGGGGCGGTACCGACCGTGGCCTCGCCGATGTACAAGCAGGTGTTCGACCTGCGCAGCGGCGAGTGCCTCGACCCGGCGGGTCGCGAGCTCCTGGCGTTGCGGACGTGGCCGGTGCTGGTCCGGGCCGGGGTGGTGCATGTCGGCCGGACGCGGGTCGTGAGGGCTCGGGCGGCATGACCACCCTCCTGGGGCTCGACGTGACCGGCCGGCCGGTCCTCGTCGCCGGCGGCGGACCGGTGGCGGCCCGACGGGCCGGGGTGCTGGCCGCGGACGGCGCGCTGGTCACCGTGGTCGCGCCGCGCCTGTGCGAGGACCTGCGCCGGCTCGTCGCCTGCGGGGCGGTGACCTGGGCGGAACGGAAGGTGGCTGAGACGGACGTGGACGGGGCCTGGCTCGTGCACGCCGCGACCGATGACCCCGGGGTGAACGACGCCCTGTGCACCTGGGCGAGCGCCCGGCGCGTGTGGAGCGTCAACGCCGGTAACGGGGAGCGAGGGACGGCCAGGACGCCGGCGACCACGGTGCACGCCGGGCTCGCCGTGGGCGTCGTCTCCACCGGTCGCCCGGACCCGGCCCGCGTGGCCGCGGTCCGCGACGCGCTCGACCTGACGCTCACGTCCGGCCGGGTCGACCTGCGTGCCCGCCGACCGCCCGGCGGCCGCGGTGGCCACGTTGGCCGCGGCGGCGACGGGCATGCGGCGTGCACGGAGCACGAAGGGTCGCCTGCCGTGCTCCTCGTGGGCGCCGGGGCCGGCCTGCCGACGGGCCGCACATGAGCGCCCGCCTTGGCCAGGTGCTCGCCGGCTGCGTCGTGCTCATCACCGCCGACCGGCGCTCGGGCGAGCTCGCCTCGGCACTGACCCGACGCGGCGCCAGCGTCCGGCACGCCCCGGCCCTGAGCATCGTTGCCCACGAGCACGACGAGGAACTGCTGCACCAGACCCGCCGGCTCGTGCAGCACCCACCGGACACGGTCGTCATCACGACCGGCATCGGGCTGCGCGGGTGGGTCGAGGCCGCCGATGCGGCGGGCCTGGCCGACGAGCTGCTGTCCGTGCTGGCCGGCTGCCGGATCGTCGCCCGGGGCCCCAAGGCCTGCGGTGCCATCCAGGCAGCGGGGCTCAAGGCCGACTGGGTTGCCGAGTCGGAGACCTCCGCCGAGGTCCTCCAGACCTTGCTGACGGACGGCGTCAGCGGCCAGCACGTCGCGGTCCAGCACCACGGCGCCGGCGCGGACGGTCTCGACGCCGAGCTCGCCGCGGCGGGTGCCGAGGTGACGAGCCTGGTCGTCTACCGCTGGGGGCCGCCCCCTGACCCGGGAGCGCTGGCCGCCTCCGTCCTCGCCGCCGCCGGCGGGGGGTTCGACGCCGTGGCCTTCACCTCCGCGCCCGGCGCGCAAGCATGGCTGGACTGCGCGGACGGTGCCGGCGTGGGCGAGGAGGTGGTGCGCCGCTTCGCCGCGGGCGAGATGGTCGCCGCCGCCGTCGGCCCGGTGACGGCCCGACCGCTGGTCGCGCGCGGCATCCAGCCGCTCGTGCCCGAACGGGGCCGGCTCGGGGCGCTGGTGCGCACCCTGGTGGGCCACTTCGAGGAGTCCCGGACGTCGGCCGTCACCACGCCCGTGGGAAGCCTGCAGGTGCGCAGCACCGTCGCCCTGCTCGACGGGCACGTCCTGCCCGTGTCGCCGAGCGGCCTGG
Organism: Oryzihumus sp.; assembly: GCF_036391795.1. GTDB lineage: Bacteria > Actinomycetota > Actinomycetes > Actinomycetales > Dermatophilaceae > Oryzihumus. The sequence continues at coordinate 18,662 of NZ_DASVZH010000161.1, forward strand.
CGGTGCTGCGCCTGCTCGTGGACGCCCGCGGCGGGGTGGTGACCCGGGACCAGGTGCTGCGTGTCCTGCCCGGCGACTCCCGTGACCCGCACGCCGCCGAGGTGGCGGTCGCTCGCCTGCGGGAAGCCTGCGCCGACCGATCACTCGTCCAGACCGTCGTCAAGCGCGGCTACCGGCTCGCCGTGAGCACCTGAGGGGACGGGCGCGAGGAGGGCGGCGAGGGCTCCCTCGGCCACGAAGCAGGCGGCCGGCCATCCGCGGGCCGCCGGGCTCCGAATCCCTGGTGGACCGGTCGTCCCCGGACCGGTCGCACCGTCACGAGAGGACCTCATGATGAAGCTCCGTCGCCTGTCCGTCATCCTGGCCGCCGCGCTGGCCCCGGTCGCCGCCGCCCCGATTGCCTCGGCTGCCCCGGCCCACGCGGACAGTCCGCCCGGTACCCGCAGCCTGGCTGCCGTGCTGACCTCCCACGGATACGCCTTCGACCACAACTGGCACGACTACGACATCCTCACCCACGCAGTCCTGGCGGTGCTGGCCGCCAAGCCCCACAGCGCCGTCTCGGTGCTCACCGACGGGACCAAGCCGCTCACGGCCTTCCTGCCCGACGACCGCGCCTTCCGGCGGCTCGCCGTGGACCTCGCCGGCCGGGAGCTGAACAGCGAAAAGGCCGTCTTCGACACGCTCGTGAAGAAGGCCGGCATCAACACCATCGAGTCGGTGCTGCTTTACCACGTCGTCCCGGGCGCCACCATCGACGCCGCGACGGCACGGCGCTCGGACGGCGCGCACCTCGCCACGGCACTCGGCGGCGCGACGGTGACCGTCGACGTGGACGGTCGCCGGATCTCGCTGGTGGACAAGGACCCGAACTCCGCCAACCCCGCGGTCGCTGTGCCTGACATCAACAAGGGCAACCGGCAGATCGCGCACGGCATCACGCGGGTGCTGCGGCCGCTCGACCTCTGAGCGGCAGCCGGAGGGTGGCCGACATGGGGACGGCCACCCTCCTCTTGTCCGCGGACGGGCGTCAGCTGCCGGGGACGGCCATCTCCCCGAGCTCGGACCAGTCCGTCCCCTCCACCACGACGTTGACGATCTTCGGGGTGCGCACCAGGTAGGCCGGCAGCTCAGTGGTGGCGGCGCGGAAGTGCTCACTCTGCACGTGCGCGCCCCCCGCGGCGTCGTCACGGAACGCCTCGACGAGGACGTACTCCCCCGGGTCGTCCACGCTGCGGGACCACTCGAACCACAGGCAGCCGTCCTCGGCCCGTGTGGCCCGGGTGAACTCCCCGGAGATCTCCGGCCAGGCGTCGGCGTGCTCGGGCTTGATCTGGAACTTGGCGGTGATGAAGATCAACGCTGCTGCCTCCTTCGGTCGGTTTCCCTGGAGACGATCCTGCTGCCGATCCCCGGGGGCGGCCACCCGTGCCCTGCCAGAGATGCCCAGGGGCGTCTCGGCTCATCCAGAGGCCGGGCGGACCAGCCGGTCCTCGGGGATGACCGCGACGCCGAGGATCTCGATCATCGCCTCGGGCTGCCACAGGGCGGTCGTGCCGATGCCGGCCATGGCGGGGTAGACCGGCCCGGCGAGCTCGCGCCAGACCTCGCCGATCTCCCCTCCGTGCGCCTGGTAGTCCGGGATGTCGGTGAGGTAGATCGTGATGCTCACGAGGTCCTCGGGTCGCCCGCCCACCTCGGCCAGGGTCGTGAGGACGTTGGAGAACGCCTGCCGGAACTGCGCGACGATGCCACCGGCCACGATGCGCATGTCCGCGTCGAGCGCGGTCTGGCCACCGAGGTGGAGCGTGTTGCCGCTCAGCGTGCCGTGGGAGTAGCCGCGCGGGGCGGGCAGCGAGGCGGGGTTCACCGGGACGGGGATGGCGCTGTCGGTCACGGTGTCTCCTGCGGGATCGGCGGCGGGATCTGCGGCGGGGCCTGGGGGCGGGAGCCGTCAGCCTAGCGTCCATTGACATCGCTTCAACGGTCGTTACGATCCGAGAACATCCGGCGCGGCAACGAGGCCGCCCAGGAGGACGTGTCGACGCACCGGCACGGCGAGGAGCCATCCATGGAACCGGACTTCAGCAGGTACGTCCTCGAGGGCGACAACTCGGCGTATGCGACGGACGGGGGCCTCGTCGTCCCGGTCGTCACCCGCGCGGGGCAGGAGCCGGGCGACACCGGCCAGTCGGCCGGCGCCTCCCGGATCTCCGGGGTCAGCATCCAGCACACCCCGGCCACGCGGATCTGGTTCGGGAAGGTGAGCAACGAGGCGGGCTACCGCTCCGTGCCCCACCACCACGGCGAGGCGGAGACCGGCGGCTACGTCCTCTCGGGCCGCGCCCGCATCTACTTCGGCGAGCGCTTCGCCGACTACCTCGACATGGAGGAGGGCGACTGGGTCTTCGTCCCGCCGTTCCTGCCCCACGTCGAGTGCAACATCGACCGCAACCGCCCGCTGACCTGGATGACCACCCGCACCCCGGAGAACATCGTGGTCAACCTCCCCGAGGTGGCCGACGCCGACCTGCGCGACTGGCTGGACCGGCCGTGACCTCCGCGGCGCCCACGGTGACCTCCGCGCTGTTCACGGCCGCCGCGACCCTGACCCCGGTGGAGCCGGAGCACTTCGATCTGGCCTTCACCGCGACGACCCAGCCGTGCCCGTGGCCGAAGGCCTACGGCGGCGACCCCGTCGCCCAGGCGGCCGTGGCGGCCATGCGCTCGGTGACCGACGGCAAGGCCCTGCACTCGATGCACTCCTACTTCCTGCGGCCGATCGACATCGGCGCGGACGTGCACTACGAGGTCGAGGTCCTGCGGGACGGCCGGGGTTACAGCACCCGTCAGGTGCGCGGCTTCCAGAACGGCAAGCCGGTCTACGTCTGCCTCGCCAGCTTCGCCGCCGGTGAGCCCGGAGGCACGTATGCCGTGGACTTCCCTTCCGAGGTCCCTCGCCCCGACGAGCTCCCCAGCAGCGCGGCCTACCTGGCGGAGCGCACCGGCGGCACGATGACCGAGGAGTCGAAGGCGTACTGGTCCGGCGGGCGCAGCTTCGACATGCGCCACGTGCCCGGCCCGCTCTACCTCTCCGTCGACGGCCACCGGCGGCCGCACCAGGCCGTGTGGGTCCGCCCCTTCGACGCCCTGCGGCCGGTGCAGGGCCTGGCCGACGCGCAGCGGGACCTGGCGGCCCTGGCCTACGTCTGCGACTACACGATCCTCGAGCCGGTGCTGCGGGTGCTCGGCCTGGCGTGGGCCCAGCCGGGACTCGTCACGGCCAGTCTCGACCACGCGATGTGGTTCCACCGGGCCGGGTCGGTCGACGACTGGGTCCTCTACACCCAGGAGGCGCTGGCCGCCGACAACGGGCGGGGCGTGGCCACCGGCCGGCTCTTCGGCTCCGACCACGCGCACCTGGCGACCGTCGTCCAGGAGGGCATGATCCGTCTCAGTGCTGGAGGACAGGCATGACCACGCTCCCGCCGTCGGGCCACGTCGACACCTTCGCCCGCGACCACCTCCCGCCCGCGGAGCAGTGGCCGACCCTGGAGTTCACCACCGGGGCCCTGCAGTTCCCGGCACGCCTCAACGCCGCCGCCGAGCTGATCGACGTCCCGGTCGCGACGTTCGGGGCGGACCGTCCGGCGCTGCGCACGCCGGGGGGCGAGGTGTGGACGTACGGCGAGCTGCAGCGCCGGGCCAACCAGGTCGCCCAGGTCCTGGTGGAGGACCTCGGCCTGCTCCCCGGCAACCGCGTGCTGCTGCGCTCCCCCAACAACCCGTGGACCGTGGCCGCCTGGCTCGGCGTCCTCAAGGCCGGCGGGGTCGTCGTCACCACCTTCGCCGCGCTGCGGGTGCGGGAGCTGACGCCCATCGCCGAGAAGTGCCGGCCGGCCATCGCCCTCGTGGACCACCGCTTCGTCGACGACGTCGAGGCGCTGCGCCAGGAGGGCGGGCCGCGGCTGCGCATCCTGACCTTCGGCTCGGACGCCGCCGACGACCTCCTCGCCCGCACCGCGGCGAAGTCGGGGGTGTTCGACAACGTCGAGACCGCCGCGGACGACGTGGCCCTGTTCTGTCCCACGTCCGGCAGCACCGGCGTCCCGAAGGTCACGACGCACTTCCACCGCGACATCCTGGCGATCGACAACACCTTCGGCCGCGCCGTCCTGCGCCTCGTGCCGGAGGACGTCGTCGCCTGCACCGCACCGTTCGCGTTCACCTTCGGGCTGGGCATGCTGGTCGTCTTCCCGCTGCGCGCCGGCGCCTGCGCGTTCCTCACCGAGCAGGCGACGCCGGACCAGCTCGCCGACCTCGTCGCCGAGCACGGGGTGACGGTCCTCGCGACGGCTCCCACGGCATACCGGCGCATCCTGTCGGTCGGCAAGGCCGGGCAGCTGCGCGGCCTGCGCGCCGCGGTCAGCGCGGGCGAGCACATCACCGAGCAGACCTGGCAGCGGCTGCACGACGAGATCGGGCTCGACGTCATCGACGGCATCGGCGCCACCGAGCTGCTGCACATCTTCATCTCCGCCGCCGGCGAGGACATCCGGCCCGGCGCGACGGGCAAGCCGGTGCCGGGCTACCGCGCGGCCATCCTCGACGAGGACGGCACGGAGCTGCCGCCGGGCGCCGAGGGACGGCTGGCGGTCATCGGGCCCGTCGGCTGCCGCTACCTCGACGACGAGCGCCAGCTCGACTACGTCGTCGGCGGCTGGAACGTCACGGGTGACACCTTCACCCGCGACGAGGACGGCTACTTCTACTACCGGGCCCGGACCGACAACATGATCATCTCCTCGGGCTACAACATCGCCGCCCCGGAGGTCGAGGCCGCGATCGACACCCACCCCGACGTCGCCGAGTGCGCCGTGGTCGGGCGCCCGGACGCCGAACGGGGCTCGGTCGTCTGCGCGTTCGTCGTGCTCAAGGAGGGCGTCGTCGGCGACACGGCCACGGCCACCCGGATCCAGGAGCACGTCAAGGCCCAGCTCGCGCCGTACAAGTACCCCCGCGACGTCCGGTTCACCGATGCCCTGCCGCGCAACAGGAGCGGCAAGCTCCAGCACTACGAGCTGCGCCGTCTCGTCCGGGCGGAGGCCGAGGCGGCGCAGGCGGCCGTGAAGACCGCCGGGGAGTCTGCGGGCACGGCGGGGGCTGCCCCGGCCGGCGCCGACGGTTCCGGCCCCGACACGCAGTCCCCCCACCTGCCGGTCCGGGCCTGAAGGAGACCGCCATGAAGATCGCCATCGCCGGCGGCGGGCCCGGGGGCCTGTACTTCGCCGCCCTGATGAAGCAGCTCCACCCGGCGCACGACGTCACCGTCTGGGAGCGCAACGCCCCCGACGACACCTTCGGCTTCGGGGTGGTGTTCTCCGACGAGACGCTGGGCGGCATCGAGAGCGCCGACACCGAGATCTACCGCCGGATGGAGAGCCGCTTCGCCCGGTGGACCGACATCGACGTCGACGTCGACGGGCACACGTTCACGGTCGGCGGGCAGGGCTTCGCGGCGATGAGCCGCAAGGAGCTGCTCCAGATCCTGCAGCAGCGCGCCGCCCAGCTCGGGGTGACGGTGCACTACCGGACCGCGGCGCCCGACGTGGCAGCGCTGCGCGCGACGCACGACCTGGTCCTGGCGGCCGACGGCCTCAACTCGACGATCCGCAGCGCGGCGCCCGAGGTCTTCGGGCCGACCCTGGACCGACGTCACAACAAGTACATCTGGCTGGGCACCGACCTGGTGTTCGAGGCGTTCCAGTTCTTCGTCAAGCAGACGGAGTGGGGCACCATGCAGATCCACGGCTACCCCTACTCCGACACCGGGTCGACGTTCATCGTCGAGATGCACGAGGACGTCTGGCGCCGGGCCGGGTTCGACCGGACCGAGGACGAGGTGCTCGCTCCTGGCGCCTCGGACGAGCACGCCGTGGAGCGCATCGCCGAGATCTTCCGCGACGAGCTCGAGGGCCACCAGGTCCTGACCAACAACTCGCGCTGGATCACGTTCCACACGGTGCGCAACGAGCGGTGGCACGACGGCAACGTGGTCCTGCTCGGCGACGCCGCCCATACGGCGCACTTCTCCATCGGGTCGGGGACCAAGCTCGCCATGGAGGACGCCCTGGCGCTGGCGGCCTGCCTCCATGAGCACGCCGGCGTGGAGGAGGCGCTCACGGCGTACGAGAGCGAACGCCGGCCCGTCGTGGAGTCGACGCAGCGCGCGGCCCAGGCGTCGCTGGAGTGGTTCGAGAACATCGGGATGTACGCCGACCAGGACCCGGCGCAGCTGGTGTTCAACCTGCTGACCCGGTCGCGGCGCATCACGTTCGAGAACCTCAAGGAGCGCGACGAGGGCTTCGCCGCCTTGATGGAGGCGGAGTTCGCGCGCCAGCAGGGGTCGGCCGAGGTCGTCCCGGCGATGTTCCATCCGGCGAGGATCGGCCCGTTGGAGCTGAAGAACCGGGTCATCCTCTCCCCCATGGACATGTACTCGGCGGTGGACGGCCTGCCCGGCGAGCTCCACCTCGTCCACCTCGGGTCCAAGGCGCTCGGCGGCGCCGGCCTGGTCATGACCGAGATGACGTGTGTCTCCCCGGAGGGCCGGATCACCCCCGGCTGCCCCGGGTTGTGGACCGACGAGCAGCGCGACGCCTGGGCGCGCGTCACCGGCTTCGTCCACAGCCACAGCACCGCGAAGATCGGCCTGCAGCTCGGGCACTCGGGCCGCAAGGGCTCGACCAGGCTCATGTGGGAGGGGATGGACGAACCGCTGGAGGAGGGCAACTGGCCGGTCATCGGCCCGTCCGCGCTGCCCTACGGCGAGGGCGGCCACGTCCCGCGCGAGATGACCCGCGGCGACATGGACACGGTGGTGTCCGACTTCGTCGCCGCCGCCCGCCGCGGCGTCGAGGCCGGTTTCGACCTCGTCGAGGTCCACGCGGCGCACGGCTACCTGCTCTCCTCCTTCCTCTCGCCGGTGTCCAACCGGCGCACCGACGAGTACGGCGGGGACATCACCCACCGGCTGCGGTTCCCGCTGGAGGTCTTCGACGCCGTCCGCGCCGCCGTGCCGGCGACCATCCCCGTCACCGTGCGGATCTCGGCCACCGACTGGGTGCCCGACGGCAACACCGCCGACGACGCCGTGGAGATCGCCCGCGCGTTCATCGAGCACGGCGCGGCCGCCATCGACGTGTCCTCCGGTCAGGTGACCAAGGACGAGAGGCCGGCGTTCGGCCGCTCCTACCAGACGCCCTTCGCGGACCGGATCCGTCACGAGGTCGCGGCACCCGCCGGGGTCGCGGTGATCGCGGTCGGGGCGATCTCCTCCTACGACGACGTCAACTCGATCCTGCTCGCCGGGCGTGCCGACCTGTGCGCGCTCGGACGCACCCACCTGTACGACCCGCAGTGGACGCTGCACGCGGCGGCCGAGCAGGGGTACCAGGGGCCGGCCGCGGACTGGCCGCTCCCGTGGCAGGCCGGGCGGCGCAAGCCACCGACCTCACGCACCGACAAGGTGCCTCCGCGCCTGTCGCTGCTGCGCCGCGGCCAGGTCGAGCCGGTCCACGTCCGCTGGAAGCCCGCCACGCCGCCGCTGGCAGGATGAGCGCGTGCCCGACGCGATGACGACCCCGCTGACGGCCCCGCAGACTGCGCAGAGGTCCCGCACGGTGGTCGTCAGCTTCCTCGGGGCGGTCGTCCGTCCGATGGGCGGCTGGATGCCGATCCGGGGTGCCGTCGAGCTGTTGACGCCGATGGGGCTGGACGCGCAGAGCGTCCGCACCGCCGTCTTCCGCCTCAAGCAGCGGTGCTGGCTCACGCCGGAGACCCGGGCCGGGGTGCGGGGCTACGCGCTGACCGACACCGCCCTGGCCGCCTTGGCCGCCGGCGACGAGGTCATCTGGCACGCCCGTGAGCCCGCGGACCTGACGGACGGGTGGTGCATCCTCAGCTTCTCGGTGCCCGAGTCCGCCCGGGCGCGGCGCCACCAGCTGCGGTCACGGCTCACCGGTCTGGGGTTCGGGATGATGGGCGGGGGCGTGTGGATCGCCCCGGCCCGGATGGCCGGGGCCGCCGAGCGGGCCATCGAGGAGCTCGGCCTCACCTCCCGGTGCGCCCTGTTCGTCGGCCGGCACGTCGGTGGCGAGCAGCTGTCAGAGCTGATCTCCGACAGCTGGAACCTCGAGGAGATCGACCAGCAGTACCAGGAGTTCATCCGCTCCTGCGCAGACCTCGCCACGACGGCCGGACCCGACGAGGCGCCTGAAGGCGCTGACGCCTTCACCGCCTACCTCGGCGTCATCGACCGGTGGCGCAAGCTGCCCTACCGCGACCCGGGTCTGCCCCAGGAGGTGCTCCCCACAGGCTGGAGCGGGCCCGCGGCCGGGGCGCTCTTCGAGCGCCTCGTGGCGGGGCTGGAGAAGCACGCGCTCGCCCACGCCGCCACGTCCTGGCCGGCGGCCGCACAGGAACCGCCGGGCGCACGGACGACAGCGAGACGCTGACCGGCCCTCGAGCCGCCGTTCTCGCCCCGTGGGGCTAGTTCACGGGCTGCCTGTCCTGCGGCAGCGGCTGGTTGGGGTACCTGTTGGCGTGGCCCTGGGAGCCGTCGAGGCAGCCATCCATGAAGAACGGTCGCTCGCCCTGCCAGTTGCTGGCCGGGATGCCACTGCCGCTGCCGATCCTGTCGGCGACGTTCGTGCAGTGCGCCGGCGCGTCGATGCCGTGGAACTGCCTGAACAGCCGCAGGCCGGTGTCGTAGCCCACCGCGTAGAAGGGGGCCTCGGGCGGGTAGCCGTTCGCCGAGGTCAGGGAGGCGCTGTAGACCGCGCCCAGCACTCCCAGGACCGCCCACCCTCCGACAGCCACCCCGAAGATGAACAGGCGGGCCCTGCCGTACGTCCTCCTCAACAGCCTGATCGCGAAGAAGATGAAGACGATGGGGATCAGGACGGAGGCGAAGAGCAGCACCGCAGCGCCTGCGGGGCTCCGTTGCGACCAGTACGACGGTGGGGCCGGCGGTGCGGAGAGGACGGGGACGGGTTCGGCGGTGAGCAGGGAACCTGGCGTTGCTGGTCGGGGAGGCGCGCCCGCGTCCGGCACGGGCTCCTGGGCCTCGTCGTCGCCGTCCGCGTTGCTGCTCATCGCCCCTCCTGCCTTCGTGTCACCAGCGAAGCGGCGTGGGCCCGCACACGTCATCCGGCAGCGGCTGGAGGGTGGGCTACAGCAGGAGTGCGACCCCTCTTCCCGTGAGCCACCTCTGGTGGAGGGCCGACCGCTCGCCGGCATGCGGCTCGGTGGCGAGGTATCGCGCGCAGATCGCACGCGACCGGGCACACGAACGGCCCCTGGCCGCGGGTCCGCAGCTCAGGGGCCGTTTCGTGCTGGTGGGCGATACTGGGTTTGAACCAGTGACCTCTTCCGTGTCAAGGAAGCGCGCTACCACTGCGCCAATCGCCCGAGGTGGAGACGGGATTTGAACCCGTGTACACGGCTTTGCAGGCCGTTGCCTCGCCTCTCGGCCACTCCACCGTGAAGGCCACGGGGGACCTCCGGGAAGGCACTGGGCCTCCGAGCGGACGACGGGACTCGAACCCGCGACCCTCACCTTGGCAAGGTGATGCTCTACCAACTGAGCCACGTCCGCGTGAACGCCAGCGGTGTAACTACCCGCCGTGCGTGCGGTCAGACAGTAGCCGATCTCGAGGATCGGAGTCCAACTGGCGGTCGGCGCCGGCCTGTCCCTCCGGCTCGGGCAGCGGCGTGAGCGGGCGCTCGTGCGCCGGGCGGTACCGCTCGCTCCTGGCCGGCGCGTGCGCGGGGCTCTCGGCGGGAGTCACGGGGGACGTGCGGGCCACGCCGGCCAGGGCTCCGGGGGCCTCGGCGAGCTCGCCGGCCACGGCCCCCTCGCGCCGGCGCCGGGACTCCTCCCGCAGCCAGGAGATGAGCCGGGCGCGCGAGCTGAGCCGCTCCTGCACCGGCCACAGCTGGCGCGCCGCGGCGTTGAAGGCCGCCCCGATGAGCACGGCGATCGCGAGGAAGTACAACCAGATCAGCACCACGATCGGCGCGGCCAGCGGGCCGTAGATGGAGGTCCCGCCGACGGAGGCCCCCAGCCACAGCCGCAGGAAGAACGAGCTCAGCAGCCAGATCGCCAGCGTCAGCACCGCGCCGGGGATGTCGCGCTTCCACGGCGAGCGCCGGGGCGTGCTGACGTGGAACAACGTGGTCAGGCTGGCGACGGTGAGGATCACCACCGTGGGCCAGTACAGCCCGATGAGGAACTCCAGCCGGGCCGGCAGCAGCCGGGCCATGACGCTGGGTCCGACGGTGACCAGCGGCATGACGATGACGCCGACCACGAGGGCCACCAGGTAGAGGGTGAAGCTCAGCGCGCGGGTGCGCAGGATCCCGCGAACCCCGCTCTGGCCGTACATGATCGAGATGGTGTCGACGAAGACGTTGAGCGCCCGCGAGCCGGACCACAGCGAGAGGACGAAGCCGATCGAGATGACGTCGATGCGCCCGTTGCGCAGGACGTCGTCGACGGTCGGCACGATGACCTGCCGCACGCTGGCGTCGGTGAGGAACCGCTCGGCATACCGCTCGATCGCCGCGCTGACCTGGCCCGTCGTGTCGGGCCCCAGCCAGCGCCCGACGTAGCCGACGCCACCGAAGACCCCCAGGACCAGCGGCGGCAGCGACAGCAGCGCGAAGAACCCGGCCTCGGACGCCAGCCCGGTGACGCGGTAGCGCAGGCACAGCCGCCACGTCGCCACGACGAGCCGGCCCAGGGCGAGCGCACCCGGCAGCCGGGCCAGACGCCGGCGCACGCGGTCCGTCGGGCTCATCGCCCCGGCCGCCGCTCCATGCGTCTGACCTGCACCCTCCGCCTGCGCCTCACCGCACCACGGTAACCGCCGAGCGGCCGCGTGACGGACCTGACACCCCGCGACCTCGCCGAGGTGTACCCATCGGTAACCATCCGGCCTAGCCTGCCCGGGGTGAGCACACACGAGGTCACCAACCAGGTCCCACCGCTGCTCGGCCACAACGTGGTCGACTCCGACCCAGCCCTCACCGAGGGTCTGAGCCGGTGGGGTGTCGCCACCGACCGGGCCGAGCTGAGCCGGCTCGGCGAGCTCGCGGGCACGGCGCGGGCGCAGGCGTGGGGCGACCAGGCGGACCGGGTCACCCCGGTGCTGCACACCCACTCCTCCCGCGGCGAACGCATCGACGAGGTGGAGTTCCACCCGGCCTGGCACGAGCTGATGTCCACCGCGGTCTCCCACGGCCTCACCGCCGAGCCCTGGACCCGCCCGGCGGGGACGGGTGCGCACGTGCGCCGGGCCGCCGGGTTCATCGCCTGGTCCCAGGTCGAGGCGGGCCACGGCTGCCCGGTGTCGATGACGTATGCCGCGGTGCCGGCCCTCATGACCAGCCCCGAGCTGGGTGCCCTGTGGGCTCCCCTGCTCGCCTCCCGCGAGTACGACTTCGGCCTGCGGCCGCGCGCAGACAAGGCCGGCGCGATCGCCGGGATGGGGATGACCGAGAAGCAGGGCGGCTCGGACGTGCGCCGCAACGCGACCGTGGCCACGCCCTCCCCCGGCGGGCCGCTCGAGGGCGGGGACACCTACCTGCTGACCGGCCACAAGTGGTTCTGCTCGGCCCCGATGAGCGACGTCTTCCTCGTCCTGGCGCAGGCGCCCGGTGGGCTCACCTGCTTCGTGGTGCCCCGGGTCCTGGCCGACGGCAGCCGCAACACCTTCGCCATCCAGCGGCTCAAGGACAAGCTGGGCAACCGCTCCAACGCCTCCTCCGAGATCGAGCTCGACGGCACCTGGGGGGTGCGCCTGGGCGACGAGGGCCGGGGCATCCGCACGATCCTGGACATGGTGGCCGCGACCAGGCTGGACTGTGTCCTGGGCTCGGCCTCGACCATGCGCGCCGCGCTCGTCCGGGCCGTGCACCACACCCGCCACCGCCAGGCGTTCGGTGCCGCCCTGGTCGACCAGCCGCTGATGCGCAACGTGCTGACCGACCTGGCCCTGGAGTCCGAGGCTGCGACGACCCTCGGGCTGCGCCTGGCCGCCGCCGTCGACGAGGGTGACACCGCCTTTTCGCGGCTGGCCGTCGCGGTGGCCAAGTTCTGGGTCTGCAAGCGCACCTCCCCGATGGTGGCCGAGGCTCTGGAGTGCTTGGGCGGCAACGGTTTCGTCGAGGAGAACGGCCTGGCCCGGCTCTACCGCGAGGCGCCGCTGAACTCGATCTGGGAGGGCTCGGGCAACGTCAACGCCCTCGACGTGGTGCGCGCGGTCACCCGGGAGCCGCAGGCCCTGGAGGCCCTCCACCGGGAGCTGGCCCTCGCCCGCGGAGCCGACGCCCGCCTCGACGCCGCGATCGAGCGCTCCGTGACCGCGGCCCGCGAGCTGGCCGCCGGCGACCCGGTGGACGCACAGGCCGGGGCGCGCGGGGTCGTGGAGCTGCTCGCCACCACATTGCAGGCCAGCCTCCTGGTCCGCTTCGCACCGGCATACGTCTCCGGGCTGTTCGTCGCGAGCCGGCTCGGCGGCGAGCACGGGCACAGCTTCGGCACCCTGCCGGCAGCGGCTGTCCGGACGGCGGGGACGCAGGTGGTCGACCGGGCCTTCGCGGGCTGACACCCCCTGCCCTCGGGGCCCCCAGCCCCCCGAGGCCAGGGGGTGTCATCGAGGGGTCCGCGGATGGGCTAATGTCTGACATCGCAACGACGGCGGGGCACGACCCCGCTGGAGTTCACACGCGGACGTGGCTCAGTTGGTAGAGCATCACCTTGCCAAGGTGAGGGTCGCGGGTTCGAGTCCCGTCGTCCGCTCCACGCAGCCCCTCGGGGCTGCCCGGGGCGATTGGCGCAGCGGTAGCGCGCTTCCTTGACACGGAAGAGGTCACTGGTTCAAACCCAGTATCGCCCACCAGGCGCGAACGGCGTCCGGCCACAGGCCGGGCGCCGTTCGTCGTCCCGGGGTCCTTCGTCCTCATTCGTGCCGGGTGATGCCCCACGGTCGGGTCCCTGCCCACGATGGCCCCGTGCCGGCCGCGTCCGCGGTCCGGCCACGAGGCAGGAGGCCAGACATGACCGACCAGATGACAGCCCCCGTGGAAGCGCCCCTCGACGAGCTCGGCCCGGTGGACTGGATCGTCGTGGAGTTCCCGGGGAGCCGGTTCAAGGGCGAGATCATCCCCGCGCTCGAACAGCTCGTGCGCAGCGGGACCATCCGCGTGCTCGACCTGGTGCTGATCCGCAAGGGCGAGGACGGCTCCCTCGACTTCTCCGAGCTCAGCGAGGTCGACGAGAGCGAGCTCGGGGTGCTGCGGGCCTACGAGACCGAGCTCGCCTGGCTGCTCAGCGAGGACGACGTGGCCCTGGTCGCCGAGGCGATCGAGCCGGGCAGCACGGCAGCGCTGCTCGTGTGGGAGAACGCCTGGGCGGCCCCGTTCGCATCGGCGCTGCGGCACGCCGGCGGCCACTTGGTCGACAGCGGCCGGATCCCGGTGCAGGCGCTGATCCAGGCCATCGAGGAAGAAGAGTCCGCCGACGCAGGAGAGGGTGAGTGACATGCCACTGGCAGGACGCAGGGCAGGACGGCGCGGCGTGATCGGGCGGCCGGTGGCACGCACCGCTGCGGTCGTCGGATCGGCCGCCGTGGTCGCGCACGGGGTGTCCCGGCGCTCCGACCGTCGTGAGGACCGCAGGGACGACCGCCGCGACCGCCGCTGACCGACGGCATGCCGGTCAGTCCCGGCGGGCGCCCTCCTCACGCTCCGGTGCGGGGAGGGCCCCGCCGAGCAGGTCCCGGACCCGGTCGTGCCGGCGCCGGTAGGCCTCACCGAAACGGGCCTGCGCCCGGGTGAGCTTGGCCGGACCGTAACGCCGCCGAGCCCACACCGAGTCCGGCTTGGCCAGCCGGATGGCTCCGACGGTGGCGACGATGGGCACCACCACGCCGATCATTCCCGTAGCGATCTTGCCCTTGACGAAGCAGATCCCGGCCGTGGCCAGGTGGATGCCCACCTCGGTGACGTAGAGCCACTGGGCGACCTCGCCGCGCGAGGTGGTCGCCCCGACCGGTGAGGCCTGCAGCATGAGCACCACCCCCAGTGCCCCACCGAGCAGGATGGCGTCGATGGACTTGCGCCCCTCCTCGCCCCAGTAGACGTCGTCGAGGTGGAACCAGAGGGCGAACTCGTCGAGGGTCAGCGCTGCGCCCGTGCCGAACAGGGCGGCCAGCACCCAGGCCCAGGGGCTCTGCGGGGCGTAGCGGAACTCCAGCAGCGCGGTCAGCAGCACCAGCAGGATCCCCCAGACCTGGTGGTGGACGTGGACCCCGCCGATGTAGACGTCGCCGAGGCCGCCCTTGTCCCCGGTCTCCACCCCCGCGGGCACGGCGGCGCGGGCGAGCGCCTTGGCCCGGATCCGGAGGGTCACCGCGAACGTCACGACGAAGCCGAGCAGCGCCCAGGCCGCCGCGGCCCGTCCGGTCTCGACGAAGAACTGCTGGTACCAGCCCATCCGCACCACCTCGCACCCGACCGGCTCCGTGCCGTGAGTCTCGCCGGGCCGCCACCGGCGGACAACCGTCTCCGTCTCCGGGACCAGGGCCCCTGCCACCGCACCCGCGTGCCGGGCCATCGTGGTCGCGACGGCACACGGGGGTGGAGGTGGTCGCGTGCACACCGCGACGCTGTGGCAGGGAGTCAGGGCCTGGACGGATGCCTTCCGGCGCTGGATGTACCGCGGCGGACGGCCGGGTGCCCTGGCCCGGGTGGCCAACAGGCTCTCGGCCTGGCAGTTCTCGGCCGGCCTGCTCTCCCCGGCCCGTGCCATCACCCTGGAGGTACGGGGCCGTCGTACGGGTCGCACCATCTCCTTCCCGCTGGTCCTGGCCGAGGTCGGCGGACAGCACTACGTCGTCTCGATGCTCGGTGAGGACACCAGCTGGGTGCGCAACGTGCGCGCCGCCGGCGGCCACGCGGTGGTCCGGCGCGGCCGGGCCACACCGGTCCTGCTGGTGGAGGTCCCTCCCGGTGAGCGCGCTCCGATCCTGCGCCGCTACCTGGACCTGGCCCCCGGGGCCCGGCCCCACATCCCGGTGGACCGGCACGCCCCGCTGGCCGACTTCGAGGCGGTGGCCGCGAGGTTCCCGGTGTTCCGCGTCGAACCGGCCGAGCCGCCCGAAGCGGCCCGGTGACCATTGCCACACCGCCCGGTCCCGGCGCTCCACACCGAAGCACGAGGCGCCCACGGCGTCCGGGGACCGGACATTTCACCCCAGCGGCGGGTTTGAGTGACGGGGTCGGGTGCGTGCCATACTCACGCGGTTGTCCCCTATCCCCCCGGAGGAACCCATGACCGACAACGCCGCCGTGCTCAACGGCGAGTGGGAGTTCGACCCCGCCCACACGCGGATCGGCTTCTCCGCCAAGCACGCCATGGTCGCCACGGTCCGCGGGGCCTTCAACGACGTCGACGGGTCCTTCGTGGCCGACCTCGACGACATGTCCAAGAGCTCGGTCCGGGTCACCCTCAAGGTGGCCAGCGTCGACACCCGCAACGAACAGCGGGACGGGCACCTCAAGAGCGGGGACTTCTTCGACGTGGAGAAGTGGCCGGACATCACCTTCACCAGCACCAACGTGGAGGAGGTCGAGGACAACGCCTACATGATCACCGGCGACCTGACCATCCGCGACATCACCCGCCAGGTCGTCATCCCGCTCGAACTGCTCGGCGTCGACACCGACCACGACGGGTTCATCCGTGCCGGCTTCGAGGGCAGCCGCAGGATCAACCGCCGCGACTTCGGCCTCGAGTGGAACGTCCCGCTCGACTCCGGCGGCCTGCTGATCTCCGAGCGCATCTCCCTCGAGTTCGAGATCTCCGCGATCAAGAAGGTCGACGAGCAGGCCGGCTGACCGGGCTGACCTCACCGGCCCCGCCGCCGTGCGGCGGGGCCAGCGGCGCGGCCGCGGCTCGGCCGCACGGCCGGG
>NZ_DASVZH010000162.1:0-36128 GCF_036391795.1 Oryzihumus sp.
GCGATGTACAAGGACGGCTGGTGGCTGGCGATGAAGACACCCCGTGTCCCGTGGGTGGTCACCCCCGAGGCGCTGAAGCCGTACGCCCCGGACGTGTGGGACCCTGACGCCGACCCGGCGGAGCTGTACTACCTCCCTGACGACTTCAGCCAGGCCCACGACCTGGCAGCCGACCACCCGGACAAGGTCCAGGAGCTCAGGACGCTGTTCTGGACGGAGGCCGAGCGGTACAAGGTGCTGCCGCTGCTGGCCACGCTGTCGGCGTTCTTCGGCATCACGCCGCCACTTGAGGCGACCGGCACGATCGAGTTCCGCGGTGACGTCCAGAACGTCGCACCAGGCATGATCCCCCGGATCTACAACCGTTCCTACGCGATCAGCGCAGACCTCGTGGTACCCGCTGACGGCGCCGAAGGCGTGATCGTCGCCGAGGCGGACCACCTCGGCGGGTTCTCACTGTTCGTCGACGGCGGCCGGCTGACCCACACCTACTCGATGATGGGCGTGTTCGTCTATCGCCAGCAGGCCGACATCCCCCTGCCGACCGGCGAGGTGAACGTGCGGATGGAGTTCGCCGCCGACGCGGCCAAGCCGGCCACCGGGGGTCAGGTCACCCTCTTCGTGAACAACGCGCCGGTGGGTGGCGGACGGATGGACCACACCGTGCCCATGCGGTTCTCCGCCTACGCGGGGATGGACATCGGCCGCGACAACGGCGGCGTGGTCGACCTGAGCTACGCCGACCGGAAGCCGTTCGCGTTCACCGGCACCATCAAGAAGGTCGTGTTCGACGTGAAGCCCCATCGCAGGGGCAAGGACGAGCAAGCCATCCACACGGTCGCGCACCACGGCCACGCAGCACACGGACTGTCGGCATGAACCCCACCGCCGGACTCAAGGTCCTTTCCTTGCCCATCGACCATGAGACCACGGACGTCCTGATCGGCAGCTACCTGTCCCACGACGCCGCGCACGAGGACTACCGGGCCGCGCTGGCCTGCGGCGCCTACCTGCACGGCGCGATCGTGGTAGCCAAGGACCTGGATGGCAAGGTCACGGTGAGGCAGTCCGACCACATGGTCCGCGAAGTAGCTCAAGGTCTCGGCACCCTGGGGTTCCTCACCGGACTGGCGGTCTTCCCCCTGGTGCCGCTCACCACCGGCGTCGCCGCCGTCATGGGCGGGTTCCTCGGTGAGGCGCTGCACCTGCTCACCGAGACCAAGGTCAAGGGCCAGGCAACGGCGATGATCCCCCTCGGCTGCGCCGCGCTGATCCTCGCGTACCCGCGTTCGTCAGCCGACACAGTGCAACCGGTGATCACGAGGGCGCTCACCAAAGTCACGGCCGAAGGGCAGGGCCACCACGTCCAGGCGCTGAGGGGTGCCCTTTCCGGTGCCCAGCAGCAGCTGGCTGCGACCGCGAGCTAGCAGGTGACTGCCGGCGAGCCCCGTGGACGAGGCTGGCCGGCCGAAGAGGAACACCCGTGGCTGAACGACGAACAGCCTTGAGGTCCGCCTGCTGCGCGGCCTCCCGCAGCGACGGTGCGGTGGCACCACCGCCCGGCCCGAGGCAGGAAATCGTCGCCCGGGACGGCGCGGGTTCGGACTCCTCACTGGTGCACCTGCCCGGCGGGTCGTTCCTGATGGGTGGCAACGACCCGGACGGGTTCCCCGCCGACGGAGAAGGCCCGGTTCGCCCGGTGACGTTGTCGCCGTTCCGGATCGACCGGTACGCCACCTCCAACCAGAGGTTCGCCGAGTTCGTGGACGCCACCGGCTATCAGACCGACGCCCAACGGTACGGCTGGTCCTTCGTCTTCGCCGGGCAGCTGCCGACTGACCACCCGCCCACCAGAGCGGTGGCGGACGCACCGTGGTGGCGGCAGGTCCATGGCGCCCACTGGTGGCAACCGGAAGGCGCCGGGTCCTCGCTGGACGGGCGAATGGACCATCCCGTGGTGCACGTCTCCTGGAACGACGCAGTCGCATACTGCCAGTGGGCCGGGCGGCGCCTTCCCACGGAGGCCGAGTGGGAGTATGCCGCCCGCGGTGGCTTGGTGGGCGCGCGGTACGCGTGGGGCGACGAGCTGACCCCTGACGGCCGCTGGATGTGCAACATCTGGCAAGGCACCTTCCCCACCGACAACACCCTGGCCGACGGATTCCTCGGCCCTGCCCCGGTCGACGCCTTCGACCCCAACGGCTTCGGCCTCCACAACGTCGCCGGCAACGTCTGGGAGTGGTGTGCCGACTGGTTCAGCGCCACCCACCCCCGCACCGAGGCCCCCGACCCCAAGGGCCCAGCGGGCGGCGACTCCAAGGTCATCCGCGGCGGTTCCTTCCTGTGCCACCGCTCCTACTGCAACCGCTACCGCGTCGCCGCCCGGACCGCGAACACGCCCGACAGCTCAACCGGGAACACCGGATTCCGCTGCGCCGCCGATGAGACAGGACCGGCTCGCGAAGGGTCAGAGGCGTGAGCGATGTCCCTCCAGGGCTGAGCGAGCGCAACGAGCCCGGTGTCGAACGTGGCCTCCGTGACATCGGGGAGAGCGAAGGCGCCCGGTCGCACCCGGAATCGCCTTGCCGTCCGGCTGACCCATCCCTAGCGTGCGCGCATGCCCGTGCGACTGCTGTCGGTGACCTTTGATACCCGTGAGCCGGCTCATGTGGCGCAGTTCTGGGCAGGTCTGCTCGGCCGGGAAGTCGTGGAGGACGCCGGTGGCGCGTTGCTGCCGGGCCACGACACGCAGCTCGGCCTCCGGTTCATCCCGAGCCTCTCGGAGAAGGCGGGACCGAACCGCCTGCACCTCCACCTGACCAGCGCCAGCACCGAGGGCCAGCAGCGCACCGTGGCGACCGCGCTGGGGCTCGGCGCCCGCCACCTCGACGTCGGACAGCGCCCCGAGGAGGGACACGTCGTCCTGGCCGACCCCGGTGGGAACGAGTTCTGCGTGATCGAGGCAGGCAACGCCTTCCTCGCCGGGTGCGGCTTCCTCGGGGAGATCGCCTGCGACGGCACCAGGGAGGTGGGTCTCTTCTGGAGCGAGGTGCTGGGCTGGCCGTTGGTGTGGGACCAGGACCAGGAGACGGCGATCCAGTCACCGCGCGGCGGCACCAAGGTCGCGTGGGGCGGACCGCCTGTCGCGCCGCTCGTGCAGAGGAACCGCCAGCGCTTCGACCTCGCGGTGGCCGGTGGCGATGCGGACGCCGAGATCGAGCGCCTGGTCGCTCTGGGAGCCAACCGGCTCGGAGCCGGCGACAACGGCACCGTGTTGCTCGCTGACCCCGATGGGAACGAGTTCTGCGTCCACGCCGGGTGACTGCGGCGCCCCCGCTCGATCAGGTCCCGACGTGGACGACGATGTATCGCGCGTCGGCGTCACGCGCCGGATCGCTCCCGGTCGCGTCAGTGCGGCTGAGGCTCGCGGGCTGGCGGCTGCACCTGGCCCTGACCTGCGTCCGGGCGGCCGCGTCCCAGTGCTCCCGCGATCAGGAAGAGGATCCCGAACGTCGCCAGCGGGACCACGACGATGCCGGTCGAGCCGGTGAGGAGGGCGCCCAGCGGCGGCCGGTCCAGCGGAACCTCACGGAACATCCGGGCGAGGACCTGGATGAAGGGGAACGCCGCGAGGACGAGCATGAGCACCCCGGCCCACGGGGGCTGCCGCTGTCCGAGCACCGCGATGGGGAGGGCGAGGACCAGCGCGATGACGGGGATGTCGGGCGCCTCGATGATGTCGACGAACAAGCCCAGCACGGCATACAGGGCGAAGAGCCCGACCGCCGTGGCCAGCACGACGGGGGCGATGTCGGGCCGGCGCCTCGCCAGGATGGTGAGCCCGGCAAGGGGCACGACGATCGCTGCCGTGAGGGCCAAGGCCGACACGAGCGCCAGGTCCTCGTAGGCATAACCGAGAGCGAACAACAGCCCTCCGAGGGAGAACAGCGCCGTGACGACCAGCACGGTCCGACGAAGGACGGTTGCGACGGTGTCCATGACCTCCACCTGCCTTTCCGTACCTCCAGCCTCCCGCCGGCCGCGCAGGGACAGTAGGGCACGAAGCCCTTCGTCGCGGGCGGGGTGCGCAGGCATCGCAGTCCTCGGGTGGGAGGCCCTGCCAGTACCTGTCCCAACAGAGACTGCCCCCTCGGGCAGCGGGCCGGGACCCTTGGAGATGTCACCACCACCCGGGCCCCCGACGGCCTCCCCGACGACACTCGAACGGGTCCCACCTTGACCATCACCCAGCACGCACCCGGCAGGGCCACAGCACCTGCGACCCCCGACGACGGTCCCGCCCACCCGCGCGCGATCCTGGCCGTCATCCTGGTCAGCTACTTCATGATCCTGCTCGACAACTCGATCATCTTCACCGCCCTGCCCACCATCGGCGCGGCGATGCACCTGTCCCCCAGCGGCCTGTCGTGGGTCCAGGACGCCTACACCCTGGTCTTCGGCGGGCTGCTGCTCCTGGGCGCCCGGCTCGGGGACCTCCTGGGCCGCCGCCGGGTCTTCGTGGCGGGGCTCGCGGTGTTCGCCACGGCCTCGCTGCTGGTCGGGGCCGCCCCCACCGGCTGGTTCCTCATCGCCGCCCGGGCGCTGCAGGGCATCGGCGCCGCCGTCGTGGCCCCCTCCTCGCTGTCCCTGCTGACCGCCAGCTTCCCCGAGGGCCGCGAGCGCACCCGCGCGGTGGCCTGGTACGGCGCGGCCGCCGGCATCGGGGCCAGCCTCGGCCTGGTCATCGGCGGGGCACTGACCAGCGCCGTGTCGTGGCGTGCCGGCTTCTTCATCAACCTGCCGATCGGCGTGGCGATGATCGCACTGGCACCACGCTTCCTGCCGGAGACACCGCGCAGCACCGGCCGCTTCGACGTCGTCGGCGCCCTGGCCGCCACCCTGGGCATGGGCGCGCTGGTCTTCGGCATCATCGGCTCCGCCGACGCCGGCTGGGGGTCACCGACCACCCTCACGTCCGTGCTCACGGGCGTCGTCCTCCTCGCCGCGCTCGTCCTCAACGAGGCCCGCGCCGCGCAGCCGATCATGCCGTTGGGCCTGTTCGCCAGCCGGGTCCGCACCGGGGCCTACCTGGCCCGCCTGCTCTACCTCGGCGCGATGATCGGATTCTTCCTCTTCACGACCCAGTACCTCCAGGGTGTCCTGGGTTTCAGCGCTCTCGCGGCCGGCATCGGCTTCTTCCCGATGACCGTCGTCAACTTCGCCGTCGCGATGGCGATCCCCCGGCTCGGGCGACGCTTCCCCACCGCGACCCTGCTCTCCGCCGGCGTCGTCCTGACTCTGGCGGGCATGGCCTGGCTCAGCCGGGTCGACGCCAGCAGCAGCTACCTGACGGCGGTGGCGCCGCCCATGGTCCTCATCGGCGCGGGGCAGGGCCTCGCGTTCGCGCCGCTCACCTCCGCCGGCGTCAGCGGCGTCACCGCCGACCAGGCAGGCGCCGCGTCGGGACTGGTCAACACCGCCCACCAGCTCGGCATGGCCCTCGGGCTCGCCCTCCTGGTGGCTGTCTCCGCACGAGCCGGCAGTGGCACGGACAACCGGGCCACCGCCCTCGCCGGCGAGGTCTCGACCGCCCTGACCGCGGGCACCTGCCTGCTGGCCGTGTGCCTCGTGGCCACCGTGGCCCTCATCGTCCGGAAGGAGCGCACCTCATGACCTCGTGGGACCCCACCGACGCCGCCCCGATCACCGCACCCCAGGAGGTGCAGGTGCTGCCGGCAGTCGACGCGGCGTACCGGAGCACGTACGGCCACTACCCCTCGATCGTGGACCACCTCGTCGAGGACGGGCCGCGCTCGGCGACGCTGCAGGTGCACCCGGCCTGATGCCCGAGCCGCGCCCGCTCGCGGTCGGCCGGCGGGCCTATCGTGGTGGCAAGGCGCATCCCGCGCCGGATGGACCATGTCCCGCTCCTTCGGCCGCGTCCGTTCCGCGTTCCTCGCTGCGTCGGCTGCCGCACTCCTGGCCGCGTGCGGCCCGGCGCCTCAACGCGTGGCCGCACACCTCACGAACCATCCGCTCACGCCCACTCCCCTGGTGACGTCACCGGCAGGTTCCCGGACCGCCGCGCGGGCGGAGCCGGTCCGGGCCGCCGCCGGTGTCCCGTTCGCACTGATGCGTGCCCCCGGCGAGCAGGTCTCGAGCACCAGCTGGGTGATCGCCAGCATCCGCGGCGACACCGCCATTGCCACGCTCGTCATGGGGCACCCGATCGTGGCCGCGACCCCCGCGGTGGCCCCGGTCCTGGCGGACTGCGACCGTCAGATGCGCCAGCAGGCCGCCAGCACCCTGCGCACCTCGGTCGCCGTCCCGTTCGTCCTCACGCTGACGCCGGGCGCCACCAGCGGCGCCCGCCTGCGCGTGTTCGTCCGGCACAACGTCGCTGCCGGCCTCTACCTCGCGGTGCTGGACGCCCCCGTGCCGCAGCGGGGGCCACCGCCGTGCCCGACGGTTGCCGCGACCGACGTCCCGATCGCCAGCGGCGTCGCGCCCGGGCACGCCCGCCGGGCGTGGTACCTCTGGGCGGTTTTCCCGAGCACCGTCACCGCCTCCCAACCGAATGCGGACGTGGGAGCCAGCGCGGCCGGTTTGCCGGTGCCCCGGGTGCTCTTCGACGACCTGGCCACCGGGTTCGCCCCCACCCACACCCCCAGCGGGGACGGCACGGTCGTCTGCCACGGCCTGACGACGACCTACTGGCTGACCTACCTGCCCAGCGTGTTCGCCACGAGGATGCTCGACCCCTGCCGGGCCGTCGGCTGACGCCGGGCGTCCGCGCGAGCCCTCAGGTGAACCGCGAGGGGACGGGGATCCCGCCGATCCCACACGGCATACCGGAGGGTGGTTCAGGTGGCGGTGGCGCCTTGCGCCGCGCGCCGGGCGGACAGGTCGCCCCCGGCCCCGCGCAGCAGCCATGCGGCGACGACCGCGACCAGCGCACCGACCAGCGGTCCCACCACGTAGGCCCAGAAGGACGTCCACGTCCCTCCCACCAGGGCGGGACCGAACGTGCGCGCGGGGTTCATCGAGGCGCCGCTGATGGGGCTGGCCCACAGGCCGGCGAGCGCGATGTAGGCGCCGACCGCGATTGCCGACAGGGTGCCGACGTTCTGCGCGCCGGAGGCGGTGCCCAGGATGGTGCTGAGCAGTCCGAAGGTCAGCAGCGCCTCGATGACCGTTGCCTGCAGGGTGCTGATGCCCGGTCCGGGCACGGTCGCCCCGAGCTGCCCGACGTTGCCGAACATCGCCCGCAGCACCAGGCACGCAGCCGTCGCCCCGACGAGCTGTGCCGCGACGTATCCCGGCACGCGCCTCCACGGGAAGTCGCGCCGTAGCGCGAACCCCAGGGAGACCACGGGGTTGAGGTGGGCACCTCCCACGGCACCCATGAACAGGATCATGGCCAGCACCATCAGCCCGGGCGCGACCACCGCTGCGGTGCGCGAGATCTGCCCGTGGCTGACCGCGTTGACGACGCCACCTCCGGCGGCGACGAGGACGAGCAGGAACGTGCCGAGCAGCTCGCTGAACAGCCGCCGCCACTCCTGCGAGGAGTCGTAGAACTGCGCGACGAGGTCGAGGTCACGGGTGACGAAGGACCGGGCGGCGGCAAGCTCGCCGACGGAACGGCCACCCTGCCCCGCACGCGGTGCCGACCCGCTCTGGACCGCTGACTTCTGCTGTGCCACGACGCACCTCCCGGGAGTGGCGGAGAACCCCTCCAGCGTTGGTCCGTCCGGCCCCACCCGCCTCATCCGCGCGGGGTGAGCAGCGGCGGAGCCGCCGTCCGCACACTGGCAGAGAGGCGTGCCGGGGCCGGCCCCGGTGCCCGTGACCGACTGGGCGGGGTGGTTCCACCCAGGCGCCGGGACGAGGAGGTGGCCGCAGTGACCGTCCAAGCCAGGAGCAGTGAGCTGACCTCGCCGGCCGGGGGGCCGTGGTATGCCCGGCCCGCGACCGAGGTGACCGCGGCGCTGCACGTCGACCCCGAGGTGGGGCTGAGCGCCGCGACCGCTGCGCAGCTGCTGTCCGAGCACGGCCCGAACGCCCTCCCCGAGGAGAAGCCCAAGCCCGGGTGGCAGCGGTTCCTCGCGCAGTACCGCAGCTACATGCAGATCATCCTCGTGGTGGCGGCGCTGGTGTCCCTGCTCATCAAGGAGTGGAGCACCGGGGTCCTGCTCATCGTGCTGACCCTGGTCAACGCCGTCGGCGGCCTGCGCCAGGAGGGCAAGGCCGAGAGCGCGATGAACGCGCTGAAGTCGATGATGAAGGCCACCGCCCGGGTGCGCCGCGACGGCGCCGACGCGCAGGTGCCCGCCGAGCAGCTCGTCGTCGGCGACGTGGTCCTGCTCGCCGCCGGGGACCAGGTCCCCGCGGACGGGCGAATCGTCGCCGCCAGTGCCCTGCAGATCGACGAGTCCGCACTGACCGGCGAGAGCGTGCCGTCGGCCAAGGACACCACGGTGCTGACGGGGCACGACCTCAGCCCCGGCGAGCAGTCGAACATGGCCTTCATGAACACGCCGGTCACGCACGGCAGCGGCACGATCGTGGTGACCGGGACCGGTGCGGACACCGAGCTGGGCAAGATCTCGGGGATGCTCACGGCCACGGAGGCCGAGCAGTCCCCGCTGACCCGCGAGCTCAACCGGCTGACGCTGTGGATCGCGGCCGCGGCCGGGCTGACCATGGTCGTGATGTTCGTGCTCGGGCACGCCCGGGGGCAGGCTTGGGACGCCCTGTTCGTCGCCGCCGTGTCGCTGGCCATCGCCGCCATCCCCGAGGCCCTTCCCACCGTCACCCAGGTGATCCTGTCCCTGGGCAGCATCGACCTGGCCAAGCGCAACGCGATCGTCAAGGACCTGCCCTCGGTGGAGACGCTCGGCTACACCTCGGCGATCAACTCCGACAAGACCGGCACCCTGACGATGAACCAGATGACGGCCGTGGAGGTCGTCGACCCCACCGACCGCTACACCGTCACCGGGACCGGCTACAGCCTCGAGGGCAGCATCCACCACGCCGCCGGTGCCACGGACACGATCGAGGCGGCGGTGCTGCCCTACGTCATCGCCAACGACGCCAAGATCGTCGACGGCAAGGTCGTGGGCGACCCCACCGAGGGTGCGCTGCTGGTGCTCGGGCACAAGGCCGGGCTCGACGTCGAGGCCAGCCACGAGCGGCTGCCCCGGCTGGCCGCGCTGCCGTTCGACCCGGGATACAAGCTCATGGCCACCTTCAACCGGGCCCACGACGCCGACGGCCGCGAGGTCGTGCGCTGCTTCGTCAAGGGGGCCGCCCCCGCCGTGCTCTCCCGCGCGGCGAGCGCGCTCTCCGGCGGGCGGACCGTGCCCTGGGACGCCACCCTCGGCAAGGCGGCCGTGCAGCACATGGAGCGGATGGAGCGGGAGGGACGGCGGGTCATGGCCGCGGCCACCCGCGACCTCGACCCGGCCACGTTCGACGCCGACGGCGACCTCCTCGGCTACGTCGAGCAGCTGCAGATGACCAGCCTGGTCGGCATGGTCGACCCGCCCCGGGAGCAGTCGAAGGCCGCCGTCGCCGCCGCCCAGTCCGCGCACGTCCGCGTGCGGATGGTCACCGGCGACGACGTCACCACCGGCGCCGCGATCGCGACCCAGCTCGGCATCCCCGGCGAGGCGATCCTCGGCGCGGACTTCGCCGCCCTGTCGGAGTCCGAGCGGCTGGACCGGATCGAGACGATCGGGGTGGTCGGCCGGGTCGCCCCCGAGCACAAGGTGCTGCTGGCCAACACGCTCAAGGCCCGCGGCGACGTCGTCGCGATGACCGGCGACGGGGTCAACGACGCCCCCGCGATCAAGGCCGCCGACATCGGCATCGCCATGGGCAGCGGCACGGACGTGGCCAAGAACGCCGGCCGGATGATCCTCACCGACGACGACTTCGCCACCATCGTCTTCGCGGTCGAGCAGGGCCGGAAGATCTACGACAACCTCGCGAAGTACATCCGCTTCGTGCTGCTGCTGCTGGTCGCCTTCGTGCTGACCTTCCTCGGCGCCACCTTGTTCAACATCGCCGCCGGGGAGCCGTTCACCCCCGCCCAGGTGCTGTGGGTCCACTTCTTCGTCAACGCCCCGTTCGGCTTCGCGCTGGGCTTCGACCTGGAGACGCCGGGTCTCATGGCCCGCCATCCGCTGCCCCGCGGCCAGTCGGTGCTGACGAAGCGGCTGGTCACGACCGTCGGCCTGGTCGGCCTGGTCATCACCATCGGCCTGCTCAGCCTGATCCACTGGGGCGGCGCGCACTTCGGCAGCCCGCAGGTCGGCCAGTCGATCGCGTTCACCTCCTTCGCCCTGTGCCTCATCGTCGCGGCGTACGAGTGCCGCAGCGAGACGGCCACCGCCCTGAGCGCGTCCAGCTTCGACAGCAAGCAGATGAACTGGGCCGCCCTCGGTGAGCTGGTGCTCGCCGTGATGACCACCCAGATGGACATGCTCCGCCGGCTGCTGGGCACCACCGAGATCAGCATGCGCGAGTTCGCCTGGGCCCTCGTGCCGGCGCTGGCGCTGCTCCTGCTGTGGGAGCTGGGCAAGATCCCCCTCCGCCACGGCGCGCTGTCCGGCGCCGCCGGCGTCCCCGGCTCCGACTGACCGGCATCGAGGCGACAGGAAAGGACGGCCCCCATGGCACACGACGAGCGGGCGAAGCGGATCGCGGACGCGATCGAGCCGTTGCGCGTGCCCCCGGGCACGCATGTCGACCTCGAGCAGGATTACAACCCCCGCTACAAGGCCGGCTTCGTCAAGAAGAAGGACGGCGCCGAGCTGCTGCGCGCCGGCGTGGAGCTGCTCGCGGAGTACCAGGAGCGGCTGGCCGCGCAGGACACCTACGGCGTGTTGGTGTGCCTCCAGGCGCTGGACGCCGCGGGCAAGGACGGCACCATCCGCCACGTCATGAGCGGGGTGAACCCGCAGGGGGTGCGGGTGCGCGGTTTCAAGGTCCCCTCGGTCGAGGAGCTCGACCACGACTACTTGTGGCGCTACGCCCGGGAGCTGCCGCCGCGCGGCGACATCGGCATCTTCAACCGCTCCCACTACGAAGAGGTGCTCGTCGTCCGCGTGCACCCCGACCTGCTCGACCGGCAGAAGCTGCCCCCGGAGGCCAAGGGCAAGGGCGTCTGGGACCGCCGGTACCGCGAGATCAACGACTGGGAGCGCTACCTCGTCGACAACGGCTTCAAGGTCGTCAAGCTCTTCCTCAACCTCTCCCGGGAGGAGCAGCGGGTGCGCTTCCTGCGCCGCATCGACCTGCCCGACCACAACTGGAAGTTCTCCCCCGCCGACGCCCGCGAGCGGCTGCGCTGGGACGACTACCAGGAGGCGTTCTCGGAGATGCTCTCGGCGACGAGCACCGAGTGGGCGCCGTGGTACGTCATCCCCGCCGACCGCAAGTGGTTCGCCCGGCTGGCCACGGCGGCCGTCCTCGTCAACACCCTCATGGACATCGACCCGCAGTACCCCGTCGTCAGCACGGACACCCGCGCCGAGATGCTGCAGGAGAAGGCGGCGCTGGAGGCCGAGGCCCCCAAGGGCGCCGAGCCGGACCCGTTCGAGGCGCAGGTCCTGCGCGAGGAGGAGGGCGAAGGCCGCGGGCCGAAGCAGAAGAAGCAGAAGAAGGGCAAGCGGCGGAAGGACCGCTCGTGACCTCCGGTGCCGCCAGCCCGGCCCACCGGCGCGGTATGGCGAGTCCCCACCCCGGGGGGGCGTCTGCACCGCGCTCCACGGCGCAGGTCTGGCTGGCCCGCGGCGCCTTCGCCGCCGTGGCGCTGGCGGCGCTCAGCCTGGTCGCGTTCGCGATCATGGACGCGCTCTGGCTGCTGGTCACCGCCGCACTCGGCATCATGCTCGTGGTCGCCTCCGCGTGGTGGTTCCTGACCCGCCGCGGCGTCCAGCGCTGGGTCGCCCTGGGGGTGGTGGTCCTCGTGCCCATGGTCCTGGCGGTCCTGTTCATCCGCGGCCACCTGCTCTGGGTCGCCCTGCTGGCGCTCGGCCTGCTGCTCGTCGCCGTCGCCGCCGGTCGCGAGGCCCTGGCCCGGGACCGGGTGCCGGCCACCATGCCCGAGCACGTCGTGCCGCCGCCGCTGCGCGCGTTCATCGTCATGAACCCCCGCTCCGGCGGGGGCAAGGTGGGCCGGTTCAACCTCAAGGAGCAGGCGGAGGAGCTCGGCGCGACCGTGGTGCTGCTCGAGGGACCGGGCACCGTGGACGTCGAGGCCCTCGCCCGGGACGCCGTCGCCGCCGGCGCGGACCTGCTCGGGGTCGCCGGGGGCGACGGCACCCAGGCCCTGGTCGCCGGGGTGGCGGCCGAGCACGGGTTGCCCTTCCTGGTCATCAGCGCCGGGACGCGCAACCACTTCGCCCTCGACCTCGGCCTCGACCGGGAGGACCCCCAGACCTGCCTGGCGGCGCTGACCGAGGACGCGGTCGAGCTGCACGTGGACCTCGGGCTGGTCGCCGGGCGCACCTTCGTCAACAACGCCTCGTTCGGGGCCTACGCCGAGGTCGTGCAGAGCCCGGCGTACCGCGACGACAAGCGCGGCACGACCCTGGAGATGCTGCCGGACCTGCTGACCGGTCAGGGTGGTGCCCGGCTGACCGCCCGCGCCGACGGCGTCAGCGTCGAGGGCCCCCAGGCGGTGCTGGTCAGTGTCAACCCCTACGAGATGACCGACCTGGCCGGCATGGGCCGCCGCGCGCGCCTGGACACCGGCCGGCTCGGGGTGGTCGCGGTGACCGTGGACAACGCCCGGCAGGCGGTCGGCCTGCTGCGGCTGGCCCACGACCGCGGTGTCACCCGGGTCGAGGCACCGGAGGTGGTCGTCAGCGCGGACACCCCCGAGGTCCCGGTGGGCGTCGACGGAGAGGCGCTCATGCTGCCCACGCCCGTGACGTGCACGATCCGCCCGCAGGCCCTGCGGGTGCGCGTGCCGCGGTCGCGCCCGGGCGTGCCACCACCGACCCCCGCGCTGAACTGGGTCCGGCTGCGCCACCTCGCCTTCGGGGGTCACCGGTGAGGCGACGCGCGACCCGCCCCGGCCCGCAGGTGCGCTGTGGCCGCCGGCAACCGTCCGCCGACGTGGCACAGCAGGCGCTGGCCGAGCTCGCCGCGCTGGACCTCGCCGTCCACGACACCGTCGCGGGGACGCCCACTCCCGCGCTGGACCGGGCCCTGGGCCGGGTCTCCAACGCCGCGAACTACTCCCGGCTGTGGCTGGTCACGGCCGCGGTGCTCAGCCTGCTGGGGCACCGCGGTCGGCGCGCCTCGGTCGTCGGCCTGGTGGCCGTCGGGGCCACCTCGGCCACGGCGAACCTGCTCGTCAAGCCGCTCCTGCGCCGGGGCCGACCCGTGCGGGAGGACGGCGAGCACGACCACCGGGTGCGGATGCCCACCTCCGGCTCGTTCCCCTCCGGCCACACCGCCTCGGCGTTCGCGTTCTCCTCGGCCGCCGGGGCGGAGCTCCCGGTCCTGGCCCTGCCACTGCGGCTGGCCGCCACCACCGTGGGCTGGTCGCGGGTCCAGTCCGGCGTGCACTTCCCCGGGGACGTCGTCGCTGGGGCGTTGCTGGGGGCGAGCATCGGCAGCTGGACCCATCGTCTGGCACGGCGCGGGCGCGCGAACCGGGAGGGATGATGACTGCCATGGGGACCCACACGGGGGCAACCACCACGTCCACCGGCGCGACCGGACCCGCGGCGACGACCGCGACCACTGCGGCGGGGCCGCTGCCGCGGACGCGCGCACCCGGCATCCCGCTCGTGCAGGTGTGGTGGAGCCGGGTGGCGCCGCTGGACGCGGTCGCGCACTGGCTGGACCCCTGGGACCTGACCCGGGTTTCCACCCTGCGCCGGGCGGACGACCGGGCTCGGTCCGCGACCGGTCGCGCGCTGCTGCGTCTGGTCACGAGCCGGCTGATGGAGGTGCCGCCCGAGGACGTCCGGGTCCGGATGCTGTGCCCGCTGTGCGGCAGCGACCGGCACGGCCGGCCGGTGCTGGGCACCAGGCACATCAAGCACGGCGTGCGACCACCGCAGGTGAGCATCTCGCACGCCGGTGACCGGGTGGTGGTGGCGCTGGGCACGACCGGCCCGGTCGGCGTCGACGTGGAGCGGGTCTCGGCGACCCCGGACGGTGTGGCCGAGATGGCCTGGTCCGCGGCCGAGCGCGCGGCGCTGGACCTGCAGCCGGAGGGGCGCAGCCCCGCGGCCCGGGCTCGGGTGTGGGTGCGCAAGGAGGCCGCGCTCAAGGCCACCGGCTACGGGCTGGCGGTCGACCCGTCCTCGCTCACGGTCACGACCGGGCCGGGCGAGGCCAGGGTGCTGTCCTGGGTCGGCCACGAGGACTGGGCCGGGTGCCTGGGGCTCACGGACCTCGACCTCGGACCGGGGTATGCCGGGTGCCTCGCGGTGCGGCGCGACCCCGCCGCCGACCCGCAGGTGCTGCTCCACCGGGTCAGCGACCCGACGCTGCGCCGGGACCGGCACTGACCGGCAGGAGTGGCAGCGCCGGCTCGTGCAGCCAGACCCGGAACAACCCGTGCAGCGGCAGGTCGGTGTGCCGGGACGCGCAGTCCACGAAATCCTGGGTGGTGACCACCCCGTGCCGGTGGGTGGCGGCCCAGTCGCGCAGCACGGCGAAGAACGCCTCGTCCCCGATGACGGTCCGCAGAGCGTGCAGGGTCAGCGCGCCGCGCTTGTAGACCCGGTCGTCGAACATCAGCGCCGGGCCGGGGTCGGCGAGGACGAGGTCCTGCCGCAGGTCTGCCAGCCGGGCGTGGTGCTGCACCGCGAGCGCGTGTGCCGTGGGGCCACCCCGGTGCTCCGACCACAACCACTCGGCGTAACAGGCGAACCCCTCGTGCAGCCAGATGTGCTGCCAGGACCCTGCGGTGACGCTGTTGCCGAACCACTGGTGGGCCAGCTCGTGGGCGACCAGGCGCTGCTGACCCTCGTGGCCGTCGAGGAAGTTGGCGCCGAACACCGACAGCCCCTGGGCCTCGAGCGGGATCTCCAGGTCGTCGTCGGTGACGACCACGGCGTAGGCCGGGAACGGGTAGGGCCCGAACAGCTGGGTGAACAGCTGCACCATCTCGGCCTGACGCCGGAAGTCGCGCAGCAGCAACGGCTTCAGCCGCGCCGGGACCAGCGCCTGCTGGGGCACCGTGCCCGTGGACAGCTCGACGACCTCGTAGAGGCCGACCTGCACCGTGGCCAGGTAGGTCGACATCGGCTCGGCCTGCTCGAACACCCAGCGGCGCCGGCTGGCCAGCCGGGCCTGCGCCACGAGGGTGCCGTTGGCCAGCACCTGGTACGGCGCCTCGGTGGTCACCGTGATCCGGTAGCTCGCCTTGTCCCCCGGCTGGTCGTTGCAGGGGAACCACGACGGCGCGCCGTCGGGCTGGCTGGCGACGATGACCCCGTCGGTGAGCTCCTCCCAGCCGACCTCCCCCCACGGCGAGCGCAGCGGGCGGGGGTTGCCGGAGTACTGCACCTCGACCACGAAGACCGCCCCCGCCGGCAGCGCCGCGGCCGGTGTGACGTGCAGCTTGCCGCCGCGGTGGACGTATCGCGCGGGCCGGCGGCCGTCGACGCTCACCCGGGCGACGCGCAGGGGCCCGAGGTCGAGGCTGAACCGGGACAGCGGCTGGGTGGCCACCAGCGACAGGCGCGCGCGCCCGGTCAGGTGGTTGCTCACCACCCGGTAGTCGAGGTCGAGCTCGTAGCGGCTGGCGCGGTAGCCGCCGTTGCCGTGGGTGGGCAGGTAGGGGTCCCCAGCGGTCGCCGCGCCCTGGCCGGGCTGGCGGGAGCGGGCCCTCACCGGGAGCCGGCCTTCTGCCGGGCCGCGGCGCCGGCGTCGGCCTGCCGTTCCGGCCAAGGCTCGACCGGGTTGCCCCGCCACCGGGTGTGCGCCGGGAGCGCCTCACCGCGCAGGACGAGAGACGCCGGGCCCACCGTGGTGGCCGCCCCGACGGTCGCCGCCGGCAGCACCACCCCGTGCGGCCCGAGCGTGGCGCCCTCCTCGAGGGTGACTCGGTCCATGCTCATGATCCGATCATGGAACAGGTGCGTCTGCAGCACGCACCCGCGGTTGACGGTGGCGGCCGCGCCGATCGACACGAGGTCGGCCTCGGGCAGCCAGTAGGTCTCGCACCACGTGCCGTGGCCGATCCTGGCCCCCAGCGAGCGCAGCCACAGGACCAGCCCGGGCGTCCCGGCGGCGGCGCGGGCGAACCACGGGGCGGCGAGCACCTCCACGAACGTGTCGGCCAGCTCGTTGCGCCACACGAACGAGCTCCACAACGGGTGCTCGCCCACGGCGAACCGGCCGACCAGCGCCCACTTGGCCAGGCTGCTCACCCCGGCGGCGAGGGCGCCGGCGGCCAGCACGAGCAGACCGCTGACCAGCCCGGCGACGGCCCAGCCGGACCGGACGACGACCTCCTGCAGGACCAGCAGCACCAGCACGCCGAGGGCGACCGTGCACATCACCGGCACGATGCGCAGCACCTCGACCGCCCCCCGGGCGACCTTGAGCCGCCGGGGCGGGTGGAAGGTCCGGGTCTCGTCCCCGGAGGCCGGGGGCCGGCGCAGCCGCACCGGCGGGCTGCCCAGCCAGGACGTGCCGGCCTTGGCCCGCGCGGGGGTGGTCGACAGCACCGCGACCAGCCCGCGCTTGGGCACCCTCAGGCCCGGCCCGGTCATGCCGGAGTTGCCGAGGAACGCCCGCTTGCCGACCTTGGCCCGCTCGACCCGCAGCCACCCGCCGACCAGCTCGTAGGAGCCGATCATCGTGTCGTCGGCGAGGAACGCGCCGTCAGCGATGGTGGTCATGCTCGGCAGCATCAGCACTGTCGAGGCCTCCACGTCCCGCCCGATCCGGGCGCCGAGGGCTCGCAGCCACCCTGGCGTAGCCAGGCTGGCGTAGAGCGGGAAGAGCAGGCTGCGGGACTCGTCCATGAGGCGCTCGGTGGCCCACACCTGCCAGCCCACCCGGCTGTGCACCGGGTGGTGCCCCTCGGACAGCCCCAGGGCGAGCAGGCGGACGCCGACCAGCACCAGCAGCGCCAGCACGGCAACCATGACGAGGGTGGCGACCGGCACCCACACCAGCGCAGCGACGGCCGCCCCGCCGACGGTGGCGGTGCCGCGCACCGCCCGACCGAGGACCAGGGCGCCGCACGCGACGGCCACCAGCGGCAGGGTCGCCAGGGCCAGCGCGGTCAGGCCGTAGACCACCGGCCACACCCGGGATCGCGGCGCCCGCCGACCCGGGCTGTCGGCATGGGCGATGCCCGCGAACGCTGCCGGTGACCCGGCCCAGCGCTCGGCCGGGGGCACGTTGCCGAGCACGGCCGACCCGGCCCCGACCTCGGCTCCCTGGCCCACCCGGGAGCCGGGTCCGAGGGTGCTGCGCGCCCCGACGGTCGCCCCCGCACCGACCTTGACGCGCCCGACGTGCAGCACGTCGCCGTCGAGCCAGTGCCCGGACAGGTCCACCTCCGGCTCGACGGCGCACCCCTGGCCCAGCGTCAGCAGCCCGGTGACCGGCGGCAGCGCGTGCAGGTCCACGTCCCGGCCGACCCTGGCCCCCAGGGCCCGTGCATACAGGCTGGTCCACGGGGCGCAGGAGAGGTTCTCCGCCCCGGAGGCGGCGACCGCGGCCTCGGCGCACCACAGCCGCAGGTGCACCGGCCCGCCGCGGGGGTAGGACCCCGGGCGGAGCCCGCGCAGCAGCAGGCGGGCCGCCAGCACCGCCAGGCCGATCCGCCCCGGCGGGGTGAACAGCAGCACCCAGCCGGCCAGCACCCACCACCAGGACACCGGCGTGGCCCAGGTCGCGCCCGACCCGGCGAGCAGGTTGTCCACCAGGGCCAGCACGATGAGCCAGCGCAGGCCGACCACGGTCGCGGTGACGACCGAGGCCAGCGCCTGCACCACGCCGGCCGAGCGAGGGACCGGCGCCACCGTCCGGCTGGTCGCGCTGACCGGCGGGGAGAACTCCTCCAGCACCTGGGCCAGGGCGCCGAGGCGGGGGTTCTCGTAGACGTCGGCGACGGTCACCTCCGGGTAGCGGGCCCGCAGCGCCGAGACCAGCTGCGCCGCCGACAGGCTGCCTCCACCGTCGGCGAAGAAGTCGTCCTCGGGCCCGCGCACCCCCACGCCGAGCACGGCGGTCCACTGCTCGGCGAGCCAGGCCGCGGTGCCGGTGAGCCCGGCTGCGCCGGGGGCCACATCGGGCTCCAGCGGCCAGGGCAGGGCGTGGCGGTCCACCTTCCCCGAGATCCGGGTGGGCAGGGTGGGCACCACCGCGAGCAGGGGGACCAGGGCGGCCGGCAGGCTCGCGGACAGCCGCTCGCGGGCTGCCGGCTGGTCGAAGTCCGTGCCCGGGGCGACGGTCAGGTAGCCGACCAGGACCGGGGTGCCGGCAGGGGTGGTGCGCACCGCCGCGGCCGCCGCGGTCACCCCCGGCAGGCCCTGCAGCGCGGCGTCCACCTCGCCGAGCTCGATCCGCCGGCCGCCGACCTTGACCTGGTCGTCGGCGCGGCCCACGAACACCAGCCCCTCCGGGTCGTGCCGCACGAGGTCGCCGCTGCGGTAGGCCCGCTCCCAGCCCAGGGTGGGGCTCGGCGCGAACTTCTCCCGGTCCTTGTCCGCGTCGAGGTAGCGGGCCAGCCCCACCCCGCCGATGACGAGCTCACCGGTGCCCCCGACCGGCACGCGATGACCGTCGGTGTCGACCACGGCCAGGTCCCACCCGTCCAGCGGCAGGCCGATCCGCACCGGCCCCTGCCCGCTCAGCTGGGCGGCGCAGGCGACCACCGTCGCCTCGGTCGGCCCGTACGTGTTCCACACCTCCCGGGCCGGCTCCACGAGCCGGGCGGCCAGCTCGGGAGGGCACGCCTCCCCGCCGAAGATCAGCAGCCGTATGCCGCGCAGCTCCTCCGGCTGCCACAGCGAGGCCAGCGTGGGGACGGTCGAGATGACGGTGATGCCCTGCGCCACCAGCCACGGCCCGAGGTCCATGCCGCTGCGCACGAGCGCCCGCGGCGCCGGGACGAGGCAGGCACCGTGCCGCCACGCCAGCCACATCTCCTCGCACGAGGCGTCGAAGGCCACCGACAGCCCGGCCAGGACCCGGTCGCCGGGACCGAGCGGGGCCTCCGGCAGGAACAGCCGCGCCTCGGCGTCGACGAACGCCGCGGCGGAGCGGTGCGTGACCGCGACACCCTTGGGGGTGCCGGTCGAGCCCGAGGTGAAGATGACCCAGGCGTCGTCCTGCGGGGTCGGCAGGCGCCGCGCGGTGCGGCTGGGCGTCCGGCGGACGACCTCGCCGCCGGCCCCGACGACCGCCGCAACCCCGGCCTCGGCGAATACCAGCCGGGCCCGCTCGTCCGGGTCGTCGGCATCGACGGGGACGTAGGCGGCTCCGACGGTGAGGACCGCGAGGATCGCGACGTAGAGGTCGACCGTGCCCGAGGGCACCCGGACCCCCACCTTGTCGCCGGCCCCGATGCCCTCGGCGGCCAGCCGGGCGGCCTGGACGTCCACGGCCTCCAGCAGCTGCCAGTAGGTCAGGGTGACGTGGCCGTCATCGATCGCCGGGGCGCCGCGATGGCGGTCCCGGGTGGCCAGGAGCACCTCGACCAGGGTCCGCGGCGGCGCGGCCAGCGGCGCCCGGGAGAGGCCGTCGTCGTGCACGCTGGCGTCCTCGCCCGGGTTGCGCAAGTCCACGTCGGAGTCCTCGTCGTCGGGCCGGCCGGGTGCTCGCACCCGGGCCGGTCGCTGCACGGACAGCGCCACTGTCGGCCCGCTCGGCCAGACCGCGCAAGGGCCGAACCGCCCGGACGCAGGGCCGCCGGTGGCGGCCGGGCCGGGTCGTCGGAACGGTGGAGGCGGGCAGCGCCGGATCGGCGGATGATGAGCCATGGCCGCATCCGTCCACGCCGAGGTCGAGCGGAAGTACGACGTCGAGGCGCACGTCGGGCTGCCGGACCGGCGGGTGTTGGCCCAGCTGCCCGGCGTGGCGGTCGTGGAGGGGCCGGCCGAGGAACGCCTCGACGCGACCTACGTCGACACGGCAGGACTGGACCTGGCCGCCCACCGGGTCACGCTGCGCCGGCGCACGGGCGGCCACGACGCCGGGTGGACCCTGAAGCTGCCGGTGTCGCGGGAGGAGCGCCAGGAGGTCACCGTCCCCCTTGGGCCTGCGGACGAGCCCGTGCCGAAGGAGCTGCTGGACCGGGTCCGCGCGCACGTGCGCGACCACCCGGTCACGCCGCTGGTGCGCATCAGCACCACCCGGCAGGTGCACCGCCTCATCGGCGACGGCGGGGTGCTGCTCGCCTGGCTGGTCGACGACCAGGTGACGGCCACGCCGCTGCGCCAGGGGTCCGGGGCCAGCTCGTGGCGCGAGTGGGAGGTCGAGCTCACCAGCGAGGGCGGGCGGGAGCTGTGGGACGCCCTGGACGAGGTCGTCGGCGCGGCCGGGGCGACCTTGTCGGCGAGCGGCAGCAAGCTGGCCCGCTCGCTCGGTGACGGCGCCCCCGAGCCGCCGTCCCCGGTCCGTCTGTCGCGACGTTCTCCCGCCGGCGACGTGCTGCGGCTGGCCCTGACCACCCAGGTGGAGGCGCTCAAGACCCAGGACGCTGCGGTCCGCCGCGGCGCCGGGGACTCGGTGCACCAGCTGCGCATCGCCAGCCGGCGGCTGCGCTCCACGCTGGCGACCTACCGCCCACTGCTGCGCGACCCCGCGGCCGCGCAGGCGGTCCGCGACGAGCTGCAGTGGCTCGGCCTCGGGCTCAACACCGCCCGGGACACGCAGGTGATGCAGGCGCGGCTGGCCAGCCTGCTCGACCAGGAGCCCGAGCAGCTGGTCGTGGGCCCGGTCCGGGAGCGGATCGCGGCCGAGCTCACCGAGCGCTTCACCACCGGCCTGCGCGAGGGGCTCGCCCTCCTGGACGAGGAGCGCTACTTCCGGCTGCTGGACGCCCTCGACGCACTCGTCACCGCCCCGCTCACGGCCCGGGCCGACAAGCCGGCCGGTCAGGTCATCGACGCCCTGCTGCGGCGCAACCGCCTTCGGCTGCACCGGGCCGCCCGGCGAGCGGCGCGTGCCGAGGACCGCGAGCAGCGGGACCTGGCGCTGCACGAGGTCCGCAAGGCCGCCAAGCGGCTGCGCTACGCCGCCGAGACCGCGCGGCCCGCGCTGGGCAAGCCGATGAAGAAGCTGGCCGGCCGGGCCAAGGCGCTGCAGGACGTGCTCGGCGAGCACCAGGACGGGGTGGTCTGCCGGGCCCTGCTGCTCGACCTGGCCGCCGTGGCCACCGCCCACGGGGAGAACGCGTTCACCTACGGGCGCCTGCACGCGCACGAGGAGGCGCTGACCGCCACCCAGGAGACGGCATACCGCCAGGCGCTGGCCGCGCTGGGTTGAGGGCTGCCGGACTGAGGCCCCGCCCGGACTGAGGCCCCTCCGGGCGTCAGGCCGCCGGGGCCGGCGGCTCCGGGTCAGCCACCGCAGGGGTGCGGTGCTCGCTGGCCCACCGCTGGTAGGCCGCGACCGCCGTCGGCAGGGTCGGGTAGAGCCGCTCCTTCCCCACGCTCTGGGCCAGGCCGAACGCCTCCAGCTCCTCGCGCAGGTCCTGCTTGACCCGCGCCATCGCGAACACCACCCCGCGGCGCTCCATCTCGGCGCGCAGCTGCTCCACGGCGTCCAGCGCGGTGATGTCGACCTCGACGTTGGCCTCGACGTTGAGGACGAACCAGCGCAGGTCGGCCGCCGCGTCCGCCGCCTCGAGCGCCCGGGTCTTGAAGTCCTCGGCGTTGGCGAAGAACAGCGGCGAGTCGTAGCGGTAGACCACCAGGCCGGGGATGGTCGTGGCCGTCGGGTAGTCGTCGACGTCGTGCATCCCGGCCAGCCCCTCGACGTGTCCAAGCACCGCGTCGTGCGGGCGGGCGACCCGGCGCAGCAGGTCCGCCACCGACACCGCGACGGCGATGAGCACGCCGTAGAGGATGTCGAAGACCAGCACGCCCACGAACGTGACCAGCGCCAGGACCAGCTCGCTGCGCCGGAACCGCGCGATGCGGCGGAACTCGGGCAGGTCCACCAGCCGGGTCGCGGCGTAGATGATCAGGGCGCCGAGCGCGGCGTTGGGGAAGCTGGCCAGCACTCCCCCGCCGACGAGGAGCACCAGCACCACCCCAGCCAGTGCCACCAGGGTGTAGAGCTGGGTGCGGCTGCCCGCGGTGTCGCCCAGGGCGGTGCGGCTGCCGCTGCTGCTGACCGGGAAGCCCTGCATCAGACCGGAACCCACGTTCGCGGCGCCCAGCGCCAGCAGCTCCTGGTTGGCGTCCACCTCGTAGCCGCCGCGGTCGGCGAAGGCCCGTGCGGTGAGCACGTTGTCGGTGTAGCCGACCACCGCGACACCGACCGCCGCCAGCAGCAGCTCCTGCAGGTCACCGGCCTGCAGGTGGGGCAGCTGCGGGCGCGGCAGGCCGCCGGGGATCTCGCCGACCACCGTGATGCCATAGGCACTGAGGTCGAACACCGGCACCGCCAGCGCCGCCAGCAGCACGGCGATCAGCGGGCCCGGCAGGCGCGGGAAGCGTTGCAGCGCGAAGAGCAGGGCCAGCACGGCGAGGGAGAGGATGACCGTGGGCCACTTCACCTGACCGAGCCCGCCCAGGAAGGCGCGCAGTTGCTGGACCATGGTGTCGCCCTCGACCGGGACGCCGGTCACCTTCTCCAGCTGGCCGACGATCATGATGATCGCGACCCCGGCCATGTAGCCCACCAGCACCGGCTTGGAGAGCAGGTCGGCGACGAACCCCAGCCTGGCCAGCCACGCCAGCGCGCAGAACACCCCGACCACCATCGCCAGTCCGGCGGCCAGCACGGCATACCGGGCCGGGTCACCCCCGGCGAGGGGGCCGACCACGGTGGCCGCCATCAACGCCGTGGTGGACTCCGGGCCCACCGACAGCTGGCGGCTGGAGCCGAACAGCACGTAGGCGGCCATCGCCGGCACGATCGCCCACAGCCCCGCGACCGGTGGCAGCCCCGCAACCCCGGCATAGGCCATGACCTGCGGGATCAGGTATGCCGCGACGGTCACCCCCGCGAGCACGTCGCCGCGCAGCCAAGCACGCTGGTAGCCCCGGAGGTCGACGATCCCGGGGAGGACGGAGGCGACGCCGCCGCGCGATGCCACGCTCCCAGCGTGCCCACCCTCCGCGGGCGGTGGATCATCCGGGCTGGATGACGACGGGCGGCGGCGCCCACGCCGAGCATGGACAGATGACGAGCGCAGCAGCCCGGCCGTCTGTGGCCGCCGCGGGATCCGTGGTACTCCCCCTCGCGCTGGCGCAGTTCGTCTGCAGCTACGCCGGCAGCAACATGAACGTCGCGATCACCACCATCGCCAACGACATCGGCACCACGGTCGTCGGGATGCAGACGACGATCACGCTGTTCACGCTGACCATGGCGTCGCTGATGATCCCCGGCAGCAAGCTGACCGACATCTGGGGCCGCAAGGTCTGCTTCATGTGGGGGCTGGCGATCTACGGCACCGGGGCGCTGCTCGCGTCGCTGGCCCAGGGGCTGCCGCTGATGATCTTCGGCTACTCCCTGCTCGAGGGTGTCGGGTCGGCCCTGCTCATCCCGCCGATCTACATCCTGGTGACCGTCCTGTTCACCGACACCAAGACCCGGGCGAAGTACTTCGGCATGAT
Organism: Oryzihumus sp.; assembly: GCF_036391795.1. Taxonomy (GTDB): domain Bacteria; phylum Actinomycetota; class Actinomycetes; order Actinomycetales; family Dermatophilaceae; genus Oryzihumus. The sequence goes on from NZ_DASVZH010000162.1 coordinate 23,793, forward strand.
CAGTGGCGCAGCGGGGCTCGGCGCCGCCGCCGGCCCCCTCATCGGCGGCCTGATCACCAGCGCGGTCAGCTGGCGGGCCTCGTTCATCCTGCAGGTGCTGATCGTGGCCCTCGTCGCGCTGCTGGCCCGCAAGATCGACGACCCTCCGCGGGTGGGTGCCGCCCCGCACTTCGACCTCGGCGGCGCCGTCCTGTCCGCAGCCGGCCTGTTCTTCGTCGTCTACGGGATCCTGCAGTCCTCGACCTACGGCTGGTTCACCTCGCGCCAGGACTTCACCATCGGCAGCACGGTGATCATCCCCAAGGGCGGGATCTCCCCGGTGTGGCTGTTCATCGCCATCGGCGCACTGTTCCTGCTCTGGTTCTTCCTGCACATCCGGTCCACGGAGCGCAAGGGACACGACCCGCTCGTGGCGATCCGGCTCTTCCGCAACAAGACCTCCAACCTGGGCCTGGTGACCCAGAACATCCAGTGGCTCACCATGCAGGGCTCGTTCTTCGTCATCTCCGTGTTCCTGCAGGACGTGCGCCACTACAACGCGGTCCAGACCGGGCTCATGCTCACCCCGACCACCATCGGGGTGCTGCTCCTGGCAGCAGCCGCCGAGCGGCTGGCCAAGCGGCGCTCGCAGCGGTTCCTGATCCGCCGCGGTTTCGCGGCCACCGTGATCGGGCTGCTGCTGGTCCTTGCCCTGGGGCGGGTGGACTCTGCCGTCTGGACGTTCGTGCCCGGGCTGTTCCTCGTCGGCGCCGGCATCGGGGTCATGCTCACCTCGTCGGTCAACGTGGTGCAGTCGGCGTTCCCGGAGAAGGACCAGGGCGACATCTCCGGGGTCTCGCGCAGCGTGTCGAACCTCGGGTCCTCCCTCGGCGTGGCCCTGGCCGGCTCGGTGCTCGCCGCCGAGGTCCTCCCGGGCAACAAGGACTTCGCGCTCTCGCTGATCATCATGATCGTCATCGCGGCCATCGGCTTCGTCACCGCGATCCTCATCCCCAAGGGCCACGCGACCGCGGTCCCGACGGAGTCCCCGCAACCGGCGACCCCCTGAGCCACCGCCGGTCACCGGGGCGGCAGCGCGATGAGCTTCACGACCGTGGTGGACGACCTGGTCAAGGCCGTCGAGGCCGTGGCGGCCGCCGAGCTGGTCGTCGGCCTCGTGTGGGCCGCGGTCGTCTCCTGGGGGGTCTGGCGCCGCACCCGGGAAGGCCGCACGGCATACCGGCAGCTGCGGGAGTCGCTGGGCGGAGTGCTGCTGCTGGCGCTGGAGCTGCTCGTGGTCGCGGACCTGCTGCGCACCGTCGCGCTGCAGCCGACGCTGTCCAACCTCGCCGGCCTGGGGCTGCTGGTGCTGATCCGGACGTTCCTCAGCTTCGCGCTCGAGACGGAGATCGAAGGGGTGGCGCCGTGGCGCCGCTGGCAGGTCAGCGGGGCGACCCGCCTCGGGCAGGCCCAGCGGCGCGCCCGTGACGCCGGCTGACACCACCGACCACCCGCGGGCGCATGGTCCCTTGAGCGTCGGGTCGACAGGGGCTTGGGTGAGAGGCATGACGATGCCGCGGACCACCGGCTCGCCCGGCAACCGGGTCGCGCGCGAGGTGTTCGCCGACCTGCCACCCCGGTACGACCGGCTGAGCTGGCTGCTGTCCTTCGGGCAGGACCGCCGGTGGCGCCGCGCCGTCGTCGCCAGGATCGCAGGTGGCCAGCCGCGACGGGTGCTGGACGTCGCCACCGGGCCGGCGGGGGTGGCGCTCGCCGTGGCTCGTCGCACCGGAGCCACCGTCGTCGGGGTCGACCTCAACGAGCCGATGCTGCAGCGCGGTCGGCGCACCGTGGAGGCAGCCGGCCGCACGGGGGAGGTCGTGCTCGTCGCCGGGCGGGCCGAGCAGCTGCCCTTTGACGACGAGTGCTTCGACGCGGTCTGCTTCTCCTACCTCCTTCGCTATGTCGACGCGCCTGCGGAAGCGCTCGTGGAGATGACGCGCTGCCTGCGGCCGGGCGGGACCATGGCGAGCCTGGAGTTCTTCGTCCCACCGGCGGCCGGCTGGCGCGCCGCGTGGCGTCTGTACGTGTCCGCCGTGCTGCCTGTGGCCGGCTGGATGGCGGGAGGGAGCGCCTGGTGGCGGGTCGGCAGGTTCCTGAGCAGGAGCATCCCGGCCCACTACCGGCAGTACCCGCTCGACTGGCATGTCCGCGCCTGGGAGCAGGCCGGTCTCCGCGACGTCGGTTGGCGGCTGATGAGCCGCGGCGGTGGCCTGGTGATGTGGGGGACGAAGGAGGCCGCGCCGTGACCCGCGCGGCGGACCGGCCGGCGTTCTACGCGGGCGGACCCGGCACTGGCGGGGTGCGCGACTGGGTGACCCTGCTGCACCCGCCCTACACCGCCTGGCACCTGTCCTACGTCGCGATCGGCGCCGCTCTGGCCCCGCACTTCACGGCGTGGCGACTCGCCGGCACGCTCGCCGCGTTCTTCCTCGCGGTCGGCGTCGGGGCACACGCCCTTGACGAGCTGGCCGGACGCCCGCTGCAGACGGGTATCCCCGCCGCCGCGCTGGTGACCGCTGCCGGCGTGGGTGTCGCCTCGGCGGTCGTGGCCGGTCTGGTGTACGGCGGGCTGCGGTTGCTGCCGTTCGTGGTGGTCGGCGCCGTGCTGGTCCTGGCCTACAACCTCGAGCTGGGCAGGGGGATCCTGCACAACGGCGTGGGTTTCGCGCTGGGCTGGGGCGCCTTCCCGGTGCTCACGGGCTACTACGCGCAGGACTTCCGGCTCGGTGCCGCCGCGGTGCTGGCCGCGGCGGCAGCCTTCTTCCTCTCCCTCGGGCAGCGGGCGTTGAGCCTGCCGGCGCGCACGCTGAGACGGCGGACCCGGTCCGTGCACGGGCGCATCGTCTACCGTGACGGCGAGGAGGTCGACGTCGACCGGACCGTCCTGCTCGGGCCGCTGGAGGGTGCCCTGCGTGCCGTGGCGGGCGGGCTCGTCACGCTGGCTGCGGCGATGGTGGCGAGCCGGCTGTGAACCGGATCGACTATCGCGGCGCGTTCTGGTTCCCGATCGCGCCGGGCGAGCTGTGGGAGGTCATCGAGCAGTTCGACCAGTTCGAGAGCTGGTGGGCCTGGCTGGAGGACTTCGGGGCGGAGACCGATGGACTGGTCGCCGGAAACGCGCTGCACGGCACGGTCATCCCGCCGGTCCCGTACTGGCTGCGCCTGGACATCCGGCTCGAGAGGTGCCTGCGCCCGCACGTGGTCGAGGCGACGATCGACGGCGACGTGCGCGGTTCCGCGGTGGTCCGGCTCGAACCCGTCGGTGACGGCACACGGGTCGCTGTGGTGTGGGCGCTGGACATGAGGAGCATCCCCTTGCGCATCGCGGCGCGCGTCGCCTACCCGCTCATGCGCTGGGGACACGACCGGGTGGTGGAGATGGCGGTCGTCGGGTTCCGCCAACGGGCCCTGGCGAGCACCAGGTCGTGACCCCTGAGCCGCATCCGGAGCTGTGTCACCGCCCCTGTTGCCCGGTCGGTCAGGGCTGCTCCAGGGCGACGGTGTCGATGCTCGGCGCAGCCTGCGGGATGGGCGCGTCACTGCCCGACGGCGTGGCGCCGACGTACCACGCCACGCCCAGGCCCAGGCCCATGGTCTCGTTGTCCCCCAGCCCGAGCCGCAGGGCGACGGCCCGCGCGTTCGGCGGCCGGTGGGCCGGGTCCTTGGCCAGGCACTCCTCCACCACCAGGGCGAGGTCCTCGGGCACGTCCGCCGGCAGGGGCGGGGGCGGTTCCTGGACGTGGCACATGGCGATGGCGAGCGGGGTCTCGCGGTCGAACGGGCGACGCCCGGTGAGCATCTCGTGCGCGACCACGCCGAGGGCGTAGAGGTCACTGGCCCCGCTGGCCGGCTGCCCCATCACCTGCTCGGGGCTGATGTAGTTCGGCGTGCCGAGGAGCTCGCCCTGCCGGGTGTGTCCGGAGGCGTCGAGCGCCCTCGCGATGCCGAAGTCCGTGAGCTTCACCAGCCCGTCCGGGCGCAGCATGATGTTGGCCGGCTTGACGTCGCGGTGCACGACCCGCGCCTCGTGGGCGACCCCGAGCGCCAGGGCGGCCTGCCCCATGACGGAACGGACCTCGGGGTGTGACAGCGGCCCGCGCTCGCGCAGCACCGTAGACAGGGGCTGACCCTCCACGAGCTCCATCACGAGGTAGGCCAGCTCGTCCTCCTCGCCGTAGTCGAACACGGTGGCGATGTTGGCGTGCAGCAGCCGCGCCGAGTGCAGGGCCTCGTCCCGGAAGCGGAGAGCGAACAGCTTCTCGTGCCCGACGTCCGGACGCATCACCTTCACGGCGACGCGCCGCTGCAGCACGGTGTCCATGGCGGACCAGACGACGGCCATGCCGCCCGAGGCGAGCTGGTCCACGAGGAGGTATCGCCCACCCATGAGGAAACCGTTGTGCAACCGCTGCATGACCCTGCGCACCTCCGTCGAGACGAGGTGCACGTCCCACGACATGGCTGAGACCTCAGACGTAGCGTAATCCAGGCCGGCACCTCCTGCGCCCCGTGCGGCCCACCCTTGCCGATAGCCACCGGCCCCGTGGGAGAAATACGCTCGTCATGAACCGGGACGACGAGGCACCAGCTCTCCGGGAGTCACCATGAGCGCACCGACGACCCACACCCTGGACGTGCCGGGTGCCGTCCTGTACTACGACGTCCGGAGCAACGAGTCGAGCACCGCGCCGGTCCTGCTGCTGATCGGCTCACCGATGGCCGCCTCCGGGTTCGTCACGCTTGCCGGTCACTTCTCCGACCGCACCGTCGTGACCTACGACCCGCGGGGGGCCGAACGCAGCCGGCGCACCGACGACGCCACCGAGACCACGCCGAATGAGCACGCCGACGACCTCCACCGCCTCATCCTGGCGCTGGACGCCGGCCCCGTGGACCTGTTCGCCACCAGCGGCGGAGCCGTCAACGCGCTGGTCCTCGTGGCCCGGCACCCGGAGCAGGTCCGGACCCTGGTGGCCCACGAGCCGCCCGCCGTCCAGGTGCTCCCTGACCGCGAGGAGGCCCTCGCCGCCGCCACGGACATCCACCAGACCTACCAGCGCAGTGGCCTCGGCCCGGCGATGGCCAAGTTCATCACCCTCGTCGGTCTCAAGGGCCCTGTCCCGGCCGACTTCGCCCGGCAACCCGCCCCCGACCCCGCCACCTTCGGGCTGCCCGCCGAGGACGACGGGAGCCGGGACGACCCCCTGGTCGGGCAGAACATCGTCTCGTGCCTCGACCAGCAGCACGACGTCGACGCCCTCCGCGCGGCATCGACCCGCATCGTCATCGCGGCCGGCACCAGGACCGAGGGCGAGCTGGCCCACCGCGCCGCCGAGGCCATGGCCGAACGGCTGGGGTCGGCCCCCGTCGCCTTCCCGGGCGACCATGCCGGGTTCCTCGGCGGCGAGTACGGGATGACGGGCGAGCCGGACGCCTTCGCCGCCACCTTGCGCCAGGTCCTCGACGCCGGCACCCCCGCGCCGGAGTGACTCACGAGGCAGGGCTCGGGTGATCGTCCTCACGGGCAGCACGGCGGGCTGCCAGCCGGCGCTGGCGTGCCGACCACCACTCCTGGCCGACGACCGCGCCGCCGAGCATGACGACGCTGAAGCCGATGAACCACGACAGCAGCATGAACACGATGCCGATCGGGCCGTAGCGGTCGAAGTTGTAGGTGATCGAGTCCGACAGCGACACCGCGGCGAACGCGCGCAGGCCGTAGAGGCCCACGGTGATCGTCGCGGCGCCGGTCAGCAGCGGCCGCCACCCCACCCTCCCGCCGAGCAGCAGGTGCTGGGTCCACCAGGCCCACGCGAACACGACCGGCGTCAGGCCCAGGGGCAGCAGCCACACCCGGCTGACCCCGTGCTCCGAGCTGCCGCCGAGGACCACCACCAGCGTGGCCGCCCCGAGCATCGTGGCGAGCCACACGAGAGGACGCCACAGGTCACGCACCCCACGGCCCGGCAGCTGCCAGGCGATCTCGTAGCCCTTCTGCAGGGCCGCCGGCCACGTGTACGCCGACACCAGCGTGACCAGCGCCCCGACCCAGCTCGTGCTGGTGCGCTTGACCCCCGGACCGCCGAACAGGAGCTGCACGTCGTGAGCCGCCTGCGCGTTGAGGCCCAGGCGCCGGGTCACCGTGGTCGCGACCCCGTGGGTGTCGCCGAGCGGCACCAGCGCCGACAGGGTGATCAGCGCCGGGATCAGCAGCATCATCGCCAGGGCTGCGAGGACCATGGCCTGGTGGACCAGGTCCATCTCCAGGGCCCGACGGCGCACGCGCCCCGCGGTGGTGGCCTCCACCCGCTCCAGCGCGTGGTCCACACGTTCGACCAGGGCTCTGGCCCGTGCCGGAACCCGTTGCGGCACATGGTCGCTCAGCCGCGGAGTCGTCGGCGCGGACTCGCCGCCGGGTCCCGCTGGCGCGCCGCCCTCGGCGGGCGTGGAGGGCGCCGAGGACGCTGCGTCGCCGGACGCCGGCGGCTGGCCGGGGACAGCCTGATCGCCGGGGACGGGCGCAGCCACGCCGCTCACCCCCCGAGCAGCTTGGCCTTCGCCGCGGCGAACTCCTGGTCGTTGACGGCGCCCTGCTGGTGCAGCTGCTCGAGCTGCTGCAGCTGCGCGACCAGGTCCGTACCGCCCGACGCTGCGGCCTCGGGGGCTGGCTCCGGTGCGGGAGGCGGCGCGGCATACCCCTGTTGCTGGGGCGGCTGCTCGGCCGACGCCTGCTGCTGGTCCGGCGGCGCCGCGGCGGCGTCCTGGGCGGCCCACTTGTTCTGCTGGCGACGCTGCACCCGGCCGGCGACGGCGGACGCGGTGCCGGCGACGACCGCGGTGCGCGCCACGCCACGGATCAGGCCCATGTCAGCCCGCCTGCTGCTTGTAGGACTCGAGCGCCTTGGACACGGTCTCAGCCGGGATCCGGACCTGGTCCACGACCCGCGCGTCGGCGTGGCGCATGGCCGTGACGAAGCGCTCGGCCCAGGTGTTCTCCCAGACGATGAGGGCGGCCGAGCTGTTGGTGTCCAGGGCGGCGCCGACCTGGGCGACGTCCTCGGCGTCGAGCAGACCGCCGCCGAGCTGGCCGTCGAGGTCGGCGAACGCGGGCTGGAGGTCCGGGCCGAGGCCTGCCAGCTCGACCGAGCCGACCTCGCCGTTCTCGTCCTTGTAGACGAACAGCAGGTCCAGGACCCGCACGATCCCGTCGACGACGAGCTCGCGCAGGGCAGGGGCGATCTCTCCCCGGAAGTTGTTGCCGGGGAACTCCACGATGAGCAGGTCTACGGGACCGGTTTCCATGGCTGACTCCGTTTCGTTGGCCGTCTCCCTGCATTGCACGACCCCCGCCGACGCGCTGAATCCCCCGCCGCGGATGAACCGCCGCCGGGCCCGCGGGGACACGCTGGACGCATGACCGCGACGACACCCACCCCTGCCGTGCCCACCACCACTGCGCCCTCGACTGCGCCGACGGCGCCTCCCTCACCGGGGCCCCCCGCGCCCGTCGCGCCGCCGTACCTGAGCCCGTCGGACCGCTCCGCGCGGGGCAAGGACGCGCGCAAGCGCGTCCCACTGGAGAGCCACGCCGAGCCCGGCACCGGGACGGGGCGGCTCGACCCGGTGACCCTGCTGGAGGGGCAGGCCGGCAGCCGGGTGCCCGAGCTCGTACCCCTGCGCTACGGCCGGATGCTGGTCTCGCCGTTCACCTTCTACCGCGGGGCGGCGCTGGTCATGGCGGCCGACCTCGCGAGGACGCCCACCTCCGGCTTCGACGTGCAGGCCTGCGGTGACGCGCACCTGTCTAACTTCGGGGTCTACGCCTCGCCCGAGCGGCGGATGATCTTCGACGTCAACGACTTCGACGAGACCTACCCCGGCCCGTGGGAGTGGGACGTCAAGCGCCTCGTGGCCAGCCTCGCGGTCGCGGGCCGGGAGAACGGCTTCAGCGCCAAGGACCGGCGCAAGGTGTGCGTCGCCGGTGCCGAGGCCTACCGCACCGCGATGCGCGAGTTCGCCGACGAGCCCAACCTGGCGGTCTGGTACGCCAGCCTGGACGTCGACCGGTTCATGACGCAGTTCAGCAACCAGGTCAGCGCCAAGCAGCTCAAGCGGGCGCAGGAGAACGTCACCAAGGCGCGCACCAAGGACAGCCTGCAGGCGTTCAGCAAGCTGACGACGATGGTCGACGGCCAGCGCCGGATCATCAGCGACCCGCCCGTGCTGGTGCCGATCGAGGAGCTCATCCCTGGGGAGCCCGCCGCCAACCTTCATGCCGCGCTGCAGGTCATCGTCGCCGGCTACCGCGACAGCCTGCTCCCCGACCGGCGCGTCCTGCTGGACCAGTTCCGCCTGGTCCAGGTGGCCCGCAAGGTCGTCGGCGTGGGCAGCGTCGGCACCCGCGCGTGGGTGCTCCTCATGCTCGGCCGCGACGACACCGACCCCCTGTTCCTCCAGGCCAAGGAGGCCCAGCACTCGGTGCTGGAGCCCTACCTGCACGGCCCCACCTACGGCAACCAGGGCGACCGGGTCGTCGCCGGCCAGCACCTCATGCAGGCCTCGACGGACATCTTCCTGGGCACCGGCACGGCCGTGGGCGTCGACGGCGAGACGCGCGACTTCTACGTGCGCCAGCTGCGCGACGGCAAGGGCTCGGCCGTCGTGGAGCAGATGGTCCCCTCGGGCATGCGCGCCTACGCCCGGATGTGCGGCTGGACCCTGGCCCGCGCCCACGCCCGCTCCGGGGACCGGATCGCCATCGCCTCCTACCTCGGCGGCAGCGACCGGTTCGCCCAGGCGGTGGCCGACTTCGCCGAGACGTACGCCGACCAGAACGAGGCCGACTTCCACGCCCTGGAGGAAGCCGAGCGCGAGGGTCGCATCAAGACCCTGCGCGGGATCTGACTCCCCACGGCCATCTGACCTCCCGCGTGCGGCGACCCGGGAGGTCAGATGACGTTGAGCTCCCGGGCGCGGCGGATCGCCTCGTTACGGCGGGCCACCGACAGCTTGCGCAGGATGCTGCGGATGTGTGACTTGACCGTGTTGACCGAGACGAACATGGCCTCGGCCACCTCCTCGGTCGTCAGCAGGTCGGCAAGGTGACGCAGGACCTCGGTCTCCCGGGCGCTGAGCGCCTCGACGATGATCGGCTCCTCCGAACCGGCGAGCCGCGCCCGTGCGGGAGCGACCGTGGCCCGCGCCGCCGTCGGCCGGGTCACCTCGGATCCTGCCGCAGTGGACCGGGTCGCCACGGGCCGCGCAGGATCGGGACGAGCCGGTAGGGCGCCCTCCGCGAGCCAGCGGGCTGCGTCGGCCACGGTCCCATCCGCCGCCCACAGCCGGCGTACCTCGGGCGCCGCCTCGCGGAAGGGCCGGCGCAGCCCCTCGGACCGGGCCCGACGCACCGCTCGCCGGACCGAGGCCACGGCCTGGTCGCGGCTGCCGGCGGCCAGACGGGCCTGGGCCTGCACCAAGCACACCTCCACCTGGAGGTCGACGGGGATGCCGTCGGTGTGCTCGACCGCGGCCGGGTCCAGGCTCGCCGTCGTCGACCGGTCGCCGGCGGCCAGGCCGGCTCGGGTGCGCAGCACCACGCCCCGGACGTCGTCGGAGGCACCAGCCGCTTCCCGTCGGGCGGCAGCCGGCTCGGCCACCACGAGCAGCGCCGCCACGCGCTCCTGGGCGAGGAGGTCGCGCAGCCAGCCCGCCGGAACGTCGGCGAGATCGGGAAGGTCCGTCACCGCCTCGGGGCGGCCGAGGGCACGTAGCGCCCGCGCACGGACGACAGCGTCGAGCACCTGCAGCACCATCCGTTCGAGGGGCTCGGTGGACTCCGGGGCAGCGGACAGGGCGGCCAGCGCCGCCTGCGCCGCGCCTCCCTCGACGTGGACCCACGCTGCCGCCAGGGCCAGCGCCGGGGGGCCGTCGGTCTCCTCCCCCAGGGACTGCTCCTGGACCAGCCGGTCAGTGGTGTCCACCAGCTCCCGGGCCATCTTCAGCCGCCCGAGGACCGCTGCGACAAGGGCGGACCGGCCCAGGTTGGAGACCTGCTCGGCCCCCAGACCGGCCTCGACGCACGCGCCGACCGCCCGGCTGAGCGTGGCCGTGGCCCCGGTCAGGTCCCCGAGGTGCAGCTGGGCCAGGGCGCGTGTGGACAACAGCCGCGCCCGCAGGCCCGCCGACCCGGCAGCCGGCACGTCGCCGTCATCGTCCGCCGCGCAGGCGCGCTCCAGCCGGTCGGCCCACTCGGTCACCGCCTCGGGGTCCGCGTGGGCGGCAGCCGCCGCCAGCCGGGTCGCCGCCAGCGCCACCGCGAGGTGGGAGTCCTCGTCGGCGAGCTCCATGACCGTGGCGAGCGCGCCGTCACACGACGGCAGGTCGCCCCGGCCCAGGGCCGCAGCGGCACGCACCACGGCGACCTGCGCACCCGGCGTGCCGGCCGGCATACCGGCGAGGCGCTGGAGGAGTCGGCCGGACGACGGGTGCAGCAGCTCCCCGACCAGCCCGCTCCGCACGACGAGACCCGCGACCTCCTGCCAGCACCCCGCGGCGGCGAGGTGGGTCAGGGCCTGGTCGACCATGCCCTCGGCAGCGAACCACCGCCCGGCCCGCTCGTGCAGGGTGGGGAGCAGCTCCGGCGACTCGTACGCCAGCTGGGCGCGCAGCAGCTCCCGGAACAGCGGGTGGGCGTGGTAGCAGCCGGCCAGGTCCCCGGCCGCCTCCACGAGGATGTTCTGGTGGGACAGGGTCATCAGCGACATCGCGGCCCCCACGTCCCCGGTCAGCACCTCGGCGAGGTCGGCACACACGGGGTCGATGATGCTCGTGCGCAGCAGGAAGTCGCGCAGGTGGGGCGGCTGGCCGGCGAGGATCTCCCCCGTGAGGTACTCCGCCAGGTTGGCGTCCTGGGCACCGAGCAGCCAGTCGCCGGCCCGGGGGTCGGAGTCGGGACGGTGCTCGCGGGCCAGCGCCGCGAGCTGCAGTCCCGCGGCCCAGCCCTTGGTGCGGTCGTGCAGGGCCACGACCATCGGCTCGGTCAGGTCGATGCCGGAGCCGGAGAGCAGCTCGCGGGCCTCCTCCCGGGTGAAGGCGAGGTCGGCCATCCGGATCTGGCTCATCGTCCCGGTCAGGCGGTAGCGCTGCATCGGCAGCAACGGGTCGACCCGGGTCAGCAGCACCAGCCGGATCCGCACCGACGCCAGGCGCAGCAGCAGGTCGAGCTGGTGCGGCACCCGGGCGTCGCTGAGCCGTTCGACCTCGTCGAGCACCAGGACCACCGGCTCGGGGCGGTTGAGCAGGTCGGTGGCCAGCTGGGTGACGAGGGCGTCGTAGTCCTGCGGGAGGCCGGGCAGGCCTGCGGTGTGCGGCAGGTCGACGCCGGCGCGGGAGAGCGCCTCGATGACGAAGAACCAGAACTCCTCCGGGGACCCCGTGGCCTCGCTCAGGGTCAGCCAGACCACTCGCCAGGGGACGCCGGGGCGCTCCACCCAGGTGGCGGCCAGGGTCGTCTTGCCCGAGCCTGCGGGCGCGCTGACCAGGGTGAGCGGGCTCTCCCGCACCGCCTCGGTCAGCCGGGACGTCAGCCGCTCACGCAGCACCGGGCGCCGGGGCAGCCGGGGCGGGGAGTACATCGTGGTCAGCATGAGGAAGTCCGCGGCGGCAGGGAGCCGGACGGGCCCCCCGGCACCGGGCGGCCGGGGGCGGGCCAGCGTGGTGTTGGACTGGTCCGGCACGAGCTATCGCCTCCAAAGAGCCCCCCGAAATCATCCGTGCACGACGATCACAGCCTCGCGCCGGAGGTCCACCGTGGGATAGGGGCCAAGGTCCGCAACGAGACGGGCCGGCCGTGCTGGATGGAGGCCGGAGATGGTCCAGTCGTATGACGTCACCGTGCTGGGGCCGCTGCCGGAGCAGGTGGAGGTCGTGCTGGGGCAGTCCGTCGTCGGGGAGGTCGGCGCCACGACCGTGCTGGGCACGCGCGGCGGGGACACCACCGTCTTGTCCCAGGCGATCAGCCGGGCGTCGCGGTTCGGTCTCGAGCTCGCCGGCCTGCACCGGGACGCCCAGCGAGCCGAGCTGGAGGTCGACGGCCCCCTGGGGCCCGTGCTCCAGGCGGCCTTCGCCGACCTCACGGTGGCCGTCTCGCGGCGCAGCAGCGTCCTCTGCCTGCGGCTGCCCGGGCGGATGCTGGCCTCGGCGCTGCGGCTGCTGACCGAGCAGGGCGTCGACCTGCTCAGCGTCCGCGTCGCGCCCTGTTGCTGACCGGGGGCGGCCGACGCCCGGCCACGACCG
>NZ_DASVZH010000163.1:0-2967 GCF_036391795.1 Oryzihumus sp.
GCTCGCGCGCGCTGCTGTTCGGCCGGGGCGCCGACGAGTCCGACGTGACCAGCACGCACCGGGTCATCACCGCCAACCCGGCGGCGACCATCGGCCGCTTCTTCCTCGCGCTGAGCGCGCACCACGAGCTCGACGCGCTGCCGGTGCTCGCGGACGTGCCGACCAGCGTCCTGGTCGGGTCCGCGGACAAGCTCACCCCGCCCCGCTTCTCGGCCGTGATCGCGCAGGCCCTGCCGCACGCCCACCACGAGGTCCTCGAGGGGGCCGGCCACATGCTGCCGCTCGAACGCACCGAGACCGTGACCGAGCACCTGCTCCGGCTGTCCCGCGGCAGCCGGGTCGACGCCGGGCGGGAGGCCTGACATGGCGACCGTCCCGCACCACCGCGTGATCATCGTCGGCACCGGCTTCTCCGGCCTCGGCATGGCGATCCGGCTGTCCCAGCGCGGCGAGGACGACTACATCGTGCTGGAGAAGGCGCAGGACGTCGGCGGCACCTGGCGGGACAACCGCTACCCCGGGTGCGCGTGCGACGTGCCGTCACGGCTCTACAGCTTCTCCTTCGCCCAGAACCCCTCGTGGTCCCGGGAGTTCGCCCCGGCCGGCGAGATCTGGGACTACCTTCGCCGCTGCGCGCGCGAGCACGACGTCGAGCGGCACCTGCGCTTCGGGGCCGACCTGCGCTCCCTCGTGTACGACGAGCCCTCCGCCCGCTGGACGGCCACCGCCGCGGACGGCCGGCAGTGGACCGCCGACGCCGTGGTGCTGGGCATCGGCGCCCTGCACGAGCCGTCGCTGCCGGACATCCCCGGGCTCGACTCCTTCGAGGGCCCGGTGCACCACTCGGCGCGCTGGCCCGAGGGGGACGACGGGCTCACCGGCAAGCGGGTCGCCGTGGTCGGCACCGGCGCGAGCTCGGTGCAGCTCGTCCCGGCACTCGCGCCGCGCGCCGGGCAGGTGCACGTCTTCCAGCGCACGCCCGCGTGGATCCTGCCCAAGCGCGACCGTGAGCTGGGGCCCGCGCGCACGGCGGCCTACCGCCGGATACCGGGTCTGCAGCGGGCGGTGCGGTGGGCGACCTACTGGGAGCTGGAGTCCCGGGTCCTGGCGTTCTCGCGCTACCCGGCCGCGATGAAGCTGGTCGAGCGGGTGGCCAGGCGGCACCTGGCGAAGTCCGTCCGCGACCCGCAGGTGCGCGCCGCGCTCACCCCCGACTACACGATCGGCTGCAAGCGCATCCTCATCTCCAACGACTACTGGGCGGCGTTCGACCGCGACGACGTGGAGCTGGTGACCGACGCCATCACCAGGGTCGAGCCGGACGCCGTGGTCACGGCGGACGGCACCCGGCGCGAGGTCGACGCGATCGTGCTCGGCACCGGGTTCAGCGTCACCGGCAGCTACGACCGGCTGGACGTGCGCGGCCTCGGCGGGCAGTCGCTGGAGCAGGCGTGGTCCGCCGGGATGCGCACCCACCTCGGGGTGACCACGGCCGGCTTCCCGCAGCTGTACTTCCTGCTCGGGCCGAACACCGGGCTGGGCCACACCTCCGTGGTGATGATGATCGAGTGGGCCACCGGCTACGTGCTCCAGGCCCTCGACCACGCCCGGCGCCGGCGTGCCCCGGTCGTGGTCACCGAGGCGGCGCAGGAGCGGTTCACCCGCGAGATGCGCACGCGCAGCCGGCGCACGGTCTGGGCCTCCGGCTGCCGCAGCTGGTACCTCGACCGGTTCGGCAACAACACCACGGTCTGGCCCGGCTCGACGCTGAGCTACTGGTGGCGCACCCGCCGGCTGGACCAGGACGACTTCGCCCCCGTCACGCCGAGCCCTCCGGGCGGCGGCCCCGCGCCGGCCACCGAACCCGCCGTCGCGGAGCCGGTCCCCGCCGACCGTTCCTGACCCGCCCACCGACCCTCCCGGCCCACCGACAGGAGCCTGCCCGTGCCCCGCACCCCGTTCCGTCCCCACGTCAGCATCGTCACCGGCGGTGCCTCCGGCATCGGCCGGGCCATCGCCACCGAGCTCGTCGCGCGCGGCAGCCACGTCGTGGTCGCCGACCTCGACGGGGACCGGGCCGGGCGTGCCGCCGCCGAGCTCACCGCGGCGGGACCGGGCACCGCCGAGGCCGCGCCGGTCGACGTCAGCTCCTTCGAGCAGGTCCGCGACGTGGTCGACCGCACCGAGGCCGAGCGTGGGCCGGTCGACGTCATGGTCAACAACGCCGGCATCGCGCTCGGCGGCCTGCTCGAGGAGCTCGACGAGCGGCACTGGGACCGGGCACTGGCGGTCAACCTCGGCGGCGTCGTCAACGGCGTGCGGGCGGTCTACCCGCACATGAGCCGGCGGCGGCGCGGGCACATCCTCAACACCGCCTCGCTGGCCGGGCTGATCCCCGCCCCGGCGATGCTGCCCTACACGACGACCAAGCACGCGGTCGTGGGCCTGTCCACCGGCCTGCGCGCCGAGGCCGCGGCGCTCGGCATCGGCGTCACCGTGCTGTGCCCCGGCTTCGTCGACACCCCCCTGCTGGACGAGGTCTATGAGGCGCCGCCGTCGATCGCCGGCGGCAGCGTCCGCCAGGCGGTGCGGCTGATGCAGCCGAAGTTCCTCAGCGCCGAGACCGTCGCGGCCCGGGCGGTGCGAGGGCTGGAGCGCAACCAGGCGGTCGTCCCGGTGGGGGCGCTGGCGCACCTGCTGTGGCGGCTCAACCGCTTTGCCCCGCCGGCCGCCCGCGGCCTGTGCCGGGTGCAGGCGGGGGTGCACCGCAGCCGCGTGCACGCCTGACCGCCGGCGTCCGGGCCCAGCCGCACCGGAGCCGCGCCAAGGGACAACCGGCGCGGCAGTTGGGGCCGCCTCTCGCGACGAAACCGCCGCGATGATCGTCGTCCGGACACCGGCGCGCCGGGTGAGCGGGCGTGGCAGGCTGCGTGCGTGAGCGCCCAGGACCCGATGACCGTCACGCTC
>NZ_DASVZH010000164.1:0-6485 GCF_036391795.1 Oryzihumus sp.
AGCTTGAGCACCGTGATCGCGTCCGCGCCGTTGTTGAACAGCTCGGCGAGGAGGCGGCGGTAGATCTGGTCGGCCTGGTTCTCGAGCCGGTTGATCTCGATCCAGTACTCCTGCAGGTCGCTCATCGAGCGCAGCCGCGGCATGGCCTCGGCGGTCAGCTCGGACATGCGCGCGAGGACCTCGACCTGGGCGGCGATGCCCGAGGGCAGCTCGCCGATGCGGTAGAGCACGATCAGGTCGACCGCAGCCTCCATCAGGTCCATGCAGTCGTCCAGGTTCGCGGCGAGGCCGTAGATGTCCTCGCGGTCGAACGGCGTGATGAACGAGCTGTTGACCTTGCGCATGATCTCGTGCGTGGCCTCGTCGGCCGCGTGCTCGAGGTCGCGCATGCGCTGCGCGACGGCTTCACGCTCGGTCGGAGCGACACCGAGCAGAGCGGTCAGCTCCTTGGCGCCATCCACGATGTGGCTCGCCTGCTGGGCGAACAGGTCGTAGAAGGACGTGTCTTGGGGGGTGAGGCGAAAACCCACGGGGAACTCCGGTCATCAGGAAAGTGGCCGTAGGTGATGCTAAAGCCACGGCGAGAGAAGAACCCAACCGAGCGGTCGAGGCCAAGCACGATCGTTCACCCAATGTTCACCCCAAGGGGGTGGTTCGGGCCATCCCCACGGCGTAGCGCGCCCCTTGCGCACCGTCCCCCGACGCATTGCGAGCACGCCACAGCGCCCCGCCGGGGCCCCCGAGGTCAGGCGCGCGTCAGGGAGCGGGAGTCGCCGGGGGTCGTGCCCCGGCGCCACTGGGCACCACCCCCAGCAGCCGGTCGATCTCGTCCTGGGAGAGCGGCCCGTCGCTGGAGGTGGCAGCGACGACGAGCTCGCCGACCAGCTCGATCTCGAACTGCAGATCGCCGTCGGTGAGGTAGTCGTCTGACCCTTGCGGTCCTGCCATGGCTCCAATCTAGACCGCACCCCGCCCGGACGGGACCGATTGCCCCAATCGGAATCCGCCGCGCGGGCCGTGACCGCCGCACGGCTGGCCGGGTCGCCCGGGGCGCGGCGGGGAAGAGCCGACCCGCCCTATGCGAGGCGGCGTCCAGACCGCATCATGGGCCCCATGAGTGGCTCCGGCACCGAAGACCGCGGTTCGTTCACGCACGCGGTATGCCGGGCCTGCGGGTGGCGCGGCCCGGGTCGCCGGGCGCGCGCCACGGCCGAGCGTGACCTCGAGCTGCACGACCTCGGCGGCTGCCCCATGGAAGAGGCGGAGCTGGCCGAGGGAGCCCGCGTCCCGGCACCCGAGCCCCTCGGGCCGCGCGTGCCGCTGGAGGCGGGGGCCGCGGGCGGCAGCCAGGCACACGGCATACCGGTGGCGGTCGGTGAGGGTGGAGTTGCGCCGGGCCGGGAGCGCCTCACGGCGCATGGCCGCTCGTAGCGGCTTCAGTTGGGACCCGGGGCTACCGCGGCCCGGCGCAACCTCCAGTCTAACCGCCGGCCCCTGACGGGTATGCCCGATCCCCACAGGGGCTGTGAGAACGACCTCAGATGAGGTTGTCCTTGCGCCACAGCCGCGCGCACGCCTCGAGGTCGGCACCGGTGGTCTGCATCGAGGCGGCCCGCCGAGTCTGGGCGCTGCTGACCAGCGGCTCGTGGTCGTCGGTGTCGTCGGCGAGGTGGGCGCGGCCGGCGGAGATGACCCGGCAGAACGCCGCGGCCCGCTCCAGCGCGATGGCCAGGTCGCCCTCGAACACCCCGGTCAGGATCGCGTCGGTGAGCGCCTTGAGCTCGTCGGGCCCGGGCGGCTCGGCCACGCCGGCGACCACGTGCGGCACGTCGGCGAACCGGATCCCCGCGGCGTAGTCACGGGCCGCGCCGGTGGGGTCGCGGCGGACCCACTCGCGCAGGGCGTAGAGGCGCCACAGCGCGCCGGGCAGGCTGCGCGCGGGGCGGTCAGCCCACAGCTCGGCCAGCGTGGACAGCCCGAGCTCGTCGACGAGCTCGACCAGGCGGGTGGTCAGGGCGGGGTCGTGCGCGGCGCGCCCGGTGCCGACGATGACGGCGGCGGTCTCGTGGGCCACCTCCGTGATCCGAGCCGGGTCGGGCGCACCCGCCTGGGCGTCCATGGCGGCCGGGCCGAAGTAGGCGGGTCGCCGGGGAACGCCCCGACCAGTAGGTTCCTCAGGCACGAACACGATTTTCTCACGTCATTCCGGGTACAACCCCTGGAAGCAGGACGGCGACTGGAGCCCCCAGGCCGCCGGACAACGGACGCGGCTGACGCCGCCGCGCGGAGGAGTGCGTATGTCGTCGCAAGTTGAGACCGGTCGGATCACGACCGACATCCCCGCCCGACTCGACCGGCTGCCATGGGCCGGCTGGCACTGGCTCATCGTGGCCGGTCTGGGCACCGTCTGGATCCTCGACGGCCTCGAGGTCACCATCGTGGGCTCGATGTCCGAGGCGCTGCAGAAGCCCCTCGGCACCGGTCTCGGGATGACCAGCTCCGACATCGGCATGGCCGGCGCGATCTACGTCCTCGGCGCCTGCATCGGGGCGCTGTTCTTCGGGCAGCTGACCGACCGGTTCGGCCGCAAGAAGCTGTTCCTGGTCACCCTCGGGATCTACCTCGTCGGCACCGTGCTCACGGCGTT
The DNA here is from genome assembly GCF_036391795.1 of Oryzihumus sp. Classification (GTDB taxonomy): domain Bacteria; phylum Actinomycetota; class Actinomycetes; order Actinomycetales; family Dermatophilaceae; genus Oryzihumus. The sequence goes on from NZ_DASVZH010000164.1 coordinate 2,648, forward strand.
CTCGATGAACCCGATGTTCTACTTCGCGTGCCGCTTCGTCACCGGCGCCGGGGTCGGCGGCGAGTACGCCGCGATCAACTCCGCCATCGACGAGCTGATCCCGGCGAAGTACCGCGGCCGGGTCGACCTGGCCATCAACGGCTCGTTCTGGCTCGGCGCCGCCGCCGGCTCCCTGCTCACCGTCGCGCTGCTCAACCCCTCGCTGGTGCCCGCCTGGCTCGGCTGGCGCCTGGCGTTCGGCCTCGGCGCGATCCTCGGCCTGGGCATCCTGGTGGTCCGCCGCAACGTCCCCGAGAGCCCGCGCTGGCTGTTCATCCACGGCCGCGAGCACGAGGGCGAGAAGGTCGTGAAGCAGATCGAGGAGCACGTCGAGGGCACCACCGGCGCCCCGCTCGACCCGGTCGACGAGACCATCACGATCCGTCAGCGCAAGACCATCGGGCTGGGCACGATCGCCAAGACGGTGTTCACGCTCTACCCCCGCCGCACGATCCTGTGCCTGGCGCTGTTCATCGGGCAGGCGTTCCTCTACAACGCGTTCTTCTTCACCTACGGCGACTCGCTGACCAAGTTCCTCGGCGTGCAGCAGGTGGGCTGGTTCATCGCGGCGTTCGCGGTGAGCAACTTCCTGGGCGCGTTCCTGCTCGGGCCGCTGTTCGACACGGTCGGCCGGGTCCGGATGATCTCCGGCACCTACATCCTCTCCGGCGTCCTGCTCGGAATCACCGGCTTCATGCTCGGCGGCCTCAACGCGGTCACCCTGACGCTGATGGGCGCGATCATCTTCTTCTTCGCCTCCGCCGGCGCCTCCTCGGCCTACCTCACGGCCAGCGAGGTCTTCCCGATGGAGACGCGGGCGTTGTGCATCGCGTTCTTCTACGCCATCGGCACCGCTGCCGGCGGCATCTCCGGCCCGCTGTACTTCGGCCACCTCATCGACTCGGCGTCCAAGGCCAAGGACATCACCGGCATCGCGCCCGGCTACTTCGTCGGCGCTGCGCTGATGATCGTCGGCGGCCTGGTCGCGGCGTTCCTGGGCGTCAAGGCCGAGCAGAAGTCGCTGGAGTCGATCGCCCAGCCGCTGACCGCCGAGGACGCCCCGGCGTCCGGCACCGGCAGCGACCGGACGGCACCCGCCCCGGCGTAACCCTCAGGCAGGACCCACGACGGCCGCCGACTCCCCAGGCAGGGAGAGGCGGCCGTCGTGCGTCACCTGCGCCGCCTCGTCCCAGGCCAGCAGCACCTGCCGGTATGCCGTGGCCTCACCGAGGTCGAGCACCGCCGGCTCGCTGCCGAGGTTGACCGCGACGCGGTGCTCGCCGCGCGTCACGACGACGGTCCGCGCGGCATGGTCGTGGTCGACGCCCACGCGGTCGAGGTGCGGGTCGCGCAGGTCGGCGCGCTGACGACGGAGGGTGAGCAGCGCGCGATACCAGCGGAGCAGGCGGTCGTGCGGTGACCGCTCGAGCTCGGACCAGTCGAGCCGGGAGCGCTCGACGGTCGCCGGGTCCTGCGGGTCGGGCACCTCGGCGCTGTCCCAGCCGTGCGAGGCGAACTCGCGGCGGCGGCCCTCGCTGACGAGCCGGGCGAGCTCGGGGTCGACGTGGTCGGTGAAGTACTGCCACGGCGTGACGGCGCCCCACTCCTCGCCCATGAACAGCATCGGGCTATAGGCCGAGGTCAGCAGCAGCGCGGCGCCGGCCGCCAGCAGCCCCGGCGCCACGAGCTGGCTCAGCCGCTCGCCGACCGCGCGGTTGCCGACCTGGTCGTGGGTCTGCAACGAGGCGACGAAGTGCCAGCCCTCCAGGCGCAGCGTGTCCACCGGGCGGCCGTGCGTGCGCTCGCGGAAGCTCGACCACGTGCCGTCGTGGAAGAACGGCGTGGTGAGCACCTTGGCCAGGGCGCCGGGGTCGGCGAAGTCGGCGTAGTAGCCGAAGGTCTCGCCGGTCAGCAGCACGTGCAGCGCGTGGTGCACGTCGTCGGCCCACTGGGCGTGCAGCCCGAGGCCACCTCCGGCGTCGGGGTCGGGGGTGCGGCGGGTGACCGTGCGGGGGTCGTTGCGGTCGGACTCGGCGATCAGCCACAGCGGCCGGTTGACCTCTGCCGCAAGGGTTTCGACCTCGCGCTCCATCTCCTCAAGCAACGGCAGCGCCCGGTCGTCGACGAGGGCGTGGACCGCGTCGAGGCGCAGCGCGTCGATGTGGAAGTCGCGCAGCCACTGGGTGACGTTGTCGAGGACGAACCGGCGCACCTCGTCGCTGCCGGGGCCGTCGAGGTTGAGCGCCTGGCCCCACGGCGTGACGTAGCGGTCGGTGAAGTAGGGCCCGAACTCGCCGAGGTAGTTGCCGTCCGGCCCGAGGTGGTTGTAGACGACGTCGAGGCACACGCCGAGCCCGCGGGCGTGGCAGGCGTCGACAAACCGTTGCAGCGCAACGGGTCCGCCGTACGGCTCGTGCACGGCGTAGAGGTCGACGCCGTCGTAGCCCCAGCCGTGCCGACCCGGGAAGCTCGCCACCGGCATGACCTCGACGAGGTCGACGCCGAGCTCGACGAGGTGGTCGAGCCGCTCGATGGCCGCGTCGAACGTGCCCTCACCGGTGAAGGTGCCGATGTGCAGCTCGTAGATCACCGCGGACGGCAGCTGCACCCCGGCCCAGTCCTGGTCGGTCCACCCGAAACCGTTGGGGTCAAAGGCCACCGAGCGTCCGTGCGGGCCCTCGGGCTGCCGCCGCGAGCGCGGGTCCGGTCGCGGGTCGCCGCCATCGAGCGCAAACGCGTATGCCGTGCCGGGCGCCTCGGGCAGCTCGCCCCGCCACCAGCCGCCGGTGTCGCGGCGCATCGGGGCGCGCTCGTCGCCGAGCACCAGGTCGACCGACTCCCTGGCGAACGGCGCCCAGACGGAGACCTCGGTCATGGGCGGGACTCCCTTGTGGTTGCTCGTCATCGGCGCACGAGGAGGGCGACAGGGCGGGTGGCGAACAGGGCGGCACAGGTGACCTCGCCGCCGACGTGGACACGGCCGGTGAGTCGGTCCTCCCAGTCGCCTTCGGGCAGCAGCACCGTGTCGCTGTCGGACCAGCCACCGGTGCGCCCGAGCCGCGCCGGGGCCCGGGTGACCACCGCGGCGACGCGGTCCGAGCGCAGGAAACCCAGGGCGTGCTCGCTCGTGGACTGCAGCGGCCGGTAGGTCGCGCCCAGCCCGAACGCCTCGGGGTCCTCGCGCCGCAGCTGCAGGGCCGTCGTGGTGACGAGCAGCTTCTCCCGGTCGAGCCCCTCAGGTGCCCCGACCCCTTCCGCCGGCTGGTCCGCGGGTTGGTCGGCAGGGGGTGCCGCGTGGAAGGTCGGCGCCACGTCGGCATCGGCGACGGCGTGGAGCAGGGCATGGCGCCGGGCGAAGTCGACCGGGCGGCGGTTGTCCGGGTCGACCAGCGACAGGTCGACCAGCTCGCAGCCCTGGTAGGTGTCAGGGACCCCCGGCAGGCACAGCTGGAGCAGCTTCGCCGCCAGCACGGTCGCCCGGACGGCAGACCCGTTGATCCGCAACGCCTCCTGCCACACCTCGCGCAGCGCCCCCGGCACGAGCGCGGCGTCGGCGAGCGCGAGCACCCGCTTCTCGTAGGCCTCGTCGCCGTCCACCCAGGCGGTGCGCTGCTTGGCCTCGCGCAGCGCCTTGACCAGGTAGCCGTGCAGCCGCTCGGCCCCCACGTCACCGACGCCGACCAGGGTCTGCCAGACCAGGTGGGCGCTCGGAGGGTCGACCCCGAACTCGTCGGCGGCCGCCCGGAACGCAGCCGAGCACCGTCGCCACGTCTCGGGGTCGCCGGCCACGGCCAGCAGG
>NZ_DASVZH010000165.1:0-11109 GCF_036391795.1 Oryzihumus sp.
GGAGCGCCAGGGACCGCGCCAGGCTGCCGTCCCCGCCGACGAGGACGTGCTGGCCCTGTCGGTCGGCGAGGGCGCCCCAGCCGTCCCCGATGCCGGGGTGGACGGCGGCCAGCATGTCGGCGTCGGGGCCGAGCGTGGCCCACCGTGCCGCGCCGAGCGAGCTCAGGCAGGCGCGGTCGGTGGGCTGCTCGACGAGCAGGTCCAGGCCGCGCAGGGTCTCCAGCAGCGTCTCCACCCGCTGCGGGGGGATGCCCGCGGCGGAGGCCTCGGCATACAGCAGGGTGTGCCCGGTGGTGCCGTCGAGCCGTTCCAGCCAGCGCACCTCGGCCTCGGAGAGGCCGTCCAGGACGGCGCCGGCGGGCGGGGCCAGGCCGAGCTGGACGGTGCCGGGGGCCCGCAGCAGCGGGCGGGCGTGGGACTTCAGGCGGGGGCGGCTCATGGGGCCTCCAGGCGTGGGCGGCGTCGGGCGTGTCCCGACGATGCCAACCCTCAGCAGTGGCAAACCGATGTTTCCACAGCCAAACGGCACACATGAGTACTTGTACGGGTGGGGTGCCGGCCCCCGGACATGCCGGCGGGCGGGACCGAGCCGATGCTCGTGGTCCCGCCCGCGGGCGAAGCTACCTGGGGGGCGCTCAGGCCTTGCCGAGGATGCGGTTGAGGTTGGTGCCGCACACGGGGCACTTGCCCTTGGCCATGCGGCGGCCGTTCGTCTCGACGACGTTGCCCTCCGCCTCCCGCTTCTCCTTGCACTTGACGCAGTAGAACTCGCCCTTGTAGGTCTCGCCGGTCTCAGCCATGACTGAATGTCTCCTTGTAAGTTCCTGGCCGCTCTGTACGGCGCCGGACTGCGGCCACCCTAGACCAGCCTGAGCACGGAGTCCGGCATTGAGGGGTGTTTCCACGCACGGAGCACCCCCTCACTACCCTCGGCCCATGAGCGAGCAGAGCTGGTGGGAGCGCCCCTACGAGGACCTGCGGGTCGAGTGCCGGGAGGCTTCGGGGCGGCACGTCGCCGTCGTCACCTTCGACCTGCCCCACCGGCGCAACTCCATGAGCGAGGCCATGACGGCCTCGTGGGTGCGCCTCGTCGCCGCCCTGCGCGAGGACACCGACCTCGCGGCCGTCGTGGTCACGGGGGAGGGCAGTGCCTTCAACGCCGGTGGTGACCTGTCGTGGATCGTCTCCGAGCCCGACGCCCAGGTGGCCGACCTGCGCCGGCGGATGCTGGCCTTCTACCGGTCCTGGCTGTCGGTCAAGACCCTCGAGGTGCCGGTGATCGCCGCGGTCAACGGCCACGCCATCGGGGCCGGGTTCGCGCTCGCGCTGGCCTGCGACATCCGCTACGTCGCCGAGACGGCGCGCCTAGGGGTGCCGTTCACCAGCCTGGGCCTGCACCCCGGCATGGCGACGACCTGGTCGCTGCCGAACGTGGCCGGCGCGGCGGTGGCGCGCGACCTGCTGCTGACCGGGCGGATCGTCACCGGCGCCGAGGCGGTCGGCCTGGGGCTGGCGTCCCTGGCCGCCCCCGCGGACGAGGTCCTGGACCGGGCGCTGGAGGCGGCCGAGCGCGTGGCCGCGGCCGCGCCCATCGCCACCCGGCTCACCGTGACGGCCCTGCGCGACGGGGGGCACGCGACCTATGAGGACGCCCTGCAGTGGGAGGGCCTGGCCCAGGCGGTCACCCTGGCCACCGAGGACCTGCACGAGGGGATCGCGGCGGCCGCCGGCAAGCGGGCGCCGACCTTCCACGGGCGCTGAGCGGCCCCGGTCCGGCGGCGTCCGCGGGCCCGCTGCGGCCGGACATGTCGGGAGGAAACCCCCGAGTGCTCGGGTTTTCGTGCTGGCGTGACTTATGTTCACCTCATGGGGAAGGACGAGGTGGAGGTCCGGCGCAGTCGTCGACGGCGTCGCACCGTCAGCGCCTACCGTGAGGACGGCCGCACGGTCGTGCTCATCCCCGCACGTTTCAGCGCCGCCGAGGAACGACAGTGGGTGGCCACCATGGTGGGCCGTCTCGAGGCCGGCGACCGCCGGCGCAGCCCCAGCGACGAGCAGCTGGCCCGTCGGGCCGCCGAGCTCGCCGAGCGCTACCTGGGCGGGCTGGCCAAGCCCACGAGCATCACCTGGGTGGGCAACCAGAACAGCCGGTGGGGGTCGTGCACGCCGGCCGACGGCTCGATCCGCATCTCCACCCGGCTCAGGGGCATGCCCTCGTGGGTGCTGGACTACGTGATCCTGCACGAGCTGGCGCACCTGCTCCAGCCCGGGCACGGCCGGGAGTTCTGGTCGATGCTCAAGGCCTACCCGCGCACCGACCGCGCCCGCGGCTACCTCGAGGGCGTCGCGGCCGCGGCCGGGCTGGCGCTCGACGCCGAGGACGACGTCGAGACCGACGTCAGCTGACCGGCAGGGAGTCCCGCGCCGCGGCGATGAGCCGGGGCAGCTCCTCACCGGCGTCCGCCGGAAGCCCGTCGACCGGCCACCAGCGCACGTCGAGGGACTCGGCACTCACCTCGTGCCCGCCGTCGCGCTCGGCCACCGCGGCGAACCGCAGGTCCAGGTGCTCCCGGCACCGGCCGAACGAGCCGACCAGGGTGTGCCGGTCCACGTCCACCAGGGCGGGGTGCACCTCGAGCCCGGGCAGCCCGGACTCCTCGCGGGCCTCCCGGGTGGCCGCGGCGAGCACGGAGGCGTCGCCGGGCTCGTAGTGGCCACCGAACTGGAACCACTGGTGCGCCTTGCGGTGCAGCGTCAGGAGCACGTGCCCACCGGCGGGGTCGAGCACCAGGCAGCTGGCGGTCAGGTGCGCGGGCGGGCCCTGCTTGGCCATGGCGTCCGGGTGGGCGCGCAGGTGCGCGAGGACGTCCTCGCGCCGGGCGTCCTGCTCGGCCGTCGGGGCGTTCCAGCCCTCCAGGAGCGCGGTCGCGTCCGCGTGCAGCCGCCGGTATGCCGGGTCCAGGTCCTCGCTCACGCGTCCTCGCCCGCAGGGCCCGCCGCCGGGCCGCCCTCGCGCAGCATCTTCTCCAGCGCGGCGTCCATGTCGTCGCCCTGACCGTGCGAGCGGGAGCGTTCGACGAACCCCAGCGGGTCGTCGAGGTCGGCCGCGGTCGGCGCCACGTCGGGGTGGGCCCAGGCGCCGTCGCGGGCGGCGACACCGCCGCCGGCCTCCAGTGCGGCCCACAGGTTGGCCGCGTCGCGCAGCCGGCGAGGCCGCAGCTCCAGGCCGACCAGCTGGCTGAACAGCCGCTCCGCGGGGCCACCGGAGGCCCGGCGGCGGCGTACGGACTCCACCAGGGCGGCGGCGTGGGGCAGGTGCGCCCGGGTCGCCTGCTCGGTGACCACGTCGACCCAGCCCTCGACCAGGGCCAGGTAGGTCTCCAGCCGGGTCAGCGCCGCCTGCTGGGCCGCGCTCGGCTCGGGGGAGAACAGCCGCGAGCCCAGGGCCTCCTGCATCGCCTCGGGGTCGGAGGGGTCGATCTGCTGCATGGCCTCCTCGATGCCGGCCATGTCGAAGCTGATGTCGCGGGCGTAGGCCTGGACGGCCTCGACCAGCTGGGAGGCCAGCCACGGCACCTCGGCGAAGAGGCGCACCCGGGCCGCCTCGCGCACGGCGAGGTAGATCCGCACCTCGGGCTCGTCGACCTCCAGGCCCTCGGCGAAGGCGGTGATGTTGGCCGGCAGCAGGACGATGGCCTGACCGGGCACGAGGGGGAGCCCCACCTCGGTGCCGGTGAGCAGGTCGCCGGCCAGCGCGCCGATCGCCTGACCCGCCTGGGCGCTGAACATCGAGCTGCTCATGCGGGTGAGCATCGGCTCCATCTGGCCGAGCATCGCCGAGGGGTCCATGCCCGGAGGCAGACCCGGCACCGTGCCGCCGGCCTCGCCGAGCTGGCTGCGCATCGCCTGGACGATCGCGGCGCTGACCCCGCCGGCGACCGGCTCGACGAGCCGCTGCCACACCGGCATCGTCTGCTCGACCCACTCGGACCGGCTCCAGGCGCGGGCGACTGTGCTGGTCGCGGCGAAGTCGGTCACCGGGTCGAGCCACAGCTCGGCCACCGAGACGGCCTCCTCGACCTGGCGCCGGGCGACCTCGCCGACGGTGGCGTCACCGGCCGCCGACACGGTCTGCCGGGCGATGTTCGTGGCCATCGCCGGGTCGAACGGGTCCGAGCTCCCGCCGGAGAACATGGCCTTCACCTGGGCGGTGAGCATGCCCATCGTGGCGGGGTCGAGCTTGTCGATGCCCATGGCCGACAGGGCCTGCTGCAGCTGGGGGTTGTCCGGGTTGGACAGGAACGACTGGAGCATCTGCTCCAGGTCCGGCTCGTTGCCGTGGGGCTCCTCGGGATCGGGCTCGTGTGACGGGACAGGGGGATTGGACACGCGGGGCTCCTTGGCCTCCTGAGAGGATGTGCTTCCCTCAGATAACCATGCGGAGGCCACAGTGAGTTCCCCCCGGGGCAGGGTTCGCTCTCGGCGCAAGGCCATGACCGTCGCGGTGGCCGGTGCCGCTTCACCCGTCGGGGAGCAGGTGGTGCGCGCGTTCACCGCGCCGCCGCCCGACGGCCAGCCGTCGCCGTTCGGCAAGGTCGTCGCGCTCGACGCCGAGCGCGGGGCGGCCGACGCCCACTGGCGGCTCGTCGACCTGGTCTCCCCGGCTCTGGCCAAGGCCCTGCGCGGGGTCGACGCCGTCGTGCACGTCGCCGCGAGCACCGACCTGGCCGCGGACCTCACCGTCTCGCCGCGGACCCGGCGCGAGCGCGCCGTGCTCCAGGTGCAGACCCTGGTCACTGCGGCCGCGGCCGCCGGCGTCGCCCACCTGGTCGTGGTCACCAGCGCGATGAGCTACGGCGCCTCCCCGTCCAACCCGGTCCCGCTGGAGGAGGACGCCCCGCTGTCGGCGCAGCCCGACGAGGGGCTGGTCGGCGACCTGCTGGCCGTCGAGCACGTGCTGGAGACCGCCCGCACCGTCCACCCGGGGCTGACCGTGACCGTGGTGCGCCCGGCCGCCCTGGTCGGTCCGGGGATCGACACGGTCCTGACCCGCCACTTCGAGGCGCCCCGGCTGCTCACCGTCAAGAGCGGCCGGCCGGCGTGGCAGTTCTGCCACGTCGAGGACCTGGCCCGGGCGCTCGCGGTCGTCGTCGAGCAGCGCCTCGCCCCCGTGGTCACGGTCGGCTGCGCCGGCACCCTGAGCCAGGAGGAGGTCGAGCAGGTCTCCGGGATGCGGCGGGTGGAGCTGAGCGACGCGGTCGCCCTCGGCACCGCCGAGCGGCTGCACCGGGTGGGCGTCCTGCCCACTCCCGCGAGCGACCTGGCCTATGCCATCTACCCTTGGGCCGTCTCGTCGGCGACCCTGACCGCTGCGGGGTGGGAGCCGACGCGCGACAACGCGGCCTGCCTCGCGGAGCTGGTGCACAGCATCAGGGGGCATCATGCGGTGGCGGCCCGGCGGATCGACCGCAAGGACGCTGCCTTGGGGGCGGCCAGCGCGGCCGTGGCCCTGGTGGGCACCGCGGCGATCATGCGGCGTCGACGTCGCAAGGGAGGTGGAGCGTGAGCAGGGTCAGTGGTGAGCCGGTCGACACGGCCGTGGCGCTGGCGGACGTCCGCGAGCAGGCGCTGTCCGTCGACGAGGCGCTGACCGCGGTCCGCCACCCGCACGCGGGGGGAGTCGCCACCTTCGTCGGCGTGGTCCGGGACCACGACCACGGCCACGACGTGGCGTCGCTGGACTACTCCGCCCACCCCACCGCCGCCGACGTGCTGCGCCGGGTCGCCGAGGAGGTGGCCGGGCGCCACGACGTGGTCCGGGTGGCGGCGGTGCACCGCACCGGTCACCTCGAGGTCGGCGACCTCGCCGTGGTGGTGGCCGTGAGCGCCGCCCACCGGGGCGCCGCGCTGGAGGCCTGCCGCGACCTCATCGACACGCTCAAGGGGACGGTCCCGATCTGGAAGCACCAGCTGTTCGCCGACGGCGCCGACGAGTGGGTGGGTATGCCGTGAGCGCTGCTCCGGAGCCCGGCTCCCGTCCGGCCCACACCGGGATCAGCCGCCGCACCGCCGGCTGGCTGGTCGCGGCCTTCCTCGTCCTCACGCTGGGTGCCGTCGCCAGCCTCGTGCACCTGCCCTACGCGATCCTCAAGCCCGGGCCGGCCTTCAACACCCTGGGCCGGGCCACCGACGGCAGGGACCTGATCTCGGTCAAGGACCGGGGCACCTTCCCGACCAGCGGGGCCCTCGACTTCACCACCGTGTCCGTCTACGGCGGGCCCGGCAACCCGGTCAACGCCTGGGACGTCCTCATCGGCTGGCTGGACAAGTCCAGCGCCGTCCTGCCCGAGCAGGAGATCTTCCCGAAGGGCCAGACGAGCAAGCAGATCGAGTCCCAGAACCTCGCCGACATGACCGACTCCCAGCAGGTGGCCGTGGCGGTGGCGCTGCGCAACCTCGGGCTCACCGTGCCCCAGGTGGTCGGGGTGGCCCAGGTCCAGCCGGGCTCGCCGGCGGCCGCGCAGCTGCGCCCCGGCGACAAGCTGCTCGCCGTCGACGGGGTCAAGGTCACCGACGGAGCCGGGATCCGCGAGGCCATCCAGAAGCACCAGCCGGGCGAGTCCGTCCGGCTCACCGTGCGCCGCCGCAGCGAGGTGCTCACCCTGGACGTGCCGACCAAGGCCTCCGGTGGGCGCACCGTCCTCGGGATCGTCCTGCAGACGACGTTCGACCTGCCGGTCAACGTCGTCATCGACGCCGGTGACGTGGGCGGGCCGTCGGCCGGCCTGATGTTCTCCCTCGGCGTCTACGACAAGCTCAGCCCGGGGGCGCTGACCGGCGGGCAGCAGATCGCCGGCACCGGCACCCTGGCCCCGGACGGCCAGGTGGGCCCGATCGGGGGCATCGCCCAGAAGATGGTCGGCGCCCGCCGCGACGGCGCGCGCTGGTTCCTCGCCCCCGCGGACAACTGCAACGAGGTCGTCGGGCACGTCCCCGACGGGCTCACCGTGGTGCGGGTCGGGACGTTCGGCCAGGCCCGCGACGCCGTGGAGTCGATCGCCGCGCACCAGACCGGCGGCCTGCCGCACTGCACGGCGACCGCCGCCGCGCGCTGAGGCACGCGGCATACCGGGGGAGCGGGGTCAGTCCTCCAGCGAGGCGGCGAGGGCGTGCACCAGCCCGGGGGCGATGTCCGAGCCCATGGCGACCTTGTCGTCGGAGTCGTGCTCGCGCTGGCGCAGCAGGCAGGTGGACTCCCCGTCGCGCAGCACGGCGACGAGCAGGCGCACGTCCTTGCGCTCCGGGTGGGCGGCCAGGACCTCGCTGGCCTGCTCGGGGTTGTCCGGCAGGTCTCGCTCGGCCTCCGGCGGCACCACGATCCGCTCCACGGCCAGCGCCACGCCGTCGACCTCCTCGGGCCAGGCCAGCCGGCCGAGCAGGGACTCCAGCGAGGAGGTGTTCGGCAGGTTCTCCTGCTCGATGGCGGTGTAGCCGTCGGGGTCGTCGCCCTCGGGGACCTGGCCGCGCAGGTGCGGCTCACGGGCCAGCAGGTCCTGGGTGCGCACCAGGGCGAACAGGCGCGGCGGCTGGTCCCACCCGGCGGAGGCGACGTGGCGTTCCGTCTCCACGGCCGAGGTCACGAGCGGGCTGAACACCGGTTGGAAGGCACTGGTCACGCGCCCATCGTCCCGCATGGCCGCCCGGGAGGTGGATCGCGGGGTGGCACGGGGCGAACGGCCCGGGAACCGGCGGCGTCCTGAGTAAGTTGGACTCATGTCGGGCACGCGCGCACGAGCGCGGCCCCGGGCGAGATGGGCGTGCTGGTGAGTCATCGAGAATGGTTCGACCGCGGCGACGACGGTGGTTCGGGGGGATCGGGGCGTCCGGCGTCACCGCCGTTCCGGGTGCGCCGCCCGGGCCCGCTCGGCCCGACCCTGGCGATCCTCGTCGCCCTCGTCGTGCTCGTCATCCTGGCCTCACAGCTGTGGACCGAGGTGCTGTGGTTCGACAGCATCGGCTTCGAGCGGGTCTTCACCACCGAGCTGACCACCAAGATCCTCCTGTTCGTCGGTGGCGGCCTGCTGACCGCCGGGCTGGTCGCCTCCAGCCTGGTCATCGCCTACCGGCAGCGGCCGGTCTACGCCCCGGTGTCCCCGGAGCAGCAGAACCTCGACCACTACCGGGAGATGCTCGACCCGGTGCGCAAGCTGGGCACCGTCGGCATCCCGGTGGTGCTGGGCCTGTTCGCCGGGTCCGCGGCCGCGTCGCAGTGGCAGACCTGGCTGCTGTGGGCCAACCGCGTGCCGTTCGGCAGGAAGGACGCGCAGTTCGGCCTGGACATCGGCTTCTTCGTCTTCACCCTGCCCTGGCTGCGCTTCCTCATCGGCTTCCTGACCATGGCGCTCGTGCTCGCCACGGCCGCTGCCGCGCTGACGCACTACGTCTACGGCGGGCTGCGCCTGCAGGGGCGCGGGGAGCGCACCACCACCGCCGCGCGGATCCACCTGTCGCTGCTGCTCGCCGCGCTGGTGCTGGTGCGCGCCGCGAGCTACTGGCTGGACCGCTACTCCCTGACCACCCAGGACTCGCGGCTGATCACCGGCATCACCTACACCGACGCCCACGCCGTGATGCCGACCAAGGCGATCCTGGCGGTGGCGGCGGTGATGTGCGCGGCGCTGTTCGTCGCGACGATCTGGACCAAGTCGTGGCGGCTGCCGATCGTCGGCGTCTCGCTGCTCGTGGTCTGCGCGGTGGTCGTCGGCGGGATCTACCCGGCGCTGGTGCAGAGCCTGAAGGTCAAGCCGTCGGAGAAGTCCCTCGAGGCGCCGTACATCGACCGCAACATCAAGGCCACTCGCGAGGCCTACGGCCTGACCACCGCCCAGGTGCAGCCGTACAAGGCCGAGACCACGGTCTCCCAGGGACAGCTGCGCAACGACGCCGACACCATCCCCGGCATCCGCCTGGTCGACCCGGCCATGGTGTCCCCGACGTTCAAGCAGCTGCAGGCGGTCAAGTCCTACTACCAGTTCCCGGACGCGCTCGACGTCGACCGCTACACCGTCGACGGCAAGCTCAACGACACGGTGATCGCGGTCCGTGAGCTCGACCTGGCCGGGGTGCCGGACTCCCAGCGCGGCTGGGTCAACGACCACACCGTCTACACGCACGGCTTCGGCGTGGTCGCCGCCTACGGCAACAAGCGCGGCGACGACGGCCAGCCGGTCTTCTTCGAGCAGAACATCCCGCCGAGCGGGGCGCTCGGCACCTTCGAGCCGCGGGTCTACTTCGGGGAGTCCTCACCGGACTACTCGATCGTCGGCGGCCCGGCCAACGGGCCCAAGCGCGAGCTCGACTACCCCGACTCCAGCGCCAACGGCCAGCAGAACACCACCTACACCGGCAAGGGCGGCGTGGCGATCGGCTCGTTCCTGCGCCAGGCGGCCTACGCGATCAAGTACCGCGAGCTGAAGATCATGCTCTCGGACACGGTCAACAGCCAGTCACGCATCCTCGATGACCGCACCCCCCGCGAGCGGGTGCAGAAGGTCGCCCCGTGGCTGACCCTCGACGGCAACCCCTACCCGGCGGTCATCGACGGCCGGATCCAGTGGATCGTCGACGGCTACACCACCTCGAGCAACTACCCCTACTCGCGGCTGCAGTCCATCGACAACGCCACGTCCGACTCGCTGACCTCGCGCTCGACCGCCGTCACCGCCCTGGAGCAGGGCCAGGTCAACTACATCCGCAACTCGGTCAAGGCCACGGTCGACGCGTATGACGGGTCGGTCCACCTCTACGCGTGGGACAACCAGGACCCGCTGCTCAAGGCGTGGTCCAAGGCGTTCCCGGGCACGATCGAGCCGATGAGCGCGATCAGCGGCTCGCTCATGGCGCACCTGCGCTACCCCGAGGACCTGTTCAAGGTCCAGCGCCTGATGCTGGCCCGCTACCACGTCACCGACGCCGGCTCGTTCTACGGCGGCCAGGACTTCTGGCGGGTGCCGTCCGACCCGACGCAGGAGCAGAAGGTCGTCGACCAGCCGCCGTACTACCTCAGCGTGGCGATGCCCGGCCAGAGCTCGCCGGCGTTCTCCCTGACGACGACGTTCATGCCGCAGGGTGACCGGCAGGTCCTGGCCGGGTTCATGGCGGTCGACTCCGACGCCGGGAGCACCACGGGCCAGCGGCGTGCCGGCTACGGCGCGATGCGGCTGCTGGAGCTGCCGCGGGACACCACGGTGCGGGGCCCGGGTCAGGTGCAGAACGACATCGAGTCCTCGAACATCGGCTCGCCGCGGTTCACCCAGACCCTGTCGCAGTTCCTGTCGCTCAACCGGCAGGGCGGCTCCCACGTCGACCTGGGCAACCTGCTGACGCTGCCCGTCGGTGGCGGCCTGCTCTACGTCGAGCCGATCTACGTCAGCGGCACCGCGGGCTCCTCCTATCCGCTGTCGCGGGTCGTGGTGGTCGCCTTCGGCGACAAGCTGGCCTGGTCGGACACCCTCACGGGGGCGCTCGACGGCCTGTTCGGCGGCAACGCCGGAGCCGTGGCCGGCGACTCCGGGTCCGGCGCCACCACCACGCCTCCGAGCACGGGCACGGGCACCGGGTCCTCGACCGCGCTGGCCAAGGCGCTCGCCGATGCCCAGCGGGCGTATGCCGCGGGACAGGACGCGCTCAAGAAGGGTGACTTCGCGGCATACGGGCAGGCGCAGAAGGACCTGCAGGACGCGATCGCCCGCGCCGTCGCCGCCCAGCCCAAGGGCGGGTCGGTCACCGTGACCCCGTCGCCGTCGGCCACGGCGAAGCCGTCCGGGTCGGCCACGGGCACCGGCTGAGCAGGCGATTTGCCCCGGCCGCACCGCCTCGCGTAATGTTCAGTTCACCGACGCGGGGTGGAGCAGCTCGGTAGCTCGCCGGGCTCATAACCCGGAGGTCGCAGGTTCAAATCCTGCCCCCGCTACTGCGAAGGCCCTGGAAACAGGGCCTTTTTGTTGGGTGCTCCGGACACTGTGGGGCGAACTTTTGCCCAACTTTTGCCCCGCGAGCGGCGGTGCGGAGCGGAAGGGCAACGTTAAACGCAGTCCCGGCACGATGAAG
>NZ_DASVZH010000166.1:0-6114 GCF_036391795.1 Oryzihumus sp.
GATCCTGCCCGACTTCTCGTCCATCCGGGACCGTCTCGACGACATCGAGGGCATCGTCCTCACCCATGGCCACGAGGACCACATCGGCGGCATCCCCTTCCTCCTGCGAGAGAAGCCGGACATCCCGCTGGTCGGCTCGCAGCTGACCCTGGCGCTGATCGAGGCGAAGCTCGCCGAGCACCGCATCAGGCCGTACACGCTGGAGGTGAAGGAGGGTCAGACCGAGCGGATCGGTCCGTTCGACTGCTCCTTCCTCGCGGTCAACCACTCCATCCCGGACGCGCTGGCCGTGGTCGTGGAGACCGGCGCCGGGACGGTGCTGCACACCGGCGACTTCAAAATGGACCAGCTGCCGCTCGACGGCCGGCTGACCGACCTGCGCGCCTTCGCCCGGCTCGGTGAGGAGGGGGTCGACCTCTTCCTGACCGACTCGACCAACGCCGAGGTCCCGGGCTTCACCACGCCCGAGAAGGACATCGCCCCGGCCATCGACCGGGTGTTCCAGCAGGCCCGGCGCCGGATCATCGTGGCCTGCTTCTCCTCCCACGTGCACCGGGTGCAGCAGGTCCTCGACGCGGCCTACGACAACAAGCGCAAGGTGGCCATGGTCGGCCGTTCGATGCTGCGCAACATGGGCATCGCCCAGGAGCTCGGCTACCTGCACGTGCCCGACGGCGTGCTGGTCGACGTCAAGAAGCTCGACGACTACCGCGACGACGAGGTGGTGCTGGTCTGCACCGGCTCCCAGGGTGAGCCGATGGCCGCGCTGTCGCGCATGGCCAACCGCGACCACCGCATCAACGTCGGCGAGGGCGACACGGTCGTGCTCGCCTCCTCGCTGATCCCGGGCAACGAGAACGCCGTGTTCCGGGTCATCAACGGCCTGATGCGCCTCGGCGCCGACGTCGTGCACAAGGGCAACGCCAAGGTCCACGTCTCGGGTCACGCCAGCGCCGGCGAGCTCCTCTACTGCTACAACATCGTCAAGCCGCGCAACGTCATGCCGGTCCACGGCGAGTGGCGCCACCTCGTGGCCAACGCCGACCTGGCGGTGGCCACCGGTGTGCCGCGCGAGAACGTCGTCCTGGCTGAGGACGGCGTGGTCGTCGACCTGGTCGACGGCCACGCGCGGGTCGTGGGCGCGGTCGACTGCGGCTACGTCTACGTCGACGGCTCCTCGGTCGGCGAGACCACCGAGGCCCTGCTGAAGGACCGCCGGATCCTGCGCGACGAGGGCTTCATCTCGATCATCGTGGTGATGGACGCGGCCACCGGCAAGATCGCTGCCGGGCCGGAGATCCAGGCCCGCGGGTTCGCCGAGGACCAGGACGTCTTCGACCAGGTCCTGCCCAAGATCGAGCAGGCGCTGGCCGAGGCCACCGGCAACGGGGTCAGCGACACGTACCAGCTTCAGCAGATCGTGCGCCGCACGGTCGGCGGCTGGGTCGGCGGCAAGCTGCGCCGCCGCCCGATGATCATCCCGATGGTCATCGAGGCCTGAGTCCCCGACTCCCTCCACGAGACACGGCCAGGCCCGCGTTTCGCGCCCTCCGAGGCGCCGAAACGCGGGCCAGGCCGTGTTCTCTCGGGGTGTGGCGGTCAGTAGCGGGCGCCGACCACCTGCTCGCCCAGCGGGTCGAGCGTGGCGAGGTCCTCGGCGTCGAGGCTGACGTCGAGCGCGGCGACGTTCTGCTCCAGCCACGTCCGGCGCTTGGTGCCGGGGATCGGCGCGAGGGCGATGCCGAGCCGCTCGGCCTGGCCGTGCACCCAGGCGAGCGCGACCTGCGCGGGCGCCACGCCCCTGCGCTCGGCGACCGCCTTCACCGCGTCGGCGATGCGCTGGTTGGCCTGGCCTGCGTCACCGGTGAACCGGGGGTTGAACCCGCGGAAGTCCTTCTCGCCCAACGCCGTCGTGTCGACCGTGCCGGTGAGGAAGCCTCGGCCGAGGGGGGAGTAGGGCACCAGCCCGATGCCGAGCTCGCGCAGTGTGTCGACCACGTCGGTCTCGGGGTCGCGGGTCCACAGGGAGTACTCCGACTGCACCGCGGTGATCGGGTGCACCGCGTGGGCCCGCCGCAGCAGGTCGTGGCCCACCTCCGACAGACCGAGGTGGCGCACCTTGCCGGCCTGGACCAGCTCGGCCATCGCGCCGACGGTCTCCTCGATCTCGGCGTTCTGCGGCGGCCGGTGCAGGTAGTACAGGTCGATGTGGTCGACGCCCAGCCGGAGCAGGGAGGCGTCGCAGCACTGCCTGACGTAGGCCGCGTCCCCCCGGATGGTGCGTGCCCGGTCGCCGCCGGAACGGTCGATGCCGAACTTCGTGGCGAGCTGCACCTGGTCGCGGCGGTCGTGGATGGCCCGGCCGACGAGCACCTCGTTGTGGCCGGAGCCGTAGACGTCGGCGGTGTCGAGGAAGGTCACGCCGAGGTCGATGGCCCGGTGGATGGTCGCGATCGACTCGTCCCAGTCGCCCTGGCCGTACCACTCGCTCATGCCCATGCAGCCCAGGCCCTGGGCCGAGACGTCAAGCCCGCCGAGGTTCACTCGCTTCATCGCTGTCGTTCCGTTCTGCCGCAAGGCGGCGGTAGTGGTCGATCTTGCGCTCGAGCAGGCCGGAGCAGGCGTCGAGGTCGGCCCGCAGCCGGACCATGTGCTCGCGGTGCTCCTCCAGCAGGGCAACGCGCTGCTCGATCCCCGAGTCGCTGCGCACGAGCTCGGCGTACTCCCGCATCCGGGCGACCGGCATACCGGTGGCCCGCAGCCGGGTGATCAGCGTGAGCCAGCTGAGGTCGCGCTCACCGAAGCGGCGCCGGCCGTCGCTGCCGCGGGGGACGCGGTCCAGCAGCCCGATCCGCTCGTACCACCGGAGGGTGTCCTGGCTCAGGCCGACCCGGTCGGCCGCCTCCCGTGTGCTCAGCGCCTGCATGGCCCCGACCCTAGGAGCTGGAGTGCACTCCAACGCAAGTCCCGACCCCGGCCGGTATGACGGGTGCCCGCCTCAGGCGCTCAGCGTGCAGAAGGTGCGCCGGTAGGCCTGCGGCGAGGTGCCGACGATGCGGGTGAAGTGGTGGCGCAGGATCGCCGCCGTGCCCAGGCCGGTGCGGGCGGCGACCTGCTCGACCGAGGCGTCGGTCGTCTCGAGCATCCGGCGCGCCAGCAGCACGCGCTGGCCGGTGACCCACTGGTGGGGCGTCGAGCCGGTCTCGGCCCGGAACCGGCGGGCGAAGGTCCGCTCGCTCATCAGCGCGCGCCGGGCCAGGGCGGGGATGGACAGGTCCTGGTCGAGGTGCTCGATGGCCCACTCCAGCACCGGCTGCAGGGTGTCGGCGCCCACCTCGGGCACGGGGGACTCGACGTACTGCCGCTGGCCGCCGTCGCGCGTCGGGGGCACGACCATGCGCCGGGCGATGGTCGAGGCGACGCGGGTCCCGTGCTCCTGGCGGACCAGGTGCAGGCAGGCGTCGATGCCGGCGGCGGTGCCGGCCGAGGTGAGCACCGGGCCGTCCTCGACGTAGAGCACGTCGAGCTCGACGTCGATCTCGGGGTACTGCGCGGCGAGCTCGTCGGCGTGGGCCCAGTGGGTCGTGGCGCGCCGACCGTCGAGCACCCCGGCGGCTGCGAGGACGAACGCGCCGGAGCACACGCTCATGACCCGGGCGCCGCGGGCCACCGCGTCACGCAGGGCCTGCAGCAGGGCCTCGGGGTAGGGGCCCGAGTCGATCGCGGGCACGGCGATGAGGTCGGCGCTGGCGAGCCGGTCGAAGCCGTGGTCGGCGCTGATCGAGAAGCCGGTGCGGGTCGGCATCGGCACGCCGGGGTGCTCGGCGCAGACGGCGAAGTCGAACGGGGGCACGCCCTGGTCGGTCCGGTCGATGCCGAACACCTCACAGAGCACGCCGAGCTCGAAGGGGGACAGGTCCGGCAGGACCGGCACGGCGACGTCGCGGAGCATTCCCCCAGCATGGCACCGATCTGGCGGGAAATCGATGCCTCATGACATTTCTGCCACTCGTGGCAGGGATCAGGTCAGGAGCATGATTTCTGCCATGGAACTCCTCATCATGTTTGCCGCTCTCGTCGTCATCGCCGTCCTGGCCCCGCGCTTCGGCGCCGACACCCACCGCAGCCGCGAGTGGGACGACCCGGTCGAGACCTGGCCGGCCGGTATCCGCAACCCGCTGCCCAAGCCGCACCAGACCCGTCACCCGTGACGGTGGTCGCTCACCAGGGGCGGGGCAGGGACAGGTCGCGCGGGTCGTCCACCGGCTCCCAGCCGGAGTCGGTCAGCGCGTAGTCGAAGGCCGGTCCCTGCTCCGCCAGCCGGCGCACCGCCGCGACGAGCCGGTCGACGTGCTCGACCGTGGTGGCCAGCCCGACGCTGGCGCGGACCGCGGTCGCCGGGGCACCCGGCCCGTCGAGCAGGGCGTCCACCAGCAGGTGCGCGCAGAACTTGCCGTCGCGCACGCCGATGCCGTGCTCGGCCGACAGAGACGCCGACACCAGCGAGCTGTCCACGCCCTCGACCGTGAACGCCACCACCCCCACCCGGTCGTGCCCCTCGCCGAAGACCGACCACGTGGACACGCCTTCGACCGCCGCGAGCCCGGCCTGCAGGCGCTGCGCCAGCGCGGACTCGTGCGCCTCGATCGCGTCACGATGGGCCTCGACCGTGGCACACGCGGCGGCCAGGGCGATCGCGCCGATGACGTTGGGGCTGCCGGCCTCGTGTCGTGCCGCCCCGTGACTCCACTGCACCTCGCGCTCGCTGACGCGGGCCGTCGCTCCGCCGCCGCGCAGGTACGGCGCGGCGTTGTCGAGCCAGTCGGCCCGGCCGACCAGGACGCCGGCGCCGAACGGCGCGTAGAGCTTGTGCCCGGAGAACGCCACGTAGTCCACGTCGAGCGCCTCGAGGTCGATCCGCCGGTGCGGCGCGAGCTGCGCCGCGTCCAGGACGACGCGGGCGGCATGGCGTCGGGCGACCTCGACGACCCGCTCGACGGGCCACAGCTCCCCGGTGACGTTGGAGGCTCCGGTCACCACGACCAGGCGCGGCCCGTCGCTGGTCCGGGCGTGCTCGGCCAGCGCCTCCTCCAGCAGCAGCAGGGCGTCCTCGACGCTGCCCGGCACGGGCAGGCGCACCGTGCGCCGCTCGTCCCAGGGCAGCAGGGCCGCGTGGTGCTCGGACTCGAAGACGAAGGTCGTGGTGCGCCGCGGGAGCGCCCGCGCCAGGAGGTTGAGCGAGTCGGTGGTGTTGCGGGTGAAGACGACCAGGTCCTCCTCGCGCGCCCCGACGAAGGAGGCCACCTGCGCCCGGGCCTGCTCGTACCACGCGCTGGTCACCTTCGAGGCGTAGCCGTTGCCGCGGTGCACCGAGGAGTAGGTGCGCAGCGCGGTGTCGACCGCGGTCTGGACGGACTCCAGCGCGGGGGTGCTCGCCGCGTGGTCGAAGTTGGCGTAGTCCACGACGGTCCGGTGCAGCGTGGGCACGCCCAGGTCGGCGGCCACGGTGCGCGGCAGGGGCGCCAGGACGTCGAGCGGCAGGGCGGGCACGGGGCGCAGGTGGTCCCGCGGGGCGGGGGAGGGCGCCTGGTGATGGGTCCGGCTGATGGTGGCGATCGACAACGAAGCTCACTCCTCGGTGATCCGGTGGACCATCGAGGCCTTCGGGGCTCGCCGGTCCGCGCTTGCCGGCACCGCGGGCGCGGGCCGACCGGGTCGTCACCCGGAGCACCCCGCCGCGACAGGAGGGTTGCCGGCCAGCAAGCCGGGGCTTGACGCTGGCACTCATGACCTGGCGTCGACGGTAGCGGCGCCGACGCGAGGCTGCCCACCCTTCGGGAGTGATGTCCCGGGATGTGAGACCTGGCGACCGGCGTGGGGGCTGGGACGGTGGTGGGTACCGAGGCCGGCCCCCGCGACGCGCCGGAGCACGAGGCGCGTGTGACGCGTGATGTCGTCGGGGCGATCGCGTAGCCTGCGACAGTGGCGACCCGGACGACCTCCTCCTCGCGCTCGAGCTCCTCGGGACGCGGTGGCGCCGCGCGCCCGGCAGCGCGGACGAGTGCGGCGAGCCGCAAGCCCGCCGCCCGCAAGCCCGCCCCGCGCAAGCCGGCA
>NZ_DASVZH010000167.1:0-2522 GCF_036391795.1 Oryzihumus sp.
GAGCTGCTCGCCGCCGACCGGGGACGGCCCGGGCTGCTCGTGCCGACCCGGCTGGAAGGCGAGCGGGTCGTGCTGCGCGAGTGGCGCGATACCGACCTGCCCCGGCTGCGCGAGGCGCTGGACGACCCGGCGCGCAAGCAGGCCATGGGGCTCGGGCCCGAACCCGTCACCGAGGCGGATGCCCGTGACTGGCTCTTCCGGCTGCGGCTGCGGGGGCTGCAGGGCGAGCGGGTCACCTGGTGCCTGGCCGACCGCGAGGACGACCGCGCCGTGGGCTGCCTGACCGTGCACGGTCTGGCCGGCGTCACGTTCCCGAACACCGGCGAGGTGGGCTACTGGGTGCACCCGGACGAGCGCGGGCGGGGCCTGACCAACGAGGCCCTGGACGTGCTGGTGCCGCACGCGCTGGCCCCCCGCGAGGAGGGCGGGATGGGCCTGAGCCGGTTGCGGGCGCACACCGAGGAGGCCAACCTCGCCTCGCAGACGGTGCTGCGCCGCGCCGGCTTCATGGAGTGGGGCCGCGAGCCCGGTGGCCTGCGCCTGCCCGACGGCGGGACGGCGGCTGTGGTGCACTTCGGCCTCGGGCGTGAGGACGACCGGATCGCCGCCGCCGTACTCAACGAGGCGACCGCGGTTGAGCCGGTGACCCTCGAGGGTGACGGGGTCCGGCTGCGCGCGTTGCGCGAGGAGGACCTCGAGCGGGTCGTCGAGGCCTGCTCCGACCCGGAGGCCCGGCACTGGCTCTCCGGCCTGCCCGAGGACTACACCCTCGAGCACGCCCGCGAGTACCTGCGCCGCAGCCGGGAGAACGCGGCCCGGGGGCGGGGCGTGTACTTCGCGGTCGCCGACCAGGAGGACGACCTCTTGCTGGGCGTGGTGGCCGTGATGGACATGGCCGGGGAGGACACCACCGCCGGGGAGGTCGGCTACTGGCTGCACCCCGACGCCCGCGGCAGGGGTGTCATGAAGGAGGCGGTGCGCCTCACGGTGCGGCACGCGTTCGTCCCGCGCGAGGACGGCGGCCTGGGCCGGCGACGGCTCACGCTCGCAGCTGCCGTGGGCAACGACGCCTCGCTGGCAATCGCACGCAGTGCAGGGTTCGTCGAGGTGGGGCGCCACCGGGCCGCCGAGCCGCTGCGGGACGGCAGCTTCGCCGACCTGGTGTGGTTCGACCTGCTGGCCCGGGACTACCCCGGCTGAGCGGGGCTCAGGCCCCGGCCGGGGCGCGCTTGGGGATGGCGAGGATGGCGAACGCGGCGACCAGGCACAGGGCGCCGGCGGTCAGCCACGCCCCGAGGTAGTCGCCGGTGTCCTGGCGCACCCACCCGGCAAAGCTGGCGGCCACCCCGGCCCCGACCATGTGCGCGGCGAAGACCCAGCCGAACACCACCCCGGAGCGTTCCAGCCCGAAGTGCCTGCGGCACAGGGCGACGGTCGGGGGCACCGTGGCCACCCAGTCCAAGCCGTAGAACACGATGAACAGGAACAGGTTGGGGTGGACCTCGGGACCGAGCAGCCACGGGACCACCAGCAGGGACAGCCCGCGGAACCAGTAGTAGACGAACAGGAGCACCCGCGAGTCGACCCGGTCGGTCAGCCAGCCGGACCCGACCGTGCCGACGATGTCGAAGACCCCGATCAGGGCGAGCAGGCCGGCCGCCGTCGTGGGCGGCATGCCGTGGTCGTGGGCCGCCGGGATGAAGTGGGTGCCGATCAGGCCGTTGGTGGACCACCCGCACACCCAGAACGTGGCCAGCAGGATCCAGAAGACCCGCGAGCGCGCGCCGTCGGCGAAGGCCCGCAGGGCGGCCCGGGCGGGCGACTCCCCCGGGCCCTGGTCGGGCTCGACGTCGGCGACGACCAGGCTCGCGTGCTCGTCCAGCGGCTCGGCGCCGTAGGGCGTCGTGCCGGCGTGGGCCGGGGAGTCGGCCAGGACCGCCCACACCAGCGGGGCCAGCAGCAGCGCCACGGCCGAGACCGTCAGGGCGGCGAACCGCCAGCCCGGGCCGGCGATGAGCGCGGCGAGCGCCGGCAGGAAGATGAGCTGGCCGGTGGCGTTGGCGGCGGAGAAGACTCCGGTGACCAGTCCGCGGTGGGTGTGGAACCAGCGGTTGGCCACGATTGCGCCGAACACCAGCGCCATCGAGCCCGTCCCCACGCCGACGGCCAGACCCCACAATGCCCAGAGCTGCCAGGCCGAGGTCATGACGGTGGTCAGGCCGCTGCCGACGGCGACGAGCACGAGGGCGGCGGTGACCGCCCGCTTGACGCCGAACCGCTCCATGAGGGCGGCGGCGAAGGGCGCGGTCAGGCCGTAGACGACGAGGTTGAGCGTCACCGCCCCGCTCGTGGTCGTGCGGCTCCAGCCGAACTCGTGCTCCAGCGGCTCGAACATCGCCCCGGTCGAGGAGCGGAACGCGGCCGCGGCGACGAGGGCACCCAGGGTGACCGCGGCGACGTACCAGGCGCGGTGGACGCGCGCGGTGCGCGCCGGCGCCTCAACCGACATGGCTCAGCCCCAG
>NZ_DASVZH010000168.1:0-2865 GCF_036391795.1 Oryzihumus sp.
CGAGGGGGCGGAAGACGATGCAGAACGGATGGCCTACCGGGTCGCCGAAGACGCGATGACCACCCAGTCCTCCCGGTCCTCGGTGACCTGCATGCCGAGCACCTGGCAGTAGAAGTCCGCGAGCCGGCGCGGGTCGGGACAGTCGATGACGGTCTTCTCGAGGCGTCCGATCATGCCGCGAGTCTGCTCCGACGAGGTCGGTCCGGCATCACGACCATCCGAGCGCTCTCGCAAGCGCGGGAAGGACCCAGATGAGGACGAGGCCGCCGTACGCGACCACGGTGGCCACCCGCAGCCCGCGGCGGAGGCGCAGGAGGGGCACGACCGGCCACCCCGCCCGCTGGGCCCAGAAGCGCAGGTAGCCGACCGAGCTGACCCCCCGCCGGCGCTCCCCCCGGTCCGGTCGCTCCAGCGCGTCCCAGACCTCGACGGACCGGCCGCCGCCGCTGCGCAGCAGGCAGACGACGAGCGTGGCAACCGAGCCGCTGCCGTTCGGGAGGCGCAGAATGAACGGCAAGGCGACCAGCAGCAGGGCCTGGTCGCCGACGGCGCGTACCACCGCCCGGCGCGCCCGGTGCGGTGTCAGCGCCGGGTCCACGACCGTCATGACCTCCCCCTTCCTCCGGCAGGGCGTCAGCCCCCGACCGGCGCGATCTCCGGCCCTGGCGGGGCCATCCTGCCCGGTCAGCCTCCTGCCCGGCGGCTGAACGGCTCACCGGGCCCCTGGGGTCCCCTGTCCTGGCCGGCCCGGCACGACGTCGGCCAGCTTGGACAGCATGCGCCCCAGGTGGGGGTCGAAGGCCGCGACGTCGGCCGCGGCCACCTCCCCCGGCGTCCACCAGCGGACGGTCCGGAACTCGCCCGGGTCCGGGGTGAGCTCCTGCCGCCGGTCGCCGTGCAGGACGAACCAGAGGCTAACGTCCACGTGTCGCGCGCTGGGCTCGCCCACCGTCTCGGTCACCGTCAGGAAGCACGCCTTCTCGCCGATCCAGGCCGGGAAGCTCGCGGCAATGCCGAGCTCCTCGACGACCTCGCGACGAACGGTGTCCACCGGGCTCTCCCCCGGTTCCACGTGGCCCCCGGCAGGCAGCCACAGGCCCGCCTTGCGGTGGTCCACGAGCAGGACGTGGGGACCGGTGGGGTCGAGGAGCAGGAAGTAGGAGACCAGGTGCTGCGGCGGGGTGCGGGGCTTCGCACGCCGGAAGACGTCGTCGGTCTCCCCGAGCCAGCGCAGCACGTGGTCCCTGTCGGCCTCCTCCTGCCGGTCGAGGGGCTGGATGTCCTCGACCAGGCGCCGGACCGTGGCCAGTGGGTCAGTCATGGGGGTGCTCCCAGCGAGACGGTGGGCATACTGGGGTCCGGCGCGGACGTCCCGCAGCCGGCGAACGGTTGGGGGGTTGCTGTGGGGTGGACGCGTCGGCAGGTGGCCGGGGCCGTCGGTGCGTCGCTGCTGATCGTCGCCGCGCTGACCGTGGCGACGCTCTCGGCCCTGTCCTCGGCCAGCGTGGTGTCCAGCCCGTTCGCGAACGCCACAAACATGCCGTCCGCCGTCACCGTCTACGTGCCAGCTGTCCCCGGGGTGGCCACGCCCGCTGGCAGTACACCGGCAGAGGTCGACGTGTCGAGCGGACCAACGCCGCTGCCGCAGGAGCAGCGCTGCCCCTGCCCCTGACCTCCCCGCCAGGGCATGACCCCAGCCGTGGTCCGCGTACGGCGTCAGGCTTCGTCGCGTCGCCAGATGGCTTCCCACTGGCACCACTGGCCCACGCCCGGCGCCTCACGGTGGGTGACGTCGAGGCTGAGGTCGCGCACGGGGGTGAACTGCGGTCCGAGCACCGCCCGGATCTCGTCCGCGGCGAAGAAGTGGACCGCGAGCCCTGCCTTGGGCCCCTGGGTGTAGCGCACCGTGAACCCGGCGTCGTCGCCGAGCTCGACGACCCGGTGCGCCGGCCAGATGTCGGTGGCCGAGGCGTTGACGCGGACGCAGAGCAGGCCGCCGGGTGCCACCCGCTCCGCCGCGGCGGCGAGGTGGCCGTGCGCCTCGGCGCGGGTGCCGTGCTGGAACACCTGGATCCCGATGACCACCGGCCACGTCGCCCCGGAGGGGAGGTCGTCGAGGCTGCCGACCTGGAACCGGTCGGCCCGCGCGGGCATCCGGCGGCGGGCCTGGGCGATCGTAGTAGGCGCGACGTCGAGGCCGAGCACGTCGAGGCCCGCGTCGGCCAGCGGTGCGACGTTGCGGCCGTTGCCGCACCCGATGTAGAGCGCCTCACCGGGCAGGTGCGCGTCGGCGGCGGCGTCGAGGATGTCGCGCACGAAGCTGACCGGCACCTCCTCGAGGTAGCGGCCGTGGGCGTACTCCACCTCCCAGGAGGCCGCCGTGGTGGCCCCGTCAGTGATCGACATCAGAAGCTGGAGGCCATGTTGGTGAAGCGCGAGTAGTGGCCCTGGAACGCCACGACGATGGTGTCGGTGGGGCCGTTACGGTGCTTGGCCACGATCAGGTCGGCCTCGCCCTCGCGCGGCGACTCGCGTTCGTAGAGGGACTCGCGGTGCAGCAGGATGACCATGTCGGCGTCCTGCTCGATCGATCCCGACTCACGCAGGTCGCTCATCTGCGGCTTCTTGTCGGTGCGCTGCTCGGGGCCACGGTTGAGCTGGGAGAGCGCGATGACCGGCACCTCGAGCTCCTTGGCGAGCAGCTTGAGCGCACGGGAGAACTCTGAGACCTCCTGCTGGCGGGACTCGACGCGCTTGCCCGAGCTCATCAGCTGCAGGTAGTCGATGATCACCAGGCGCAGGTTGTTGCGCTGCTTGAGCCGGCGGCACTTGGCCCGGATCTCCATCAGCGACATGTTGGGGCTG
>NZ_DASVZH010000169.1:0-4855 GCF_036391795.1 Oryzihumus sp.
CCCCGGGGCCGGGGCACCCTGGCTGCGGCACGGCATACCGCACCTGCCCGTCGTCGCCCAAGGGCACCGCGTGCTCGTCGGTCCCCTCGTCGCCGGCGCGGGCGGACCATGCCTGCAGTGCTGCGACCTGGACCGCAGCGACCGCGACCCACAGTGGCCGCAACTGCTGGCCCAGCTCACCCCGCCGCAGCCAGTGGGCCGGTCCCGGCCGGTCGAGGCGGCCACCGGCGTCACGGCCACGGCCGCCGGGCTGGCCGCCCTCGTCGTGCACAGCCACCTCGACGCCGGGGCCGTGCCGCGAGGGGTCTCCCTCGAGCTCAGCCTGCCCTGGCCCACCGTCGTGCACCGGCGCTGGAGCCCCCACGCCCGGTGCGGCTGCGGGGCCGCGCAGGCGCACCGGGACGGGGCGGCGGCGAGCACTCCCGGCCTCGGGTGACAATGGGAGGGTGAGCGATCTCCCCCGCAAGGCCGTGACCCGGACAGCGAAGCTCGCCACGCTGCCGCTCGGGTTCGCCGGGCGCACCGCGATCGGGTTCGGCAAGCGGGTCGGTGGCCGGCCCGCCGAGCTCGTCACCGCCGAGGTGCAGGCCCGCACCGCCGAGCAGCTGTTCAAGGTGCTCGGCGAGCTCAAGGGCGGCGCGATGAAGTTCGGGCAGGCGCTGTCGATCTTCGAGGCGGCGATGCCCGAGGACCTGGCCGGCCCCTACCGCGCGACCCTGACCAAGCTGCAGGACGCCGCCCCACCGATGCCGGCCTCGGTCGTGCACGGCGTGCTGGCCAAGGAGATGGGGCCCCGCTGGCGCAGCAGGTTCGAGTCCTTCGACGACACCCCCGCCGCGGCCGCCTCGATCGGCCAGGTGCACCGGGCCGTGTGGAAGGACGGGCGCGAGGTCGCGGTCAAGGTGCAGTACCCCGGCGCCGGACCCGCCCTGATCAGCGACCTCAACCAGGTGGCCCGGGTCGCCCGCGTGGCCGGCAGCTGGATCCCCGGCCTGGACATCAAGCCGATCATGGACGAGCTCAAGCAGCGCGTCTCCGAGGAGCTCGACTACAGCCTCGAGGCCGCGTCGCAGGCGCAGTTCGCCAAGGCCTTCCGCGACGACCCGGAGTACGCCATCCCCGACGTGGTCTTCCACTCCGAGCACGTCATCGTCAGCGAGTGGATCGAGGGCATGCCGCTGTCACGGATCATCAGCGAGGGCACGCAGGAGCAGCGCGACGCCGCCGCCCAGCTCTACCTGGAGTTCCTGCTCGCCGGACCGCAGCGCGCCGGGCTGCTGCACGCCGACCCGCACCCGGGCAACTTCCGCCTGCTGCCGGACGGCCGGCTCGGCATCATCGACTTCGGCGCGGTCAACCACCTGCCCGACGGGCTGCCGCCGGAGATGGGCGAGCTGCTCTGTGACGCGCTCGACGGCGACGCCGAGGCGGTGCTGCGCGGCCTGCGCGAGACCGGGTTCGTCAAGTCGTCCATCGACATCGACGCCGAGGCCCTGCTGGAGTACCTCGAGCCGTTCATCGCCCCGCTGCACACCGACACCTTCACCTTCAGCCGGCCCTGGCTGCGCGGGCTCTTCCAGCACATCAACGACCCGCGCCGCCCCCAGTTCACCGTCGGCATGAAGCTCAACCTGCCGCCGACCTACCTGCTCATCCACCGCGTGTGGATGGGCGGGATCGGCGTGCTGTGCCAGATCAACGGCGAGGTCGCCGGGCGGGCCACGCTGGACCACTGGCTGCCCGAGGCGCACCTGCCGCCCATCGGCGACGCCTGAGGCGCCTGAGCCGCTTTCACCACCACGGCGCCACACCGCGAAGGCGCCGCACCACGATGGCGGCTCACCACCAGGCGGAGTCGAGCTTGCCCTCGATGCTGCGCAGGTGCCGGCGGCTGCACTCCTCGCAGGTCCACACGACCCGGCCGCCCTCCACGCCGCGCGCCCAGGTGAGCCGCGCCGCGGACTCCTCCTCCGGCATACGGCCGCAGGTGGCGCACACCATCGGCTCGGCGTCCTCGCTCATACCCCCCAGTGTCACCCCGTCGTGACGCCGGTGAGCGGCGCCACCCCGTGGGGGTGAACACCCGGCTGCACCACGCAGCCCGCGGGTGACGGTTGCGCGAAGAACCGGAAATTGACCCGCACCGGGGACCCGGCTTACCGATCGGTGCCCCACTATCTGTGCGGCCCCTGTGGGCCACCCCACCCCTCCTTCCCCCGGGAGCCGCACGACCATGAGTCGTCTTCGCATGGGCCTGTCGCTGATCGCGGCCGCCCTCATCAGCACCACCGGCGCGGCGCTCGCGCCCAGCGCCGAGGCCGCCGCCCCGTCCTGCTCGACCTCCGGCACCTGGCGCCAGGGCGAGCTCAACGTGTACTGGTTCGACGTCGAGCAGGGCGACTCCCAGCTCATCGTCGGGCCGACCGGCAAGACCATGCTCATCGACCTCGGCGAGACGGCGTGGAACTCCACCGGCACCAGCACCAACGCGACGAAGGTGGCCGCGCAGATCCGCAGCATCTGCGGGATCGCCTCGGGCCCGGTGCACCTGGACTACGTGATGGCCTCGCACCAGCACCTGGACCACATCGGCTACTCCGGCAACCCCCACGACACCCAGACCTACGGCAACGGGCTCTGGCAGCTGCTGGCGCCGACGGGCAGCGGCGGGCTGGGCTTCGAGGTCGGCCAGCTCATCGACCACGACGGCGGGGTCTGGAACGACGCCAACGGTGACGGGTCCTGCGAGGTCGGGACCTCGACCGCCCCGGCGAACGAGACCGCGTGGCACAACGCCGGCACGACGTCGAGCACGGCGACCCGGTGGATCTGCTGGCTGTACGGACCGGCCGGGCAGGCCGACCGCGCGAACATCGACGGCAAGGTGCTGCGGCTGACCAACCCCGGCCCGTGGCCGACGATCGACATGGGCGGCGGCGCCACCGGCTCGATCCTCAACGCCAACGCCTACGGGACCAAGCAGGCCGACGGGGTCACCCCGGTC
The DNA here is from genome assembly GCF_036391795.1 of Oryzihumus sp. Lineage (GTDB taxonomy): Bacteria > Actinomycetota > Actinomycetes > Actinomycetales > Dermatophilaceae > Oryzihumus. The sequence goes on from NZ_DASVZH010000169.1 coordinate 3,005, forward strand.
AGCGGCGACCACACCGCCGACGCCACCCCGCCGAGCGAGAACGACTACTCGATCGCGGTGCGGTTCGCCTACGGGCCGTACAGGTACGCCACCGCCGGCGACAGCGACGGTGAGTACTCCACCAGCGCCAACGGCTACACCTACAACGACATCGAGGCCGGCCTCGCGCCCAAGATCGGCGACGTCGACACGGTGCGCGCCAACCACCACGGCTCGGCGCACTCCTCGTCGCTGAAGTACCTGCAGGCGCTCACCCCACGGACGACCTTCATCTCCTGCGGCGTCAACTCCTATGGCCACCCCGGCAACGCGACACTGAACAACTACCGCTCCGTCGGCGCCGACATCTTCCTGGCCAACGACCCGTGCGACACCACGGACACCACCGGCGCGGCGATCGACTACAGCGGCACGTTCAACCACAACGGCACCGTGCACCTGGCCACGAGCAACACTGGCGCCGGCTACACCGTCGACTACGACGGCGGCACGAGGACCTACGTCACCGGCGACTCCAGCGGTGGCGGCACGACCGGCGACCCGACGAAGGTCAAAGTCAACGAGGTCCTCATGGCGCCCTCGACGGGCAACGAGTGGATCGAGCTCTACAACCCGACCACCAGCAGCGTGGACGTCAGCGGCTACTACGTCGACGACGCCGCCGGCGGTGGCGGCTCCCCCAAGGCCATCCCGGCCGGCTCGGTGATCCCGGCCGGCGGCCGCTACGTGATGGACGTGGGCTCGAGCTACCTCAACAACACCGGCGCCGAGTCGGCCCGCTTCCTGTCGATCTCGGGCGGCACCGAGACCGTCTACGACACCTACTCCTGGAGCCTGTCCTCCACGCAGTACGACAAGGTGTTCCACCGCAGCGGCGACGGCGGCGCCTGGTGCAACACCATCTCCGCCAACGTCACCAAGGGCACGGCCAACCCCACGACGTGCCCGTGAGGTATGCCGTGCCCCGCACCGCCCGCCTCCCCCGCCGCGCGTTCGTCGCGGCGGGGGTCGCGGCGGCGGCCCTGTCCCTCTCCGCCTGCGGCGCTGCCCCGGTGCACGGCCCCGGCCGCGCGGCGGACCGCGTCGCTCCCCCGGCCCGCGACGGCCGCCTGGTGCTGGTCAGCGGCCGGGACGACCACGGCGAGCTGGCCGAGCCGGCCGTCGCGCTGAGCGCCACGGTGCAGGGCTCCCGCACCGTCGCCGCCGTGCCCGACGGGACCCTGGCGCGGGTGGTCGCCTCCGACGGGCAGTGGCAGGAGGTGCAGTCCCTCGACGGCACCCCGGCCCGCGGCTGGGTGGACGACTTCCACCTGCGCGGCGTGGTGCACCTGGTCGGCCCGGCGCCGACGTGTTCCCCGCGCTTCGACGCGGGTCACCTGGCGCCCGGCACGCAGGCTGTCGTGCTCGGTGTCGGCGCCGGCGGCGCCCTGCGGGTCCGCACCCTGGGGACCCGAGCGCTGACCGGGCTCGTGCCCCGGGCGGACGTGCGCGAGCTCCCGCCGGCGGGGCCCGGCTGCGGGGACGGCACCGACCCGCGGACCGACCACCACGGCAGCCACCACCACTGACCCAGGTCCTCCCCTGTTCCTCTTCCGCCGAGAGGGACGTTCCTCGGGTTTCGCCCGCGGCCGCTTCAAGTGGTTGTTGCAACGAGGATGACGGAAGGATCCGGTCATGCCTGGTGCACGGTTGTCGGAGCAGGAGCGCGCGCAGATCGAGGTGTTGTTCGGGCAGGGGCTGACCTTCCCGCAGATCGCGGCGGTGATCGGTCGGGACCGGTCCACGGTCTGGCGGGAGGTGACCCGCAACCACGCCTACCGCGGCGGGCACGTGGTCACCGGGGCGGTGCAC
>NZ_DASVZH010000170.1:0-2420 GCF_036391795.1 Oryzihumus sp.
GGCCTGAACCCGACCGGCTCGTTCAAGGACCGCGGCATGACGACGGCGATCTCGGTCGCCGCCCGCGCCGGCGCCCGCGCCGTCATCTGCGCCTCCACCGGCAACACCAGCGCCTCGGCGGCCGCCTACGCCACCAAGGCGGGGATGGCCTGCGGGGTGCTCGTCCCCGACGGCAAGATCGCTATGGGCAAGCTCAGCCAGGCGATCGCCCACGGTGCGACGCTGCTGCAGGTCGAGGGCAACTTCGACGACTGCCTGACCCTGGCCCGCAAGCTGGCCGAGGCCTACCCGGTGGAGCTGGTCAACTCGGTCAACCCGGCCCGCATCGAGGGGCAGAAGACCGCGGCGTTCGAGGTGGTCGACGCCCTCGGCGACGCCCCCGACATCCACTGCCTGCCGGTCGGCAACGCCGGCAACATCACCGCCTACTGGCGCGGCTACCGCGAGTACCTCGCCGAGGGCTCCCTGACCGGTATGCCGGGCCCGGCCACCCGCCTGCCCCGCATGTGGGGCTTCCAGGCCGAGGGGGCGGCGCCGATCGTGGCCGGCCACCCGATCGACCACCCGGAGACCATCGCGACGGCGATCCGCATCGGCAACCCCGCGTCGTGGAAGCAGGCGGTGGAGGCCCGTGACGACTCCGGCGGCCGGATCGACGCCGTCAGCGACGCGCAGATCCTCGACGCCCACCGCATCCTCGCGGCGCGGGAGGGCATCTTCGTCGAGCCGGCGTCGGCGGCCAGCGTGGCCGGCCTGCTCGCCGCGGCCCACGACGGGCTCGTCCCGGCAGGGGCGACCGTGGTGTGCACGGTGACCGGGCACGGGTTGAAGGACCCCGCCTGGGCGCTCAAGGACGCCGACGGCGAGCCCGTGGTGCCCGTGCGGGTGCCCGTCGACGCGTTCACCGCCGCCGGCGCCCTCGGGCTCGAGGGCTGAACGTGGTCAGCCCGCTCGTGCCCGGGTCCTGCGTGCGGGTCCGGGTGCCGGCCAGCAGTGCCAACCTCGGGCCCGGCTTCGACTCGATCGGCCTGGCGCTGGGCCTGTGGGACGAGTGCACGGTGACCGTGTCCGGCACCCCCGGCCTGCAGGTCGAGGTCGCCGGCGAGGGGGCGGCCAGCGTGCCCCTGGACGAGAACCACCTCGTCTACCGCTCCATGGTCCGCGCCTGGGCCGAGCTCGGCGTCGAGCCCCCGGCCGGCCTGACCATGAGCTGTCTCAACGCGGTGCCGCACGGTCGCGGGCTGGGCTCCTCGGCGACGGCCATCGTCACGGGAGTCGTTGCGGCGCAAGGCCTGCACGACCTCGCCGCCGGTGTGGAGGACCTCGACCGCGGGCTCGACCGGGAGTTCACCAACGACCTGTCGAGTGCGGTCGAGGGCCACCCCGACAACGCCTCGGCCAGCGTCTACGGCGGGATGACCCTGTCCTGGTCCGAGGCGGACGCCCCGCGCCACACGCGCACCGTCCAGCTGGCTGTCAGCCCCGAGGTCACCCCGGTGCTGCTGGTCCCCCAGGAGCAGCTGGCGACGAGCACGGCGCGGGCGGTGCTCCCGGACCACGTGCCGCACGCTGAGGCGGCGCTGAACTCGGCGCGCGCGGCGCTGCTGGTGGAGGCCGTGACCCGGCGGCCGGACCTGCTGCTGCCGGCCACGCGGGAGTGGCTGCACCAGGAGCAACGGCGCGCCGCGCTCGGTGCCTCGATGACGCTGGTGGACCGGCTGCGCGACCGGGGGCACGCCGCCGTCATCTCCGGCGCCGGCCCGAGCGTCCTCGTCCTCAGCACCCGCGCCGACGCCGACGCGGTCGCCACGCTGGTGCCGGCGCAGGGGTGGCAGGTGCTGCGCCCCGGCATCGCCGGCACGGGCGCGCGGATCGACCGGGTTGCGGGCTGACCTGCGGGAATGACCATCCGGCGCAACACGTTTGACACTTCGCACATGGCAGTCGTGCGGTGGTGTTACCCTGAGGACGCACCCCGGCGACGAACGCCGATCATCCCCCCTGGTCGAGCCAGTCGCCACGGTGCACCAACCACCATGTGAGCGCAACGCTCCCGTTGCGTCCTGCTGCGCTACCCGCCAGCACACATGGCCCTCCATCGATCAGGTTCTGACCTGACGCAGACCCCGGTTCCGCACTCTGGCGGACCGAATACGAGGGGGAAGGATCCTTCGTGACAGACACCACCGAGCTCGTCGCAATGCCTGAGGGCAGCGGCGGGACCACTCGTCGTACGGGCGGTCTGAGCACCATGCGCCTCGCCGAGCTCCAGGGGCTCGCCACGAGCCTGGGCATCACCGGGACGGCGAAGATGCGCAAGGGCGACCTGCTCACCGCCATCCGCGCCCGCCAGGCCGGCGGCTCCGCCCCGGCTGCCGAGACCCCGGCCCCGGCCACCGACGCCCCGGCCAACGGCCAGC
>NZ_DASVZH010000171.1:0-2282 GCF_036391795.1 Oryzihumus sp.
GCCTTCACCAGCTCGGCAAGCTCGGGGTGCTTCAGACCGCCGAGCGAGTGCGCGAGCACGACGCCGGCGGTGCGGTCGGGGCGGCTCAGTGCCGCGCGCAGCGCGGCCGCCGCGCCGATGGACTGGCCGACGAGCACGGCCCGCTCCGGCCCCCCGTCGGCGGCCACGGCATCGAGCACGGCGACGATGTCACCGGGGAAGGCCCTGGCATCGTGCTCGCCGTGCCAGCGGGAGCAGCCGAAGCCGCGCAGGTCCATCGTGATGACCGTGTGGTCGCCGCGCAGCGCGGCGACCTGCTGCCACCAGGCGGCGTGGTGCCCGCCCGAGCCGTGCACGAACAGCACCGCGGGGCCGCTGCCGTGCACCTCGTAGTACAGCCGGACGTCGTCGCGGTCTGCCCAGGTCATCGCCGGCCTCACTCGGCCCGCGCGCCGGCGCCGGCCCTGGCCTTCGCCATGTTCTCGGCCGGGTCGTACTCCATCACCGGCGGGAACTGCCTGCGGTGGTGGTACACGATCTCGATCATGGTGTGGTCGGGGTCGTGGATGTAGCAGAACATGGAGTTGTTCTCCGGCCGGGTGATCGGCCTGGTGTGCCTGATGCCGAGTTCGCGCAGGTGGGCCAGGAATCCGTCCCAGTCCTCGACCTCGACCGCGAAGTGGTAGGGCGCCATCCGGTCCATCTCCTCGACCGGCGTGAAGTGCAGGTCGAAGTTGCCCCGCGTCATGAGCACCACCTTGGTGTTGCTCTTGGGCTGGATGTACTTCATCCCGAAGACCTTCGTATACCACTCCTTGGTCCGCTCGGGGTCGGTCGTCGGAAAGTTGACGTGATGGATGAAAGCGGGCCGGTCGCTGCTCATGACAGTTTCTCCTCGATAACTGGGTTGGACAGGGTCCCGAGGCCGTCGATCGTGATGTCGACGACCTGCCCGGGCATCACGGCGGCGGTCTCGTCGGTGCCCATCCACACGACGTCGCCGGGCCGCAGGGTGATGTAGCGGGACATGGCCGTGATGAACTCGTACGGGTCGAACAGCATGTCCCCGGTGGGAAAGGAGGCCGCCACCTGCCCGTCGACCCGCACCGTGGTCGTCGCCGCCAGCGGGTCGGTGCCCGTGACCAGGCAGGGCCCCATCGGCTTGAAGGTGTCGCTGTTCTTGGACCGCCAGAAGGTGCGATCGGTGCGCTGCCAGCCGCGCGCGCTGACGTCGTTGCCGATGGTCCAGCCGAGCACGGCGGCCCTCGCCTCGTCCGGCGTAGCGTGCCGAGTGCTGCGACCGATCACGGCGACTAGTTCACCCTCGGCCACCAGCGGCTCGTCGCAGTCGGCTGGCCGGACGATCGGCTCGCCGTGCCCGATCAGGGCGCTGTTGGCGCGGTAGCCGATCTCCGGGCGGGTGGGCACGGCCCCGTGCGGGTAGTCGCCGGCGGCCGCCCGCTGCGCGTGGCCCTTGTAGTTCAGGCCAGCGCAGTAGAACGTGCCAGGGACAACCGGCGGCAATAGCCGCAGGTCCGCCAGCCGGAGCGGCTGGCGGCGAAGCCGGTGCCACCGGGTGAGCGGGCTCCCGGCGACCGGCGTGACGACGTCCCCGTCGACCAGGCCGTACCGCGGCCTTCCCCCGTCGTCGAAGCGGCACCAGATCATGGACTCAGCCGATGCGAGACGCGCTTGGTGACCAGGTAGCCCGACAGGCCCTCGTGGCCACCCTCGCGGCCGTAGCCGCTGTCCTTGACGCCGCCGGACGGTGCCTGCGGCACCGAGCCGCTGCAGTGGTTGATCGACAGGATGCCTGCCTCGAACCCCGCGATCAGCCGCTCGGCGGTGGCCGCAGAGTCGGTGAAGGCATAGGCGGCTAGTCCGTAGGGCAGCGCGTTGGCGCTGGCCAGGGCCTCGTCGAGGTCATCGAACGCCGAGATCGGCGCGACCGGCCCGAACGGCTCCTCGCGCAGCAGCTCGGCGTCGGCGGGGACGTCGGTCAGCACGGTCGGCGGGTAGAAGAACCCCGGGCCGGGGACCGGCTCGCCGCCGAGCATCACATGAGCGCCGCGCTCGACCGCGTCGGCGACCAGGCGGTGCACGCCGCCCCGGCGCCGTGCGCTCACCATCGGGCCCATCTGCACGCCGTCGGCCAGGCCGTCGCCAACCTTGATCGCCTGCATCGCGGCGACGAACGCCTCGGTGAACGCGGGCGCGATGGCGCGGTCGACCAGGAACCGGCTGGGGGAGGTGCAGACCTGCCCGGCGTTGACCACCTTGGCGCGGACGCTCGCCCTGGCCGC
>NZ_DASVZH010000172.1:0-4129 GCF_036391795.1 Oryzihumus sp.
GCCGCGTCGAAGGCGGTGCGGGACAGGCACCGCATGCCGGACAGCGGCTGGGTGGCCTGCCAGCCGGTGAGGTCGTGGATCCCCTTGCGCGCCAGGCGGACCACGAAGCCGCGCCCCCCGCCGGCCTGCTTCTGCGGGGGCAGGATCGCGATGGTCATGTCGGCCTCGCCCGCGGTGACCGGGGGCACGAGGGCGCCCAGGTTCGCGGCGCTGGCCTCGAGGTCGGCGTCCACGAAGAGCAGCGGCCGTGCGGTCCCGGCGTCCTCCCGGGCCACCCGCGCCGCACCGGTGGTCATGGCGGCCGCCTTGCCCCGGTTGCGCGGGTGCCGCTCGACGACCGCCCCCGCCTCGCGGGCGATGTCGGCGGTGGCGTCGGTGCTGCCGTCGTCGACGACCACGACGAGGTCGACACCGGGGATCGCCCGCACCGCCGCGATGGTGGCGGCGATCCGCTCGGCCTCGTCCTTGGCGGGGATGACGGCGGCGACCCCGACAGGGCCCGGCCGCGGGGTGGGTGAGGTCACCGGCTGCCTCAGCGCAGGGTGACCTGGCGGCTGAGCAGACCGGAGCGGGCCCGGCGCTCCTCCGCGGTCAGCGGCTCGGTCGCCGCCAGCGCCTGGTCGTAGCGCTTGAGCCAGGCCGCGGCCTCGTCCTCGTAGTCGGCCGCCTCGCGGGTCGGGTCCAGGTCCCACACCGGCACGAGCAGGCCGCACGCCCGGAAGGCCCCGAGCAGGCGGGTCCCCTCCCCCAGGCCGCTGTCGTGGGCGGCGTGCAGCCGGGCCAGCGCGTCGGTGGCGCGGTCCTCGTCCTGGGGCAGCACCCAGCGCAGGTGGGTGCGCTCACCGATGCGGCACCAGTAGGCCGAGGTCACGCCGGACAGCGGCCGGGTCGGCACGGCGACGGCGTTGGCCCGCTCGAGGCTGGCGCGGCCCTCCTCGTCGAGGTCGGCGACGTCCTCGACCCAGAAGTCGAAGCCCTCGTGCACCGTCACCTCGAACGGCATGGCCGGGTCGAGCACGTCCTGCAGCCGCGGGGTCCCGGCGGTCGCCTGCGGGGTGGAGGTCACCGGGGTCCCGGGCTCGGCGGCCAGCGTCGCGAGCAGCACCTGGGCCAGGTCGCGGCTGGCGTCGCCGGTGCTGCTGCCGGACTGGGTGGCCACGAGCACCTGCCCGTCGGTGCGGTGCAGGCCCGGCCAGGCCAGCGGCAGGACGGTGGCGATGGTGGCCGTGCCGGCAGCCCCCTCGAGGGAGGCGTCAGCGGCGACCCGCACCGTGGCGGTGGCCGCGGGCAGGATCTCGCGCAGCGCCACCCAGTCGGTCTCCCCGGTCAGCCCCTCGAAGGGGCGCGACACGAAGGGTGCCGGTGCGGGGGTCGCGGCGCGCTGGCCGGATGCGGACTGACGACTGCGTCGGGAAGCCTTGCCCATGGTCGCCCACCCTAGTGGGCGGGTGACTCAGCCGGTGCGGCGCCGCGACGGGCCGCCGAGGGCGACCCACACGGTGCAGCCGGAGCGCTCGTCCTGCACGCCCCACTCGTGGGCGAGGCTGCGCACGATGCGCAGGCCCCGACCGGCCTGGCCCCAGACCGAGGGCGGCGCCGGGCGCGGGCTGGTCGGCCCGCCGCCGTCGGTCACCTCGACCTCGACCACCGGGTCCTTGACCTTCCAGTGCACCCGGACCGCGCCGTCCCCGAGCGGCTTGGCGTGCCGCAGCGCGTTGGCGACCAGCTCGGACACCACGATCTCGGCCTCGTCGACCACCTCGGCGCCGACGCCGCGAGCACGCAGGTCGGTCACCACTGCGCGCCGGACCTTGGTCACCGACGCTGCGTCCCACGGCACCCGGATGGTGCGGGTCTGACCGACCCCCACCTCGCCGCCGAAGTCGTCCACCAGCGGAGCCTGCTCACCCTGCGCCGGTGCTGCGGTCGCCGGGTCAGAAGCAGTACCGCCCCCTGCCGCCCCCATCACGTCTCCGTCCTCGCGAAGCTGCCCACCCGGCTCTTCGACACAGGCTAATGGCTGTCCCGGGTGTGGTCGAGGACGAAGTGGGGACGGTTGGTGATGATCGCGTCCACGCCGAGCTCGAGGCACAGGTCCACGTCCTCGGCGGTGTCGACCGTCCAGACGTAGACCTGGTGCCCGCGGCGGTGCTGCCGGGCGACGGTCTGCGGCCACCGGCGCACGAGCTTGATGTCCAGCCCGGCGATCCGGACGCCCTTGGGCAGCGAGCCGTCCCGGAACCGCAGCGGGACCGAGCCCTCGATGAGGTAGACGAGGTCGAGCTCGGGGCACAGCTGGCGCATCCGCTGGCAGGCCAGCTGCGAGAACGACATCACCCGCACGTGCGGGCGGCCGGGCACGTGGGCCCGGTGCAGCCCCATCTCGGTGAGCACCCGCGCGAGCTCCCGCTCGACCAGCCCGGCATACCGGGTGGGGTGCTTGGTCTCGATGGCGAGGCCGACCTCGCGGTCGGCCTCGAGGACGGTCCGCAGCAGCGAGCGCAGGGTGAGGATCTGCTTGCGGTCCCGGTCCGGGATCTCGTCGTCGGTGCCGTGCAGCTCGTGCCAGGAGCCCCAGTCCAGCCCCTCGAGCTTGGCCAGCTCCAGGGTGGAGACCAGCCCCCTGCCGTTGGAGGTGCGGTTGACCCGGCGGTCGTGCACGCACACGAGGTGGGAGTCGGCGGTCAGCCGCACGTCGCACTCGAGCGCGTCGGCCCCCTCGGCGATCGCCCGTTTGTAGGCCTTGAGCGTGTGTTCCGGTTCGGCCTTGCTGGCGCCGCGGTGGGCGATGACCAAGGGTTTGCTGGCAGCCGTCGGCGCGACCTCGGGGAGCACGCGACCAATGGTGTCATCCAGGCCTCAGGCCTGCACGGCTACCCCCGTGCCGATGAGCGCGTCCACGTCGGCCACGCCCCAGTCGGCCAGCGCCTCGCGGGTGTGCTCCCCGGTCGCCGCCGGGCCCCGGGTCACCGCCCCCGGGGTGCGCCCGAAGCGCGGTGCCGGCGCCGGCTGGGTCACCCCGTCCACCTGCGTGTATGCCGCACGGGCGGCCAGGTGCGGGTGCTGCGGTGCGCGGTGCAGCGGCACGACCGGCGCGACGCAGGCGTCGGAGTCGGCGAACACCTCCACCCACTCTGCCTGGGTGCGGCCGGCGAAGGCGGCCGCCAGCGTGGTGCGCAGCCGCGGCCACAGCGCCGGGTCGTTCCGGTCGGGCACCTGCGCCGGGTCGAGCTCCAGCCCCTCGAGCAGCGCGGCGTAGAAGCGTGGCTCCAGGGCGCCCACCGCCACGTGCTCGCCGTCGGCGGTCTCGTAGACGTCGTAGAACGGCGCGCCGGTGTCGAGCAGGTTCACCCCGCGGCTCGGCTCCCACACGCCCGCGCCGACCAGGCCCTGGAGCTGGGCGGTGAGCAGTGCGGTGCCGTCGACGATCGCCGCGTCGACGGTCTGGCCCAGCCCGCTGCGGGTCCGCTCGTGCAACGCGGCCAGGATCCCGACCAGACAGGTCATCGCGCCGCCGCCGAAGTCCCCCAGCAGGTTGGCCGGCACCTGGGGCGGCCCGCCGGCCCGGCCGGTGGCGTGCAGGGCACCGGTGAGGGCGATGTAGGCGATGTCGTGGCCGGCGCGCGCGGCCAGCGGGCCGTCCTGGCCCCACCCGGTCATCCGGGCATACACGAGCCGCGCGTTGCGCGCGGCGCACTCCTGCGGCCCGAGACCGAGCCGTTCCATCACCCCGGGGCGGAAGCCCTCGAGCAGCACGTCCGCCCGGTCCACCAGCTGCAGCACCGCCTCGCGCGCCTCGGGCCGCTTGAGGTCGAGGCAGACGTTGCGGCGGCCGCGGTTGAGGACGTCGTATGCCGGGGCCGTCACCTGCAGGCCGGGGCCGCCGGGGCGGTCCACCCGGACCACGTCTGCGCCGAGGTCGGCCAGCACCATGGCCACGAACGGGGCCGGCCCGATCCCCGCCATCTCGACGACCTTGAGACCGGCGAGGGGACCTGTGGGCTGCGAGGTGGCGTCCATGCGCCGCATGCTGCCGCACCTCGCAGCCCGGGGGCAGCCCGTGCCGGTGAGAGCCCGGACACGATGTCAGGGTCGTGCTCGGGCAGGGTGAGGCCGCCCTGTGCCTCCT
>NZ_DASVZH010000173.1:0-1618 GCF_036391795.1 Oryzihumus sp.
CCTCGCCCGGTCCGGCCGGGTCGAGGAGGGCCGGCTGGTGTTCGAGAAGATGCTCACCTACGCCAACCACGTGGGGTTGTACGCCGAGGAGATCGGCCTCTCCGGTGAGCAGCTGGGCAACTTCCCGCAGGCGTTCACCCATCTGTCCCTGATCGACGCCGCCATCACCCTCGACGCGGCGCTGGAGCGCGCCGCCGCCCAGGCCCCGGCACCGGTCCCCGTGGGCACCTGATCCGGCGGCGGCGGAGATGAGGACCCCATGACGCAGGGCGGGACGGCGCCGGCCGGCGTGGCGCGGGAGGGCCCGGTGCTGGCCCAGGCGGCGCGGCAGGTGAGCCTGCTGTGGTGGGTGCCGCTGCTGTCCGGGCTGGTCAGCGTGCTCGTGGGTCTGCTCATCCTCGTCACCGACTGGGCGGTCAAGGGCCTGGTGGTGCTGGTCGGGCTGCTGTTCCTCATCCACGGCGTGGCCCTGGTCTTCAGCCCCGTCTTCGCCCGGCAGAGCCGCGGCGAGCAGGTCATGGCGGGGCTGGTCGAGGTGCTCGCCGGGGTCGTGCTGCTCGCATGGCCGGCCCCGACCTTCCTCGTCCTCGCCGAGTTCGCCGGCATCTGGCTGGTCCTCGCCGGCGGCTTCCACGTGGTGACCTCGGTCGCCCGCCGCCACGCGCTGCCGGCGTGGGGGCTCTCGGCCGCCGTGGGCGTGGTCGAGGTCCTGCTCGGACTGTGGGTGGTGCGGCGCCCGGAGGTGACGCTGAGCCTGGTGGTCGTGGTGCTCGGGCTGTGGGCCGTCATCACCGGCGTGCTGCAGTGCGTGCTCGCCTTCGAGGTGCGCCGCACCGTGCACGCGCTCGGCGAGGCGGCCACCGCCACGCCGGACGAGGTCGCCGCCCTGCGCGCCCGGGTGGAGCGGCTGTATGCCGAGGGTCACCTCAGTGCCGAGCAGCACGCCACGCTGCTCGGGGCGCTGGAGCCGGGTGGGGGACCGCGCGCGCCCGCTCCCGCGGCCGGGCCGACGGGGGTGCCCCGCACCCCGCAGCCCCTGAGCTGAGCGGCGGAGCCGTGTCGCGCCCGGGGCGGCTGGACGACGGTGGACCCCGGCGCCTGGTCGCCGCCCTGCTGCGCTCGCTCTCGGTGGCCACGGTGGTGCTGGTCCTGTACTTCACGGTGCCGCTGGACGGCACGCGGGTGCACCTCACGGTCTGGGTCGTGCTCCTCCTCCTCGTCGTTGCGGGGCTGCTCGTCTGGCAGGTGCGCAGCATCCTGCGCTCGCCCCATCCCCGGCTGCGCGCCGTGGAGGCGGTCGGCACCACGCTCCCGCTGTTCCTGGTCATCTGCGCCTCGACCCACTTCCTCATCGAGCTGGCGGACGCCGGCAACTACTCCCAGCCGATGACTCGCCTGGACGCGCTGTACTTCGTCGTCACGGTCTTCGCCACGGTGGGCTTCGGCGACATCACCCCGGTCAGCCAGACGGCCCGGATCGTGACCACGCTGCAGATGGTCGGCGACCTCGCCTTCGTCGGCATCATCGCCCGGGTCCTGGTCGGCGCGGTCCAGGAGGGGCTGCGCCGCCAGGGCCGCGGCCCCGGCCCCGGCGCCTGACCCTCCCGCGCGAAGGGCC
>NZ_DASVZH010000174.1:0-6553 GCF_036391795.1 Oryzihumus sp.
CCCACCGACGACCTGGCCGGCCTGCCGCTGACCGCCGGGTGGCGTGCGGCGCTCGCGCTGTGGCCTCCCCGTGGCCGGGAGGCCTGACCCGCCGGGAGGGACGTTCCTCGGGGTTTGCGGTGGCGCGAAACCCGGAGGAACGTCCCTCTCGGCGGGGGTGAGCCGGCCGGACCCGGCGGGCGGAGGTGAGGGCCGGCCGGCTCAGCTGGCCTTGTCGACGAACGCCGTGGTGTAGGTCTCGTCGAGCTTGATCGAGTCCTTCTTGGCCTTCACCTTGTCGTTGAAGGTGCCGAGCACGTCCAGCACGGTCTGCGGTCCCCCCTCGGGCATCCGGCCGTCGGCGGTGAACATCGGCGAGGAGTCCTTGATCGACTTCACGTAGAGCGCCTTGTCGCCGCCGGCGTAGTCGGCCGGCATCTTCGCGGCGATCTCGCCGGCGTCGTGGCTGCCGATCCACTTCATCGTCTTGACGAACGCGTTGACGACCTTCTGCACCGTCGCCGGGTTGGCCTTGACGTAGTCGCAGCCCATGTAGAGCGAGGCCGCCGGGTAGAGCCCGCCGAGCGCCTGGCGGGTGCCCTCCTCGGTACGCATGTCGACCAGCACCTTGCCCAGGCCCTTGGCCTCGACGTTGGCGATCGTGGGGTCGGTGGTCATGCCGGCGTCGATACCGCCGTTGGACAGGGCCGCGATGAACGTGGACCCGGCGCCGGCTTTGACCGTGGAGTAGTCGGCCGCCTTGATGCCGTTCTTCGCCGCGAGGTACTGCGTCAGGTAGTCCGTGGAGGAGCCGGGCGAGGTGACGCCGAGCTTCTTGCCCTTGAAGTCCTTGGCGCCGGCCAGGGTCGCGGCGGCCTGGGTCGAGACGACCTCGGCCTCGCCGGGGGTCTTGGCGAGCTGGACGACGCTGGTCAGGCACTTGCCCTGGGCCTGCAGCGTGACGGTGTGGTCGTAGAACCCGACGACGCCCTGCACCTGCCCGGAGAGCAGGACGTTCTCCGCGGAGGCGCCGGACGGCTCGGTCAGCAGCTGCACGTCGACGCCCTGCTCCTTGAAGTAGCCGAGCTGCTCGGTGAGCTTGGCCGGCAGGTAGATGACCTTGTCGATGCCGCCGACCATGATCTTGACCTGCGGCTGGCCCGCGGCGTTCGTGCTCGCGCCGGCGCGGGAGTCGCGACAGGCGGACAGCGCAGCCAGGGCGAGGGGCAGGGCGACGAGCGCGGCGAGCTTGTGGGTGCGCGGGCGCATGGCAGTGCTCTCTTTCGTGAGATGGGTGAAAAGCGTTGAACAGCAGCGGTATCCGCGGGTGGCGCGGACCGGGGACGCGTCGCGGAGGCGACGGCCCGGGATACGGGCCGGTGGTGGTCGGGCTACAGGCCGGAGGCGGCGTTGCCCTTGACGGCCGGACGCCACGCGGTCAGGCGCACCTCGACCTTGCTGATGAGCCACTCGGCGACCAGGGCGATCACGGTGGTGACGATCATCCCCGCGTAGATGCCGGCGGCGTCGAAGTTGCCCTGGGCGTGGTTGATGAGGATGCCCAGGCCCTTGTCGGCGCCGGTGAACTCGCCGACGATCGCGCCGATGAGGGCGAAGCCGAAGGCGACGTGCAGGCTGGCCAGGATCCACGAGGTGGCGCTCGGCAGGATGATCGTGCGCAGCATGTCCCACCGGCCGGCGCCGAGGATGCGGGCGTTGTCGACGAGCACCCTGTCGACCTCGCGGGCGCCCTGGAAGGCGTTGAAGAAGACCGCGAAGAAGACCAGCACGAAGCTGGTGGCGACCTTGGAGCTCATGCCCAGGCCGAACCAGATGACGAACAGCGACGCGAGCACGATGCGCGGGATCGCGTTGGCGCCCTTGATGAACGGCGCGAGCACGTCAGCAAGGAACGGGCTGCGGCCCAGCGCGACGCCGAGCAGCACGCCGGCGAGGCTGCCCAGGACGAAGCCGTAGACCGCCTCCTGCAGGGTGACCGCGATGTTCTCCCAGATCGTGCCCTGCGAGGTGCCGACCGTGAACCACTCCACGAGCTTGGTCCAGATCTGGCTGGGCATCGAGTAGTAGAAGGGGTCGATCACGGTCCGGGCGGCCAGCTCCCACGCGGCGAGCCAGGCCGCCACGAGGACCACCCGCACGACGTTGACCATGACCGGCGAGTGGCCGGAGCGCCCGCGCAGGAACGCGATCGGGCCGGTCGCGCGGGCGGGAGCACCGTCCTTCCCGGCGGGGGTGGGGGCGGTGTCGGCCGGTCGCTCGGTCCGCTCAAGCAACACGGGAGGCTCCTCGGGCACGGGTGATCTCCACTTCCTCGCGAAGGCTGTCCCACACGCGGCGGTACAGCTCGGTGAACTCGGGCGTCAGCCGGATCTCCTCGACCCGGCGTGGGCGGGGCAGGTCGACGGTGACGACGTCCTTGACGGTGGCCGGCCCGGCGGTCATGACGACCACCCGGTCGGCGAGGCTGATCGCCTCGGTGAGGTCGTGCGTGACGAACACGACCGCGGCGCCGGTGCCGGACCACAGCCGCAGCAGCTCGTCCTGCATGAGCTCGCGGGTCTGCACGTCGAGGGCGCCGAACGGCTCGTCGAGCAGCAGCAGCGACGGCTCGGTGATGAGCGTCTGGGCCATGGCGACGCGCTTGCGCATGCCGCCGGAGAGCTGGTGCGGGTAGCGGTCCTCGAAGCCGGTGAGGCCGACCCGTGCGATCCAGTCGCGGGCGCGCTCGCGGGCCTGTGCCGCCGGGACCTTGCGGTAGCGCAGCCCCAGGGCGACGTTGTCGAGCACGTTCTTCCACGGCAGCACCGCGTCGGACTGGAACATGTAGCCCACCCCGTCCGGGATGCCGGTGACCGTGCTGCCGTGCACCTGCACGGTGCCGGAGGTGGCCGGTTCGAGGCCGGAGACGAGCGAGAGCGTCGTCGACTTGCCGCAGCCCGTGGGGCCGACGACGGTGACGAACTCGCCGGCGGCGACGGTGAGGTCGACGTCGGTGATGGCGGTGAAGGCCGAGCCGTCACGGGTGGCGAACTTCTTCGTCGCCCCCCGCAAGGTGATGGCCGGTGCGGTGGTCTGGCTCATGACGGGCGACCGTAGGAGCGATGTGACCCGGCGCACATCCCTTGCGTGCGTTACGGCCTCATTTCACACAAGTGGCGTTCTGCGCGTTCTGCTCACGGCCCCGCAGGCGACCGGTCGCCATACCGTGTCGGGGTGCTCACACGCTCTCCCCGGCGGCTGCCGCTGCGGGCCCAGGCGATCCTGTTCCAGGTCGCCGTCCTCGCGCTGGTCCTCGTGCTCGCCACGCTCGTCTCCACCATGGTGCTGCGCCGCGACCTCGAGCAGCAGTTCGAGCAGCGCGCCCTGGGCATCGCCCGGACGGTGGCGCAGCGCGAGCAGCTGGCCACCGAGGTGAGCAGCACCCGGCCGTCCGTGGACGGCCCGGTCCAGCGGTATGCCGCGCAGGTGCGCCATGCGACCGGCGCCCTCTACGTCGTGGTCACCGACGACGCGGGCATCCGCTTCAGCCACCCGACGCCCTCGCTGATCGGGCGGCGGGTCAGCACCGACCCCTCCGACGCGCTCGCCGGCCGGGAGGTGGTCGCGATCCAGCGCGGCACCCTGGGCGACTCGGCCCGAGGGAAGGTGCCGCTGCGCGCCGCCGACGGGCGGGTGGTCGGGGAGGTCAGCGTCGGCATCGACATCGCCGACCTCAACCACCGGATGTGGCAGCTGGCCGGGCTGCTGGCCCTGGTCGCCGCGGCGGCGCTGGCCCTGGGCTCGCTCGGGGCGGTGGCCCTGGCCCGGCGGCTGCGGCAGGCCACGCTCGGGCTGGAGCCGGAGGACATGGCCGACCTGCTGCGCGAGCACGAGGCCGTGCTCGGAGGGGTGCGCGACGGGGTGCTGGCCGTGGACGACAGGGGCCGGGTCAGCGTCTGCAACGCCGAGGCCAGCCGGCTGCTCGGGGTGACGATCAGCTCCGGGGTGCCGCTCGCCGCCTCCGGCGTGCCGGAGGAGGTGCAGGCGCTGTTCACCGCCCGCGAGGCGCCGGCCGGGGCGATGCGGGTGGTGGGGGAGCGGGTCGTCCTGGCCACCCGGCTGCCTGTGCGCCGCGAGGGCCGCGACCTGGGGCAGGTGCTGATCCTGCGCGACCGCTCCGACCTCGATGAGCTCGGTCGCGAGCTCGAGGCCACCCGGGCGCTGACCGACGCCCTGCGTGCCCAGGCCCACGAGTACACCAACCGGCTCCACGCCCTCAGCGGGCTGCTGCACCTGGGTCACGTCGAGGAGGCCCAGGGCTACCTCGACGACCTCCAGGACGGCGCGGCCCTCGGGGCCGGGGTCGAGGACCCCTACCTCGCGGGGCTGCTGGCGGCCAAGGCCGCGGCGGCATCGGAGTCGGGGGTGACCCTGACCGTGACCGACGCGACCTGGGTGCCCGCCCGGCTGCGCGCGCCGCTGGACGCGGTCACCGTCGTAGCCAACCTCGTCGACAACGCCGTACGCGCGGCCGCAGACGGTCCTGCCCGCCCGGCCACGGTGGAGGTCACCCTGGTTGCCGACGGCACCGACCTGCTCGTGCACGTTGTCGACTCCGGCGACGGGGTGCCCCCGGCCGAGGTGGGCCGGGTGTTCGCCAGTGGGTTCACCACCCGGGCGCAGGGTGCCGAGCGCCACGGTATCGGGCTGGTGCTGGCCCGGCAGACCGCCCGCCGGCACGCCGGTGACGTCGAGCTGGTCGACGCCGGCGGCAGCGGGCACGGCGCCGTCTTCCGCGCGAGGATGGGCGGCGTGCTGCTGCGCGAGGGGCAGGCCGCCACCCGCGGCCACGAGGAGCTGACGTGATCAGGGTGCTGGTCGTCGACGACGACTTCCGGGTGGCGCGGGTGCACGCGTCGTACTGCCAGAGGGTCCCGGGGTTCGAGGTCGTCGGCACCGCGCACACCGCCGCCGACGCGGTGCGGCTGGCCGCGGAGACGTCCCCGGACCTGGTGCTGCTCGACGAGTACCTCCCGGACCGGCCGGGCTCCACGGTGATCGGTGAGGTCGGGGCTGCCGTGATCGTCATCAGCGCCGCCGACGACGCGGCCACGGTGCGCCAGGCCATCGCGCGCGGGGCGGTGAACTACCTGCTGAAGCCGTTCGCGCCCGCGGTCCTGGCCGACCGGCTGGTGGCGTTCGAGCGGTTCCACCGGTCCCTGCACGGCGACCGGCAGCTCGACCAGCAGGCGGTCGACCGGGCGATGCGGATGCTGCACGAGGGCGACCTCACCGGCTCGGCGCTGCCCAAGGGCCGTTCCGCCGTCACCGCCGAGGCGGTCCGCGAGGCGCTGCGCTCCTCCGAGGAGCCGATGACGGCCCAGGCGATCGCCGACGCGGTCGGGGTGTCCCGGGCGACCGCCCAGCGCTACCTGGCCGACCTGGCCCGCGCCGGCCGGGTCCACCTGGGGCTGCGCTACGGCGCGACCGGGCGTCCCGAGCACCGCTACGAGTGGCTCGGCAGCACCGAAACCCGAGGAACGTCCCTGTCGGCGGAGTGATGGGCGGGGTCGAGGTCCGGGGTCTGGGTGCGGTGGCTGGCACGATGACGTCGTGGGGAGCGCGCGAGAGGTTCTGGGCATCGTGGTGGGCGACGAGCTCATGGCCCGGTGGGTGGGCTGGTTCGCCCCCGAGGTGCAGCCGTTCCTCGTCCCGGAGGGAAGCGCCCTGGCCGAGCTGGGACGGGCCATGGACGCCCGTCCTGCCGCCGTGGAGTGGCGCGACACGTTCGGCATCTACTCCCCGGACGAGGGGTTGACGTGTCGCGGGCTGACGGCGACCGAGTTCAGGGCGCTGCCTCGGGACCGGCGCGCGGAGCTGGTGCGGGGGCAACGGGTCGCCGGCCGGAGGCTCGTGCCGAGCGTGCGGGCCTGGCCGGGCCTGTGGGGGCACGGCATACGCGAGCAGGCCGACGGCCACCGCTTCGTGTGGTGGCGGGACCTGCTCGAGGGTCGCGAGCTCGAGGCGCTCGTGCCGTTCGTGGAGGGCGGGATGCGGCGCAGCCGGCACGCCGAGGTCCCCGCTGAGGTCTGGCGCGGGGCACAACGCGTCCTGCCTGGGGCGGCGGAGCAGGCCGGGCGGTTCCCGGCCGGCAGCGGACCCAACTGCCTGGCGACGGTGATGGCGGCGTCGGGGGTCAGCGACTCGTCGACGCAGTGGATGCAGCGAGAGCCCTTCGAGCAGTGGCTCGCCGACCGCACGCGTCCCGGCGGCCGGGACGACCGTCCGGGCACGGTGCTGGTCTGGCGCTCGCCGGAGGGGCTGGTCCAGCACGTGGCCGTCACGCTCGGCGACGGCTGGGCGTTGCACAAGCCGTCACAGGGGTGGATGACCCCGGTGAAGGTCCTCACCGTGGCCGAGGTGCTGCTCAGCGCGCGCTGTCCCGGCCGACGCCTGACCCGGCGCACCGTGCTCTAGCCAGGGAAGCCTGGACACGCCGAGAGGGACGTTCCTCGGGGTTTCGCGGCCGGCGGTTTCAAGCGGCGGTTGCAACGAGGAGCTCGTTCAGCTTCTG
>NZ_DASVZH010000175.1:0-11872 GCF_036391795.1 Oryzihumus sp.
TCTCCTCGCGCACCAGCCGGGCGTCCGCCGGCACGTCGGTGAGGACGGTCGGCTGGTAGAAGTAGCCGCGCTCCCCCGTGGCCGCCCCGCCGACGACGACCTTGGCGCCCTTGCCGCGGGCCTCCTCGACCAGCTCGGCGACGCCGTCGCGAGCCTTGCCGTCGATGAGCGGGCCGACGGTCACGCCGTCCTCGGTCCCCCGGCCGACGGTCAGGGCCGACATCTTCGCCGCGAACTTGGTCGCGAACTCCTCGGCGACCGACTCGTGCACGAGGAACCTGTTGGCGGCGGTGCATGCCTCGCCGATGTTGCGCATCTTGGCCAGCATGGCGCCCTCGACGGCCTTGTCGACGTCGGCGTCCTCGAAGACGAGGAACGGCGCGTTGCCGCCGAGCTCCATCGAGACCCGCAGGAGCTGCTCCGCGGACTGCTCGACCAGGCGCTTGCCGACCGGGGTGGAGCCGGTGAAGGTCAGCTTGCGCAGGCGCGGGTCGCGGATCAGCGGCTCCATGACGTCACCGGTGCGGCTGGTGGTGACGACGTTGAGGACGCCGGCGGGGACACCACACTCGGTGAGCAGGTCGGCCAGGGCGAGCATGGTCAGCGGCGTCTGCGAGGCCGGCTTGACGACCATGGTGCAGCCGGCGGCGAGCGCCGGGCCGATCTTGCGGGTGCCCATGGCCAGCGGGAAGTTCCACGGCGTGATCATCAGCGTCGGGCCGACCGGCTGCTTCATCGTCATGAGCCGGGTCGCCCCGTTGGGCGCGGTGGACCAGCGACCGTGGATGCGAACGGCCTCCTCGGAGAACCAGCGGAAGAACTCCGCACCGTAGGTCACCTCGCCGCGCGACTCCGCCAGCGGCTTGCCCATCTCCAGGGTCATGAGCATCGCGAAGTCGTCGGCGCGGGCGGTGATCGCCTCGAACGCCCGGCGCAGGATCTCGCCCCGGTCGCGCGGCGGCGTGGCGGCCCAGTCGGCCTGCGCGGCCACGGCCGCGTCGAGGGCGGCGGTCCCGTCGGCGACGGTGGCATCAGCCACCTCGGTGAGGATCTCGCCCGTTGCGGGGTCCTCGACCTTGATCGTGGCGCCGTCGCTGCTGTCGCGCCACTGCCCGCCGATGAACAGCCCGGTGGGCACGCTGTCGATGAGGGTCTTCTCGGACTCGGTCGCCATGGTGGTCAGCCTCTCAGGAGGGTCAGGGACGGAGGTGGTCAGGTGGTGCGGCTCGGGTATGCCGGGTCCGCGGCCCGCGCGGTCAGCGCCCCTCCAGCAGGGGGCGCCGGGGGTCCCACGTGGTGCCGTCGCGGGCGTCCTGGCGCCGGCGGGCGATGGCCGAGAGGGCCTCGAGCACCACGCGGTTGGCCAGCGCGGCCGTGATGTCGGCGTGGTCGTAGGGCGGACTGACCTCGACCACGTCGATGCCCACGACGGGCAGCTCCAGGCAGATGCGGCGCACCGAGTCCAGCAGCTGGCGCGCCGAGATGCCGCCCGGCTCGGGCGTGCCCGTGCCCGGGGCGTGCCCCGGGTCGCACACGTCGATGTCCACGGACAGGAAGACGCCCTCGCACTCGTCGGTCGCGATACCGAAGGCCTCGGTGAGGCACTCCTCCAGCCCGCGCTGGCCGATCTCGGTCATCTCGTAGGAGCGCATCTTCTGCCCGGCCATCCAGTCCAGCGTCTCCGGCGGAGGCCAGTAGCCGCGCAGCCCGATCTGCAGGAACCGGTCGCCGCGCAAGGCCCCGGACTCGATGAGCCGGCGCATCGGCTGGCCGTGGCCCCACAGCGAGCCGAACTCGATGTCGCCGGTGTCGGCGTGGGCGTCGAAGTGCAGCATCGAGATGCGGCCGTGGCCCAGGACGTTGGCCACGCCCTTGGCGTCGGGGTAGGCGATCGAGTGGTCGCCGCCGAGCACGACCGGGATCTTGCCGGCGCGGGTCACCTTCTCCACCGCCGCCTCGAGCGCGGGCAGCGCCTTCTCGATCTCCCCGGAGTACATCTCCACGTCGCCGGCGTCGACGACCTTGAGGTCGACGAGGCCGTCGGTGCGCAGCGCGAGGCTGGGGCGGGAGCCGTCGTGGGCCAGGTAGTCGGTCATCCGGATCGCCATCGGGCCGAACCGCGTGCCCGGCCGGTGCGAGGTGCCCCCGTCGAACGGCGCGCCGAGGATGACGACCTCCGCGTCGGCGTAGGTCTCGGGGTCGTCCAGGTCGCAGCGGGGCACGCCGAGGAAGGTGATGTCGGGGCCGAACTGGGGGCCGTACCGGGTCATGAACCGATCCTAGGCCTGCCGGGACAACGGGATCCGCGGCGCGGCGCCGCCCGGCCGGTCACCGGTCCTGCTGGCCCCACGGGGAGCCATAGCCCTTGGGCGCGGGCGCCTGCAGGAGGTCGAGGAAGGGCACCGCGTCGAAGGACTCGGGCCCGCGCACGCCGGCGCCGGACCAGGCGCCGGTGGCGAGCAGCTCGAGGGCCACCACGGGGTTGACCGCGGTCTGCCAGACCACGCACTGGGCGCCGTACTCGCGCATCGCCCACTCGTTGTCGACGACGTGGTAGAGGTAGACCTCGCGCGGGCGGCCGTCCGTGCCGGTGCCGGTGACCCACAGGCCGGCACACGTCTTGCCGGTCATGCGTGGGCCGATCGTGGCCGGGTCGGGCAGGCAGGCGGCGACCACTTCGCGGGGCGAGACCTCCACGCCGCCGACGCGCACCGTCTCGGTGCGGTCCAGGCCCAGGGTGTGCAGCGTCTTGAGCACGCCGATGAACTCGTCACCGAGGCCGTACTTGAACGTCACCCGCTTCGCGTCGACCCACCGCGGCATGAGGAGGACCTCCTCGTGCTCGACGTTGACGCACTCCACCGGGCCGATGCCCTCGGGGAAGTCGAACACCTCGGGCTCGGAGAACGGCGGCGTGGTGAACCAGCCGCGGTCCTTCTCCCAGATGACCGGCGGGTTGAGGCACTCCTCGATGGTGGTCCAGATCGAGAAGCTCGGCGCGAAGATCTCCTCGCCGGCCTCGTTGGTCACCGACAGGTTGGCGCCGTCGCGGGTGCCGAGCTCCTCGATCTCGCTGAAGAGGTGGTCGGCGGCATAGCGGGCGAACACGTCCGACAGGCCCGGCTCGACGCCCATGCCGACCAGGGCCAGGCGCCCGGCGTCCTCCCACTGCTGGGCGACGGCGAACTGGGCGTCACCGAGCTTCTCCCCCGACTCCGCGTAGGGCCGCTCGGGGTGCGGGTGGCTCAGGCTCATCGCCATGTCCAGGTAGTCGGCACCGGCCGCGAGTGCCCCCTCGAAGACGGGCATGACGAAGCGCGGGTCGACCGCGTTGAGCACGTGCGTGATGCCGTGCTCGCGGGCCAGCGCCGCGACCGCCTCGCTTCTCGAGGCGTCGACCCGGGCCGCGACGAGCCGGGACTCCCCCTCGCGCCGGGCGGTGGCCGCCGCGACGGTCCCGCGGGCGCGTGCCTCGTCGTAGTCGGCCACGACCATGTGCTCGAAGAAGTCCCGCTCCACGGCGATGCGCGCGACGGCGTCGCCGACCCCGCCGGAGCCGACCACGAGGATCCGCATTCAGGCCACCTTCACTCGGGACCGGCGGGCGCTGACCAGCTGCGCCATGCCGACGATCGCCAGGGAGGCGAGGAACATGACGGTGCCGATGACGTTGATCTGCACCGGGGTGCCGCGCTGGGCGGCGCCCCACACGAACATCGGGAAGGTCACCGACGCGGGGCTCGCGTTGAAGTTGGTGATGATGTAGTCGTCGAAGCTCAGCGAGAACGACAGCAGCGCACCGGCAGCGATGCCCGGCGCCACCAGGGGCAGGGTCACCTTGGTGAACGTCTGGTACTCGTTGGCGAACAGGTCCGCCGCCGCCTGCTCCAGCCGGGGGTCGAGCGAGGCGATGCGCGCCTTGACCGTGACCACCACGAAGGACAGGCAGAACATGATGTGCGCGATGAGGATCGTCGTGCGCCCGGTCGGGATGCCGAGGGCGATGAACAGGGTCAGCAGGCTCGAGCCCATGACCACCTCGGGGGTGGCCATCGGCATGAAGATGAGCAGGTTGGTGCCGGCCCGGCCCTTGAACCGGTAGCGGCCGAGCGCGAATGCCACGGCGGTGCCGAGGATCGTCGCGACGATCGAGGCGATGAGCCCGATCTGCAGGCTCAGCCCCAGGGCCGGGCACATGCCCGGCGCCCCGCAGGGGTTGGTCCACGCGTCCAGCGAGAACTGTGTCCACTGGTAGTTGTAGCGCCCGTTCGGCTTGTTGAAGGAGAACAGGATGACGACCATGTTGGGCAGCAGCATGTAGAAGAGCACCAGGAACGCCACGATGGCGAGCAGGTGCCGACGGATCCACGCCATCTCAGACCAGCTCCTCCGTGCCGCTGCGCCGCACGTAGAGCGCGACCAGCACGACGATCGTCAGCATGAGCAGGAAGGAGAGCGCCGCCGCCGTCGGGTAGTCCAGGACCTGCAGGAACTGCCCGTCGATGACCTGCCCGATCATCACCGTCTGGGTGCTGCCCAGCAGCCGGGAGTTGATGTAGTCACCGGCGGCGGGGATGAAGGTCAGCAGGGTGCCGGCCACCACGCCCGGCAGCGACAGGGGCCAGATGACCCGGCGGAAGGCCTGCACCGGCGAGGCGTAGAGGTCCCCTGCGGCCTCGACCAGGCGCGCGTCGAGACGCTCGAGGTTGGCGTAGAGCGGCAGGATCATGAAGGGCAGGAAGTTGTAGGTCAGCCCGCAGATGACCGCGAACGGCGAGGCCATGAGCTGGTTGGTCTGGGTCAGGTTCAGGAGCTGCAGCAGGTCGGTGAAGTGGATCTTGCGCGCGACCGTGCTGACGATCCCGTCGTTGTTGAGGATGATCTGCCAGGCCAGGGTGCGGATCAGGAAGCTGGTGAAGAACGGCGCGATGACCGCCACCAGCAGCAGGTTCTTCCACTTCCCGGCGCGCTGGGCCATGAAGTAGGCCAGCGGGTAGCCGGCCAGCAGCGCCAGCACCGTGGCCGACCCGGCGTAGATGAGCGAGCGCAGGAACTGCGGCCAGTACAGCGACAGTGCGTCGGTGTAGGTCTGCCAGTTCCACGTCAGCGTGTAGCCGGTGTCCACCGAGCCGGTCTGCAGCGACTGGCTGGCCAGGGAGAGGGTGGGCAGGACGAAGAAGATGACCAGCCAGAGCAGCCCGGGCACCAGCAGCAGGTAGGGCGTCCACCGTCCGCGGCGAGCCGGCTTGTGGTGCTCGCTCGCCGCGGCCAGGGCGCCGATCTCGGCCACTACGCCGCCCCGGTGTCGTCGGCCTGGTCCTGGGCGCCGGCGTGGGCGTCCTGCCGGGAGTCCAGGGCGAAGCTGTGCTCGGGGGCCCAGGCGAGGGTGACCGACGTGCCCACGGAGGCACGCGGCATACCGTCGTTCTGCTGGACGACCGCGAGCTCCTGCCCCCAGGGGAGCCGGACCAGGTAGTTGGTGGCGAGGCCGGTGAACGAGGCGTCGGTGACCGTGCCGGTCAGGGTGTTGAGGCCGTCCTCCACCCGGGACCCGTCGCCGTTGACCAGGCGCAGCTTCTCGGGGCGCACGCCCAGCCACATGGTCTGGACGCCCTCGACCAGGCGCGGGGTGGGCAGCCGCAGCTTGGTCCCGTGCACGTCGAGGTCGGCCAGCTCGCCGGGCGTGCCGACCACCTCTGCCCTGAGCAGGTTGGACTGGCCGAGGAAGTTCGCGACGAACGTCGTGGCCGGGTTCTCGTAGAGGACGCCGGGGTCGCCGACCTGCTCGAGGCGCCCGGCGTTCATCACCGCGATGGTGTCGGCCATGGTCATGGCCTCCTCCTGGTCGTGGGTGACGTGCACGAAGGTGATCCCGACCTCGGACTGGATGCGCTTGAGCTCGATCTGCATCTGCCGGCGCAGCTTGAGGTCGAGCGCCCCGAGGGGCTCGTCGAGCAGCAGCACGTCCGGCCGGTTGACGATCGCCCGGGCCAGGGCGACGCGCTGCTGCATGCCACCGGAGAGCTGCGCCGGCTTCTTCTTGGCGATGTGCGCCAGCTGCACCAGCTCGAGGGCCTCCATCGCCTTGGCCTTGTAGTCCTTGACCCCGCGGCGACGCAGGCCGAACGTGACGTTGTCCAGGATGCTCAGGTGCGGGAAAAGCGCGTAGCTCTGGAACACCGTGTTGACGTTGCGCTGGTAGGCCTTGGTGTCGGTGATGTCGCGCTCACCGATGAGGATGCGTCCCACGGTGGGCTGCTCCAGGCCGGCCACCATCCGCAGGGTGGTCGTCTTGCCGCAGCCGGACGGGCCGAGCAGGGCGAAGAACGACCCCTGGGGGATGACCAGGCTGAGGTTGTCGACCGCAGTGAAGCTCTCGTAGCGCTTGGTGACGTCGATGAGGCGCAGGTCGCCTGCGGATTCGGTAGCCATCGTGGTCAGCCGGAGATCAGCGCCTGGAACTTCTTGTTGTACTTGGTCTCCGTGGCCGGGTCGAGACCCTTGAAGACCTGGGAGTGGGAGAGCACGTCAGCGCTGGGGAAGATGAGCGGGTTCTGCGCGACCGACGGGTCCTGCTTCACGAGGAACTCCTTGGCCCCCTTCACCGGGGCGATGTAGTTGACGTAGTCCACGACCATGGCCATGACCTTGGGGTCGTAGTAGTAGTTGATGAGCCGCTCGGCGTTCTTCTTGTGCTGCGCGAGGGCGGGGATGACGAAGTTGTCCGACCACAGGGTGTAGCCGGTCGAGGGCAGGGCGTAGCCGAGGTTGGGGTTGTCGGCCTTGAGCTGGACGACGTCACCGGTCCACGCAAAGCACGCTGCGGTGTCACCGGCGGCCAGCGGCTTGGTGTAGTCGTTGCCGGTGAAACCCTTGATCTGACCGGCGTCCTTGGCCTTCTGCAGCTCGGCGATCGCGGCGTCGAAGTCGGCGTCGGTGAAGCTCGCCAGCTTCTTGCCCATGGCCATGAGCACCAGGCCGACGGTGTCGCGCATCTCGGTCAGCAACGTGACCTTGCCCTTGAGCGCCGGGTCGGTGAGCAGCTGGTCGACCGACTCGACCTTCTTGCCGGCGGTCGCCTTGGGGTTCCACGCGATGCCGGCGAAGCCGCTCTGCCAGGGCAGGGTGTAGAGGCGGCCCGGGTCCCAGGGCACGTTGCTCAGGGAGGCCTCGACGTTGCCGTGGTTGGGGATGTTGGTCAGGTCGAGCTTCTGGGCGTAGCCGAGGCGGATCAGCCGGGAGGCCATCCAGTCGGTGCTGACCCACACGTCACGACCGGTGTCCTTGCCGGCGGCCAGCAGCGGCCGCACCTTGGCGTAGAACTCGTCGTTGTCGTTGTAGTCCTCGGTGTAGTTGACCTTGATGCCGGTCTGCTTGGTGAAGGCGTCGATCGAGGGGTGCGTCTGGTTCTTGTCGTTGACGTCGATGTACTCCGGCCAGTTCGACCAGTTGACGACCTTGTCCGTGTCGGACAGGTCGGTTGGCGCGGCCTTGGCGGTCGGGGTGCCGCCCCCGGCCGCGGTGCGTCCCTTCGAGCCACAGGCGGCCAGGGCCGCGACGGCGGCGATGCCCGCCGCGCTGCTCATCAGGGTCCGGCGAGAGACCAACCCGCGGGCGAGTGCGGCCGTCAGCTCGGGTGGGAGGGGGTTCTGCTCGTTCATGCCGGTGCTCCTTCAGGTGCTGACGAGTCAGGCGTCGATGTTGGCCATGACGTGCTTGATGCGGGTGTAGTCCTCGAAGCCGTACATCGACAGATCCTTGCCGTAGCCGCTGTGCTTGAACCCCCCATGCGGCATTTCGGCGACGATCGGGATGTGCGTGTTGATCCACACGCAGCCGAAGTCGAGGCGCTTGCTCATGCGCATGGCCCGGCCGAAGTCCTTGGTCCACACGCTGCTGGCCAGGCCGTAGCGCACGCCGTTGGCCCACTCCAGGGCCTTGGCCTCGTCGGTGAAGCGCTGGGCGGTGATGACCGGGCCGAAGATCTCCTTCTGGATCACCTCGTCGTCCTGCTGCAGCCCCGAGACCACGGTCGGCTCGAGGAAGTAGCCGTCACCCAGGCCGCTGGCGCGCTTGCCGCCGGCGGCGATCATGGCGTGGTCGGGCAGGCGGTGCAGGAAGCCCTCGACGTTGGCCAGCTGGGTCGCGTTGTTGACCGGGCCGAACAGCGCGTCCTCGTCGTCGGGCAGGCCGACCTTGGCGTTGTTCTTCGCGTAGTCGGCCAGGGCCGCGACGAACTCGTCGTGGATGCCGCCCTCGACGAGCACCCGGGTGGCCGCCGTGCAGTCCTGGCCGGCGTTGAAGTAGCCGGCCGTGGCGATGGCCTCGACCGCGGACTCGATGTCGGCGTCGTCGAAGACGACCACCGGCGCCTTGCCGCCCAGCTCGAGGTGGACCCGCTTGACGTCGCGCGAGGCGCTCTCGGCGACCTGCATGCCCGCACGCACCGACCCGGTGATGGCGACCATCGCGGGAGTGGGGTGCTCGACCAGCGCGCGGCCGGTCTCACGGTCGCCCATGACGACGTTGAGCACGCCAGGCGGGAAGAACTCCGCGGCGATCTCGGCCATCAGCAGGGTGGTCTCGGGGGTGGTGTCGCTCGGCTTGAGGACGACGGTGTTGCCGGCGGCCAGCGCGGGGCCGATCTTCCAGACCGCCATCATCATGGGGTAGTTCCACGGGGTCACCTGGCCGATGACGCCGATCGGCTCACGGCGGATCCACGAGGTGTGGCCCTTCATGTACTCCCCCGCCGCCTTGCCCTCCAGCACCCGGGCCGCGCCCGCGAAGAAGCGCAGCTGGTCGACCATCGGCGGGATCTCCTCGCTCGCGGTCAGGGCGTGCGGCTTGCCGGTGTTCTCCGACTCGAGCCGGACGAGCTCGTCGCCGCGCTTCTCGATCGCGTCCGCGAACCGGCTCATCGCCAGCTGCCGCTCGCTGGGCGTGGTGTCCCCCCACACCTCGAACGCCTTGGCCGCAGCGGCGTAGGCCCGGTCGATGTCCGCCGCACCCGACACCGGGGCCTGCGCCACCACCTGGGCGGTCACCGGGTTGATGATGTTGGACGTGGAGACCGTCTCTGCGTCGACGTACTCGCCGTTGACGAAGTTGCGCAGGACACGAGGGCTGGAAGTCACGAAAGCGCTCCTGGTCGGTGCGGATACCGGTGTGTCGCACTGTAACCACAATCCGGCCGATTCCAACAGGGTCAGGCGGCTGAAGTTAACGAATCCGTAGCAATCCGCCGAGGCCACCGACGGATTCCGTAGGACACCGACTTGCCAAACCACACGGCATACCGCCACGATCTAGGGCGTGAGCTCTCCTCGCAGGTCAGCGCCGCCCCCGGGGCGGCCGGCCGACCGACGCGCCAACGGCGGCGGGCTCGATGATGTCGCGAAGGCGATCATCGAGCACCTGCAGGAGGACGGACGGCAGTCCTACGCCACCATCGCCAAGTCGGTGGGTCTCTCGGAGGCGGCGGTCCGGCAGCGGGTACAGCGCCTGCTCGACGCGGAGGTCATGCAGATCGTCGCGGTCACCGACCCGCTCCAGGTGGGCTTCCGCCGGCAGGCGATGATCGGGATCCGCGTCGACGGCGACATGTCCCACGTGGCCGACGCCCTCTCGGCGATGCCGGAGGTCTCCTACGTCGTCACCACCGCCGGCAGCTTCGACCTGCTCGCCGAGGTCGTGTGCGAGGACGACGACGAGCTGCTCGACCTGCTCAGCCGTCGCATCCGCACGCTGTCCGGGGTGCAGAGCACCGAGACGTTCGTCTATCTCAAACTCAACAAACAGCACTACAACTGGGGTACCAGATGACCGAAGTCACTCCCGTCTACGAACCGTCCTCCGACCTGCGGACGCCCAGCGGCACGCTCTACTCGGAGGCGGCGCGGGACCACCTGTGGATGCACTTCACGCGCCACTCGACCTTCGAGGACCGCAGCGAGGGCGGGGCGGGTCACTCCGTGCCGATCATCGCCCGCGGCGAGGGCGCCTACATCTGGGACGACCGGGGCAAGCGCTACCTCGACGGCCTCGCCGGCCTCTTCGTCGTCCAGGTCGGCCACGGTCGCGCCGAGCTCGCGGAGGCCGCGGCCAGGCAGGCCCGCGAGCTGGCCTTCTTCCCGCTGTGGTCCTACGCCCACCCGCGTGCGATCGAGCTCGCCGAGCGGCTGACCCAGCACACCCCCGGCGACCTCAACCGCGTCTTCTTCACCACCGGCGGCGGCGAGGCCGTCGAGACCGCCTGGAAGCTGGCCAAGCAGTACTACAAGCTCGTCGGCAAGCCGACCAAGCACAAGGTGATCAGCCGCAACGTCGCCTACCACGGCACCCCGCAGGGCGCGCTGTCGATCACCGGCATCCCTGCGGCCAAGGAGATGTTCGAGCCGCTGGTCCCCGGGGCGTTCAAGGTGCCCAACACCAACCAGTACCGCGCGCCCGAGCACCTGCGTGATGACAACAAGGCCTTCGGGCGCTGGGCCGCCGACCGCATCGCCGAGGCGATCGAGTTCGAGGGCCCTGACACCGTCGCGGCGGTGTTCCTCGAGCCGGTGCAGAACTCCGGTGGCTGCTTCCCGCCGCCGGAGGGCTACTTCGAGCGGGTCCGCGAGATCTGCGACGAGTACGACGTGCTGCTGGTCTCCGACGAGACGATCTGCGCCTTCGGCCGGATCGGCGACATGTTCGCCTGCAACGACTTCGGCTACACCCCCGACATCATCACCTGCGCCAAGGGCATGACCTCGGGCTACTCCCCCATCGGCGCGATGATCGCCAGCGACCGGCTGTTCGAGCCGTTCAAGCAGGGGACGAACTACTTCCCCCACGGCTACACCTTCGGCGGCCACCCGGTCTCGGCGGCGGTGGCGATGGAGAACCTCGACATCTTCGAGCGCGAGGGCCTCAACGCCCACGTGCACGAGAACGCTCCGAAGTTCCGCGCCTCCCTGGAGAAGCTGCTCGACCTGCCGCTGGTCGGCGACGTCCGCGGCGAGGGCTACTTCTACGGGATCGAGCTGGTCAAGGACAAGGCCACGCGCGAGACCTTCGACGACGCCGAGTCCGAGCGGCTGCTGCGCGGCTTCCTGTCCAAGGCGCTGTTCGACGCCGGCCTCTACTGCCGCGCCGACGACCGCGGGGACCCCGTGATCCAGCTGGCCCCGCCGCTGATCATCGGGCAGACCGAGTTCGACGAGATCGAGCAGCGGCTCCGCGGCGTCCTCACCGAGGCGGAGAAGCACCTCTGACCCCTCGGATGACAGACCAGGAACGGCCCGGGTCCGGCTTCCCCTGCGACGGATCCGGGCCGTTTCGCTTCCCGGGCGCCCGGCACCTCCCAGCGCGGGTGCGGCCCAGGGTGGGGCCATGACGCTCGCGCCGCTGTGGTGGGACGGGCTCGACGCGCGGCGCACCCGCCCCGCCCTAACCGGCGACGAGGTCGTCGACGTCTGCATCGTCGGCGCGGGCTACACCGGGCTGTGGACCGCCTGGTACCTGCTCGAGGCCGACCCCTCCCTGTCGGTCCTGGTGCTGGAGGCCGAGCACGTCGGCTTCGGCGCGAGCGGACGCAACGGCGGCTGGTGCTCGGCGCTCTACCCGGTCGGCCCGGCCACCCTGGCTGCCGAGCACGGCGAGCAGGCCGCCCGGGACCAGCACGCCGCCCTGCGCGAGAGCGTCGACGAGGTCGGCCGGGTGGCGGCCGCGGAAGGCATCGACTGCCACTACCGCAAGGGCGGGACCCTGGTCGTCGCTCGGGGCCGGGCCCAGGCCGTCCGGGCCCGCGCCGAGGTCGAGGAGTCGGCGCGCTGGGGCACCGGCGCCACCTGGCTCGGCCCGGACGAGGCGCGCGAGCGCCTGGCCG
>NZ_DASVZH010000176.1:0-13263 GCF_036391795.1 Oryzihumus sp.
CGAGCCCGGCGCGCACCCGGCGCAGCACGGTCAGGAACTCGCCGGCGTCGCGGGGACGCTCGTCGGGGTCGCGGGCCGTGGACCGGGCAACGAGCGCGTCGAGCTCCGGCGGGACCGAGGGCATCCGGCTCGACGGGGCCGGGACCTGGCTGTGCACGTGCTGGTAGGCCACGTGGATCGGTGTCTCGCCGGTGTAGGCCTTGGTGCCGGTCAGCATCTCGAACAGCAGCAGCCCGGCCGCATAGACATCGCTACGCGCGTCGGCGATGCCCCGCTCCACCTGCTCGGGGGACAGGTAGGCGACGGTGCCGAGCAGCGAGCCGGTCTGGGAGGTCGAGGTGTGTGCGCTCACCGCGCGGGCGAGGCCGAAGTCGGCGACCTTGACCACGCCGTCCTCGCGCAGGATGACGTTCTCGGGCTTGACGTCGCGGTGGATCAGCCCGGCGGCGTGCGCCGCGGCGAGGGCCTGCAGGACGGGGTCGAGGATGTCGAGCGCGGCGCGCGGCGTCAGCGGGCCCTCGCTCTTCATCACCTGGCGCAGCGTGTGCCCGTTGACCAGCTCCATCGCGAGGAACACGTCGGAGCCGTCCTCGCCCTGGTCGTAGACGGCCACCACGTGGGGGTGGGAGAGCCGGGCGGCCGAGCGCGCCTCCCGGCGGAACCGGCTCACGAAGCTCTCGTCGGAGGCCAGGCCGGGGCGCATGACCTTCAGTGCCACCTCGCGGTCGAGGCGCTGGTCCAGGGCGACGTAGACCGAGGCCATCCCGCCGTCGGCGATGTGCGAGAGCACCCGGTAACGCCCGTCGAGGACGCGACCGACGATGGACTCGGGCACAGACGTTGTCACGCGGAGAGTCTAGGTGGCGGCGGCGGGGATGCCGCGCAGGCTCGGCCGTCGGGCGCTCACCCGCGGCCCCGACGGCCCGGCCCGCAACGTTACATGTGGGCCTTGTGCGCGAGGACGGCCGCGACGTAGCCCTTGGTGTCGGCATACATCCCGGACTGCTGCACCGAGGCCAGGCCCTGGTAGTAGCCGGCGATCGCCTGCTTCTCCGAGCTGGCGCCGCGCAGGAGGGAGCGCAGGATGACCACCCCGGCGGTGATGTTGTCCTGGGTGTTGAGCAGGTTGAGCCGGCGCCCGACGAGCTCGGAGGCCCAGGCGCCCGAGCTGGGGATGATCTGCATGGTGCCGATGGCGTTGGCGACCGAGACCTGGCGCTGGTTCCAGCCCGACTCCTGCCAGGCGACCGCGAGGGCCAGGCGCGGGTCCACCCCGTGCCGGCGGGCGGTGCTGACGATCATCGCCCGGGTGGCGCTGCGGCCGGGCACCGCGTGCGTGGCCAGGTAGGCGCGGTTGCGCGCGGCGGCGCCGACGACCCCGGGGGAGTAGGTCCGGCCGGCGAAGGTGGTGGCGCTGAAGGCGGGGGAGCTCGCCTTCACCGGGACGGCCAGGACCTGCCCGATGCGGACCATGCCGGGGTTGCGCAGCCGGTTGGCCTTGACGATCGCGGCCTGGCTGACGTGGTAGCGCAGGGCGAGCGCGCCGACGGTGTCCCCGGGCCGCACGCGCACCCGAAGGGTCC
Organism: Oryzihumus sp.; assembly: GCF_036391795.1. Lineage (GTDB taxonomy): Bacteria > Actinomycetota > Actinomycetes > Actinomycetales > Dermatophilaceae > Oryzihumus. Next base: position 1,584 of record NZ_DASVZH010000176.1, read on the forward strand.
GGGTCGTGGGTGCCTTGGCCGCCGCGCGGGCGGTGCTGACGGCGGCACCGGGCACCTTGAGGGTCTTGCCCGCGTAGATCAGGCCGCGGCGGTCCAGCCCGTTGAGGCGCAGCAGGGTGGCCTCGCTGACCCGGAAGCGCAGGGCCAGGGCGCCGATGGTGTCCCCGCTGCGCACGGTGTAGGCGCGCACCCGCGGGGCGGCCGGGCGGGCCGGGGCGTGGTGGACCGGGCGGGCCCGGGGCACCCACAGCCGCTGGCCGATCCGCAGGAAGTGCCCACCGCCGCTGAGGTGGTTGCGCGCGATGAGCGTCCCGGTGGTGGTCCGGGTGCGCAGGGCGATCTCGCTGAGCGTGTCGGCCGGGCGCACCACGTAGGCCTGCCAGCCGTACGGCGCCGGGTTGGCCCGGGCGACGACCGCCGGGCTCAGCGCCTGGGCGCCGGGCGCCGCGGGCAGGGACGGAGCGAGGCCAGCAGGGCTCATGACTGGGGTCCTTTCGGCACGGCACCGGGCTGTGCGAGCGGGGGCTTCGTGACACCTGTGACTGACGGTACAACTGTGAATCATGTGACGGTAACCGATTCACCTCGATCCATATCGACTTACATCGATGTAATTTGTGCTGAGCGCAGGCAGTGGCACCCTTGGTCCCGTGACTGACGACACCACTTCCGAGCCCGACCTCGAGCAGCTCGTGGGCGACTGGCTGACCGTCCCGGAGATCGCCGAACGCCTCCACGTCCCGCTGTCCCGGGTGCGCGGCATGCTCGCCGACCGCGAGCTGATCGGCGTGCGCGTCGGCCCGAACAAGGCGATCAAGGTCCCGGCCCGCTTCGTGGGGGCCGAGGGGCCGCTGCCGGAGCTGCGCGGGACGTTCACGGTGCTCGCCGACGGGGGGATGAGCGACGAGGAGTCGCTGCGCTGGCTGCACACCCCCGACCCGACCCTGCCGGTCGAGGGCAGCCCGGTTGACGCGCTGCTGGCCGGTCACAAGACCGAAATTCGCCGGCGCGCCATGGAGCTCGCCTTCTAGGTGGGCGTGCGCAACGGCGCGTATGCCGTGATGCTCGCCTTCTGCCTGGCCGGCACCCTGCCGCTGAGCTGGTACTACCGGCTCGGGGTGCTGCGCCAGGTGCGGCGCCTCGCGCTCGCGGTGCTGCCCGTGGCGGTGCTGTTCCTGGCCTGGGACGTGGCCGCCACCGCCGCCGGGCACTGGCGCTTCGACCCGGCCCAGACGCTGCCCCCACGGGTGCTGGGCCTGCCGCTGGAGGAGCTGGCGTTCTTCGTGGTCATCCCCCTGGCCGGGATCCTCACCTACGAGGCCGTGGCCGAGGTGCGCCGGCGGGGGAGCATCCGGTGAGCCGGCCATGACCTACACCGCCGCCGCGCTGGTCGCGGTCGTCGTGGCCGTCCTGGTCGACACCCTGGTGCTGCGGACCCGGCTGCTGCGCACCCGGACCTGGTGGACGGCGTACGGGATCGTGCTGTTCTTCCAGCTGCTGACCAACGGGTGGCTGACCGGGCGGGGGATCGTGCGCTACGCGGACGCGGCGATCCTCGGCTCGGGACGCATCGTGGCCTTCGGTGACGGGCGGTTCGTGTTCGCCCCCGTGGAGGACATCGCCTTTGGCTTCGCGCTGGTGCTCATGTCCACGAGCGCCTGGGTGGCCGCCGGCCGGCGCGAGCGGCGAGGCGGCTGACCCCGGCGGCGGCGACCACCCGGCCGGCGGTCAGCAGCCGCGCCCTGCGGGGCACGCTCAGGCGCCCGGCGAAGACGTCGAAGTCGTGGTCGACCACCTGCCACAGGATGGCCCGGTAGAGCGTGAAGGCGGCCTCCAGGCACGGCCGGGCGCTCGCGTCCACCATGGCCAGGCCCGGCCGGGCCTGCTCGTAGAGGTCCAGGGCCCGGCGCACCTGCACGGCGACCAGGGTGCGCACCTCCGGGTCGGGCCGCCCGCAGCGCACGGCGCGGGCCAGCGCGTCCTCGCTCACCCCGCAGCGGTGCAGGTCCTCCCCGGGCAGGTAGATCCGGCCCCGGTCCAGGTCCTCGGCGACGTCGCGGACGAAGTTGGTCAGCTGGAAGGCCTCGCCGAGCGTCCCGGCGCAGTGCAGCGCCTCCGGCCCGGATGCGCCGAGCACCGGCGCCATGAGCTCACCGATGACGGCGGCGCTGCCGCGCATGTAGCCGCGCAGGTCCTCCCACGTCGCGTAGCGGGTCACGGTGAGGTCCATCGCCATCGAGGCGAGGAACTCCTCCAGCAGCCCCGGGTCGAGGTCGTAGGCGCGCATCGTGTGCCAGGTCGCGGCGAGCACCGGCTCCAGCCGTGGGTGCGGCGGCTCCGCGGCGCGCACCGCCGCCAGGGCGTGCTCGGACCACCCGGTGAGCCGGCGCGGGTCTCCGCCGGCGGCGTTGTCGACGATCTCGTCGGCCACGCGGGCGAAGGCGTAGAGCGCCCACACGTGCGGGCGGCGCTCCGGGGGCAGCAGCCGGGTGGCGAGGTAGTAGGTCCGTCCGTAGTGGGCGTGGATGCGGCGGCACTGCACGTAGGCGGCCGCCAGGTCGGGCCGCGGAGGGGGCGCAGCGAGCCTCATCGCCAGGCCCGCGACCGGCGCTGCGGGTCCCGGCCCACGAGGCGCTCGGCGGCCAGCCGCCCGCTGACGAGCACCATCGGCACGCCCACGCCCGGGACCGTGCCCGAGCCGGCCAGCACCACGTTGTCGCCGACGTGGTTGGGGGAGCGGAACGGCCCCGTCTGGGCGAAGGTGTGCGCCGCCGCGAACGGCGTGCCCGCCACCATCCCCTGCGCGGCCCAGTCCGCCGGCGTGAGCAGCACCTCGGCCTCGATGCCGTCGGCGAACCCGCTCCACCCGGCGGCCTCGACCCGTTCGAGCACCTGCTCGCGGTAGGGCTCGCGCAGCCGCTCCCAGTCCAGGGGCGCGGTGAGGTTGGGGGTCGGGAAGAGCACGTAGGCCGCGCTGCGGCCCCGTGGGGCCAGCGCCGGATCGGTGGCCGAGGGCAGGGAGACCAGGAACGACGGGTCGCGCATCAGCCGCCCGTGGTCGAGGTCGTCGAACACCTCCGACCAGGCGTGGCCGAAGTGCATGGTGTGGTGCGGGCGGTCCTCCCAGGTCCGGGTGACGCCGGCGGCGAGCACGACGCAGGAGGGGGACCAGCGCGGCCGGACCAGGCGCCGCTCGGGCCGGCGCAGCAGCTCGCGGGCACCGGGCAGGTCCGCGGTCACGACCACCGCATCCGGCTGGTGCTGCGTGCCGTCGGCCGTGGCCACCGCGGTGACCCGGTCACCGGACCACTGCACCGCGGTGACCTCGGCGTCGTAGTGGAACTCCACGCCCGCACTGCGCGCCGCCGCCTCCATCGCCTGCGGCAGCGCGCTCATCCCGCCCACGGGGTAGAAGACGCCCTCGACGAGGTCCATGTAGGAGATGACCGCGTAGATGGCCAGGGCCCGCTGCGGTGACACCCCGGCATACAGCGCCTGGAAGCTGAAGATGCGCTGGAGCCGTTCGTCGCGGAAGTAGCGGGCGACCGTCGGCGCGAGCCGGCGGAAGCCGCCCATCGCGACGAGCCGCGCCAGCGAGGGGCCGAGCAGGTCCAGCGGCGAGTCGAAGTTGCGGTCGATGAACTCACCGATCTGCAGGCGGTACAGCCGGGTGACGAAGTCGACGTAGCGCTCGTAGCCGGCCGCGTCGGCCGGCCCGGCGAAGTCGCGGATCCACTGCGTCATCGCCTCCGGGTCGGAGGTCATGGACAGCCCCGTGCCGTCGGCGAACTCCGCCCGGTATGCCGGTTCCACCCGGCGCAGGCTCAGCCACCGCTCCATCGGCTCGCCGATGGCGTCGAAGCAGTCGGCGACCAGGTCGGGCATGGTCAGGACGGTGGGGCCGGTGTCCAGCCGGTAGCTGCCGCCGTCCGCGGCGGCCAGCTCGATCCCCGCGGCCCGGCCTCCCGGGCGGGACCCGCGCTCGAGGACGGTGACCCTGCGCCCGGCGCCGGCGAGGTGCATCGCCGCGGACAGGCCGGACAGGCCCGCCCCGACGACGAGGACGTGCTCGGGGCCCGGGTGGGCCGGCCGGCTCACGCCGAGCGGGCGGTGGAGACGTCGACGAGGGTGGCGAGCATCTCGCGGCCCTCCGGCGTCAGCCCGGTCGTCGCGTCGAGGTGGGCATGGGCGTCCGCGACCAGCGCGGTGATCCGCTGCTCCACCCGCTCCAGGGCGCCGCTGCCGGTGATGACCGCGCGCAGCTCCTCGACCCCGGCGTCGTCGAGGTCGGCCAGCCCGAGCAGCTTGTCCACCGCGGCGGCCCCGGCCGGCCCGGCGGTGTCGAGCGCCTCGGCGATGAGCACCGTGCGCTTGCCCTCGCGCAGGTCGTCGCCGGCCGGCTTGCCGGTCTGCGCCGGGTCGCCGAAGACGCCGAGCAGGTCGTCCCGCAGCTGGAACGCCTCGCCCAGCGCCAGGCCGTAGGCCGACAGCGCCGCGAGGTCGGCCTCGCCGACGCCGGCGGCGGTGGCGCCGATGAGCAGCGGGTGCTCGACGGTGTACTTCGCGCTCTTGTAGCGGATGACCCGGCGGGCCCGCTCCACCCGCTCGGCGGTGGTCAGGGACTCCCACCCGCGCGCCGACTCCAGCACGTCGAGGAACTGCCCGCCCATGAGCTGGGTGCGCATCCGGTCGAAGACCGGCCGGGCGCGCTCGAGCTCGGCGGCCGGCAGCCCCGAGGTGGCGAACAGCTCGTCGGTCCAGGTCAGGCACAGGTCGCCGGCCAGGATCGCCCCGGCCACGCCGAAGCGGTCGCCGTCGCCGGTCCAGCCCTGCTCGGTGTGCTCGGTGGCCAGGCGCCGGTGCGCGGCGGGCAGGCCGCGGCGGGTGTCGCTGTCGTCCATGACGTCGTCGTGCAGCAGGGCCGCGGCCTGGAACAGCTCCATGGCGGTGGCGGCCCGCACCACGGCGTCCCCGTCGGCGCCGCCGCCGGCACGGTAGCCCCAGTAGAGGAACGCGGCGCGCAGGCGCTTGCCGCCCCGCAGCAGCGCGGCGACGGCGGACACCAGCGGCGTCAGGTCGTCGCCGATCTCGCCGAGGACGGCGCTCTGCGTGCGAATCTCGGCGTCGACGACGGCCTGCACGCGGGCGCGCAGGTCATGGGCGTCGAGCGGACTGGACAACGGGGCCTCCCGGATGCTGAATGGTCCGAGCCTACGTGGCGCCCGTTCACCTACGCTGGCCGGTATGGCACACGGAACCGCGTCCATCCTGCCCCGGGCCGAGCACGTCACCCGCTCCATCCCCGAGGTGCTCGCGGCGGAGGGTGCGTCATACAGCTTCGAGTTCTTCCCGCCCAAGGACGACGCGGCCGAGCAGGCGCTCTGGGAGGCCATCCGCCGGCTGGAGGCGGTGCGCCCGACGTTCGTGTCCGTGACCTATGGGGCGGGTGGCTCGACGCAGGACCGCACGGTCCGCGTCACCGGCCGGATCTCGCGCGAGACGACCCTGACCCCGATGGCGCACCTGACCTGCGTGGGCCGGTCCGTGGCGCAGCTGCGCCAGGTGGTGGGGGAGTACGCCGACGCCGGCGTGCGCAACGTCCTGGCGCTCCGCGGCGACCCGCCCGGCGGTCCCGGCTCGCCCTGGTCCGCCCACCCAGACGGGCTGGACCACGCCGACGAGCTGGTGGCGCTGGTCAGGAGCCTGGGCACGTTCACCGTCGGCGTGGCGGCCTTCCCCGACCGCCACCCGGAGTCCCCGAGCCTGGACCACGACGCGGACGTGCTGGTGCGCAAGGCGGACGCGGGGGCGGAGTTCGCCGTGTCCCAGTTCGTCTTCGACGCCGACGCCTGGGTGCGGCTGCGCGACCGGGTGGTGGCCCGCGGCCGTGACCTGCCGATCATCCCCGGGCTGATGCCGGTGACCAACGTGCGCCAGGTGGAGCGGATGGCCCAGCTCTCGGGCACGCCGCTGCCCGGGGCAGTCGTCGAGCGGCTCGAGGCCGTGTCGGGGGACCCGGCCGCGGTGCGTGAGGTGGGGGTGCAGGTCGCCACCGAGCTGGCGCAGCGGCTGCTGGCCGAGGGGGCGCCGGGCCTGCACTTCTACACGATGAACCGCTCCACGGCGACGCTGGAGGTCTACGCCAACCTCGGGGTCTGAGGGGTTCGGCCGGCGGACCGCAGCGCTCCTCCTGCAGCGGCGGTCAGCCGTCGTCCCGGCAGAGGCAGAACGGGTGCCCGGCCGGGTCGAGGAGCACCCGGACGTGCTCCTGGGGCTGCTCGCCGGCCAGCGCGGCGCCCAGCGCAACCGCCTCCGCGACGGCCGCGTCGAGGTCGCCCACCTGGATGTCGAGGTGCATCATCGTCCGCTGCCGGCCGGCGACGGGCGGCCACACCGGCGGCTGGTAGCCGTGCGCCTGCTGGAACACCACGAAGGGACCCCCGGGGGCAGTGGCGAGGACGGTGGTGCCGGGTTCCTCGTGCCCGATCGGCCACCCGAGCAACGCGGAGTAGAACCTCGCCAGCGCGGCGGGGTCCGGTGCCTCGATCGCCGTTCCCCACCACATGCCCTCGGTCCGAGATCGCACCTGTGCCCCCTTCGTCGTGGCTCGGCCCTGACCGGACCCGCTCACGCAGCACCGTAGGGGCAGCTGCGGACGGTCCGCGTCCGCAGTGCGGAGGAGCCGGCGGGCAGGCGGTCGCGCGGGTGCGGAGCTGCGGGGGTGGGGTGCGGACCGGCACCGGTGCGGCGGGCGGCCGCCCGGGCCCCCGGCATACCGGCGGTGGCACTGAGCGGGGGTCATCCGGCGGGGACATGGGGAAGGGCACGAGCCCGGCTGCAGGTGTGCCCCTCCCCAGACCCGCAACCGGTCCTCGTGCCCATCGTGCGCTCCCCCTTCTGCGCGGGCACCATCCTCCTCGGCCGGTGCCGTGGGGCCTATCCGTACAGGTACTCAGATGCGCGGTGCCCCAGAGCCGGTCCGGGGCCGGGCGGGAGTCACGTCGGGGAAGGGGCTCAGGCGACTTCGGCGGGCTGGCCGCCGGTGATGCGCAGCAGCTCGTCGTAGGACGTCGGGAAGACGGCGTGGGGGTGTCCGGCTGCGGCCCAGACCCGGTCGTAGCGCGCGAGGGAGACGTCGACGAGCGTGGCCGGGGGGCGCAGGTGGGCCACCGGGGGGACGCCGCCGATCGGGAAGCCGGTGTGCTCGAGCACGAACTCCGGGTCGGCGCGCTCGACCGTCTCGAGCCCGATCAGGTCGGCGACCTTGACGGTGTCCACCCGGTGCGCCCCGGAGGTGAGCACCAGGAGCGACTCCTCCGCGCCGCCGGGGCGGTGGGCCTTGAACACCAGGGAGTTGGCGATCTGCGCCGGGTCCACGCCGAGCGCGACCGCTGCCTGGCGCGCGGTGCGGGCGGCGTCGTCGAGCACCGTGATCGTGCCCCGCACGCCGAAGGCCGACAGGGCCGTCGCGACGCGCTGGACCGCGGGGTGGTCGAGGACAGGCTCCGGCGCCGCGGTCGGCACGTGCGTCATGGCTCGACGCTAGCCATGCAGGGGTTCGGCGGGAAGGGGGTGTCCAGAGGTTGACGGCCTGTCCGAGGCCGGGTGTACATTTGTTCTATCGAACAGGCGTACGAACATCCCGGTGTCCGCGAGGCCTGTCCGACCACCGCACGACCGGCCCGCGGGGCGCCTCGACCCCGCCATCGCGGGCCGGTGTGCGGTCCAGTCCGGGGTGTGCAGGCGAGGAGCGGGTCATGGTGCGACGTTATGAGGAGCCGATCGAGGTCCGCGAGACCCGCGACGCCGACGACCCGGGGGTGGAGCTGCAGGCTCGTCCGGCCGCGTTCGTGTGGCGGGGCCGGCTCTACGTGGTGCGCGACGTGATCGGGCACTGGCGGGAGCGCCGGGCCTGGTGGCGCGAGGCGCTCGAGCCGCGCGAGGGGGAGCCGGTGGGGGCGCCCGACCTCGAGCAGGACGTGTGGCGGGTGGCGGCCAGCCCGGGCCGGCTGCTCGGCACCGGCGTCTACGACCTGGCCCGCGACGGCAGGGTGCCCGGCTGGCGCCTGGTGCGCGTCGCCGACTGACGCCCGACCCGGGTGTCGCCCGGTACGGGACCCCACCGACCACCGACCGCCGACCCGCCCACCCGCTGACCCCGACCACCGCGGCAGGAGAGGACCCGAGATGACCACCGCCACGACCACCGCCAGGACCACTGCGATGACGTCCGGCCCCGGCGCCCCGCGGGCGCCGATGGCGACCACCGCGCTCGACCTGCTCGACCGGTCCCGGGCCAGCCTGCTCGACGCCTGTCGTGCCGGCACCGTCGACGAGCGCTACGTCGAGGCCCACCTCGCCGCCCTGCGTGCCGCGGCGGCGTTGCTCGCGGCGCGCAGCCGGCCCACCCGGCGCTCGCGGCCGCGCAGCGTCTGGGAGGTGCTGCCCGAGGTGGCGCCGGAGCTGACCGAGTGGGCGGTGTTCTTCGCCGCCTCTGCCCGGCGCCGGGCTGCGGTCGAGCGGGGCGCGGTGGCGCTGCCCACCCGGGAGGCCGACGACCTGCTGCGCCAGGCCGAGGTCTTCCTCGGCCTGGTCCAGGCCGCCCTCGGGCTGCCGGTCGCCGCGACGCTGCCCGCGCTCGTCACGCCGGCAGGACGACCGTGACCGATGCCTTCGCCCACCTCCACGTCGCCTCGGGGTTCTCCCTGCGCTACGGCTCCTCCACCCCGGCGGCCCTCGTCGAGCGTGCTGCCGCGCTGGGGCAGCCGGCGCTGGCGCTGACCGACCGGGACGGCCTCTACGGCGCGGTGCGGTTCGTGCAGGCCTGCTCCGAGGCGGGACTGACCCCGGTCCTCGGCGTCGACCTGGCGGTGCGGCCGGAGGAGCCGGTGCGCCCGGGATCGGGGCGGGGGTCCGGGGCAGGGTGGGGTGCTGCGGGTGCGGGAGGTGTCCCGGGGACCGGCCGTGGTCCGGGTGCGGTCTCGCGCCCCGAGCCGCCACGGGCCTCCGGGCGGGTCCGCGCACAGCCGGTGCGCGGTGGTGCCGAGGTCGACCCGCGGCACCCGCGGGTGACCGTGCTCGCCCGGGGCCAGGCCTCCGGGGTGCCGGCAGGAGTGGGCTGGGCGCGGCTGTGCCGCCTGGTCACCCGCACCCACCTGTCCGGGGAGCGAGGGTCCCCCGTGAGCTCCCTGGACCTGGTCGCCGAGCACGCGCTCGACCCGGCCACGGGCGCCCCCGCCCTGGTCGTGCTGCTCGGCCCGCAGTCCGACGTCGGCCGGGCCCTGCTGGAGCGGCGGCCCGACCGGGCCAGGGCGCTGTTGCAGCGGTGGACCAGCCGGCTGCCCCACGGGTCGGTGGTCGTCGAGGTGGTCTGCCACGGTGGGCCGGAAGGGTCTCCGGCCAGCGTCGGGCACGCCGCCCGGCTGCTCGGCCTGGCCGACGAGGCGGGTCTCCCGGCAGTGCTCACCGCCGCGGTCCGGCACGCCGACCCGGACGGTGCGCGCACGGTCGACGTGCTCGACGCTGCCCGCCGGCTCGTGCCGCTGGACACCCGGCACCTCGACCGGGTCACCACGGCCGCCCATCTCGCCCCGGCCGCACGGATGCGTGCCATCGCCCTGGAGGTGGCCGCCGCGGTGGGGGCCGGCCCGACCGGGGGCGGCAGCGGCGAGCGCGAGCGCGCCGAGCGCCTGGTCGCCGACACCCTGGCGCTGGCCGACGCCTGTGGCCTGGACGCCCGCACCGACCTCGGCATCGGAGCGGTGCACCTGCCCGAGCCGTCGGTGCTGGGCCTCGCGCCGGACGACGTCCCCCAGCAGGTGCTGGCCCGCCGCTGCCACGAGGCGGTCCCGGTCCGCTACGCCGGGGCGGGGGAGCGCGAGCTCGCCGCCGTCACCGCCCGCCTGGAGGAGGAGCTCGCGGTGGTCGCGGCGCTGGGCTACCCCACCTACTTCCTCACCGTCGCGGCCGTGTGCGACCTCATCCGTGACATGGGGGTGCGGGTCGCGGCCCGCGGGTCCGGCGCCGGCAGCCTGGTCAACTACCTGCTCGGCATCAGCGGGGTGGAGCCGATGCGCCACGGCCTGCTGATGGAGCGGTTCTGCTCCCCGCTGCGAGCCCAGCTGCCCGACATCGACATCGACGTGGAGTCGGCCCGCCGCACCGAGATCTACGAGCAGGTCCTGCAGCGCTTCGGCGGTGACCGGGTCACCTGCGTGTCGATGATGGACACCTATCGCGTGCGCCACGCGATCCGCGACGTCGGCGCCACCCTCGGCCTGCCGCCGGTCGAGATCGACGCCATCGCCAAGGCGTTCCCGCACATCCGGGCCCGGGACGCCCGCAACGCCCTGCGGGAGCTGCCCGAGCTGCGGGCCAGCGGCCTGGACTCGCCCCGCCTGGGGGTGCTGTTCGACCTCGTCGAGCGGCTCGACGGCCTGCCTCGCCACGTCGCCCTGCACCCGTGCGGGGTGGTGCTGTCCAACGCCACGCTGCTCGACCGCACCCCGGTGGAGGCCAGCTGGCTGGGTTTCCCGATGAGCCAGTTCGACAAGGACGACGTCGAGACCCTCGGCCTGCTCAAGCTCGACGTGCTGGGCATCCGCATGCAGTCGGCGATGGCCCACGCGGTCCAGGAGGTCCAGCGGGTCGACGGCGTCCGGGTCGACCTCGACGACCGTGCCCAGGTCAGCCTCGAGGACGACGCGACCTTCCGGCTGATCCGCTCCACCCACACCCTGGGCTGCTTCCAGATCGAGTCCCCCGGCCAGCGGGAGCTGGTCGGCAAGTTCGGCCCGGAGACGTTCGAGGACCTCATCACCGACATCTCCCTGTTCCGCCCCGGTCCGGTCAAGTCCGACATGGTGACCCCGTTCCTCCGGGCCCGGCAGGGCTGGGAGGAGCCGCAGTACCTCCATCCCACCCTGGTGCCCGCACTGCGCGAGACCCAGGGCGTCGTGGTGTTCCACGAGCAGGTCCTGCTCATCGTCGCCGAGACCACCGGCGTGACCCTGGCGCAGGCCGACGAGGTGCGCCGTGCCCTCGGCTCCCCACAGGGGCAGGAGGAGGTGGAGTCGTGGTGGCGCCCGGCGGCGCTGGCCCGCGGCTACTCGGCCGAGGACGTCGACCGCATCTGGGCGGTGCTCAAGGCGTTCGCCTCGTTCGGCTTCTGCAAGGCCCACGCCGCGGCGTTCGCACTGCCCACCTTCCAGTCAGCGTGGCTCAAGGCCCACCATCCGGCCGCCTTCCTGGCCGGGGTGCTCACCCACGACCCGGGGATGTACCCCAAGCGGCTGATCCTCGACGACGCCCGCAGCCTGGGCATCGCCGTCCTCGGCCTGGACGTCAACGCCTCCACGGGCAGCTACCGCATCGAACGGGTGCCGGTGTGGGGGCAGCGGCCCGATGCCGACCTGCCCGACGGCCGCGCCTATGGCATCCGGCTGTCGCTGGCCGACGTCAAGGGGATCAGTGACGCCGAGGTCGAGCGGATCGTGGCCGGGCAGCCCTATGCCAGCCTGGGCGACTTCTGGCACCGGGCCCGGGTCAGCCGGCCTGTCGCCGAGCGGCTGGTGCTGGCCGGTGGCCTGGACTCCCTCTACGGGCTGGGCGGCACCGGGTCCGGCGCTGCCCTGTCGAGCGGACGTGGCGTGGCCGGCTCCACCGCACTGGGCCGCCGCGG
>NZ_DASVZH010000177.1:0-9042 GCF_036391795.1 Oryzihumus sp.
CTGGGGCGTATGCCGTGTGGTTACTTCACGCCGAGGCGGGCCTTGAGGCCGTCCAGCTCGGTCCACAGCGTCGTCGGCAGGGTCGGGCCGAACTTGTCGAACCACTCCTGGATCTGCGGGATCTCCGCGGCCCACTCGTCGGCGTCGACGTCGAGGGCGATCCGCAGCTGCTCCTCGGTCATGTCCAGGCCCTCGGTGTCGAGGGACTCCGGGGTCGGCACGTGGCCGATCGGGGTCTCGACCGCGCCCGCGGTGCCCTCGAGGCGCTCCACGACCCACTTGAGGACGCGCGAGTTCTCGCCGAAGCCCGGCCACACGAAGCCACCGTCGGCGTCGCGGCGGAACCAGTTGACGTAGAAGATCTTGGGCAGCTTGGCCGCGTCCGCGTCCTTGCCGACCTTGATCCAGTGGTTGAAGTAGTCGCCGGCGTTGTAGCCGATGAACGGCAGCATCGCCATCGGGTCGCGCCGCACGACGCCCACGGCGCCGGTGGCGGCCGCGGTGGTCTCGGAGGAGAGCGTCGCGCCCATGAACGTGCCGTGCACCCAGTCGCGGGCCTCGGTGACCAGCGGGATGGTCGTCTTGCGGCGGCCACCGAACAGGATCGCCGAGATCGGCACGCCCTGCGGGTCGTCGTACTCCGGCGCCAGGATCGGGCACTGCTCGATCGGGGTGCAGAAGCGGCTGTTGGGGTGGCTGCTCGGCTCGGCGGACTCGGGGGTCCAGTCGCGGCCCTTCCAGTCGGTCAGGTGCGCCGGCTTCTCCTCGGTCATGCCCTCCCACCAGATGTCACCGTCGTCGGTGAGGGCGACGTTGGTGAACACCGAGTTGCCCTTGGCGATGGTGCGCATCGCGTTGGGGTTGGTGTCCCAGCCGGTGCCCGGCGCGACGCCGAACAGGCCGAACTCGGGGTTGACGGCGTAGAGGCGCCCATCCTTGCCGAACTTCATCCAGGCGATGTCGTCGCCGAGGGTCTCGACCTTCCAGCCCGGGATGGTCGGCTCGAGCATGGCCAGGTTGGTCTTGCCGCAGGCGCTCGGGAACGCGGCGGCGATGTACTTGACCGTGCCCTCGGGCGAGGTGAGCTTGAGGATGAGCATGTGCTCGGCCAGCCAGCCCTCGTCGCGGGCCATGACGCTGGCGATGCGCAGGGAGTAGCACTTCTTGCCGAGCAGGGCGTTGCCGCCGTAGCCGGAGCCGTAGCTCCAGATCATCCGCTCCTCGGGGAACTGCACGATGTACTTGGTGTCGCTGCACGGCCAGGCGACGTCCTGCTGGCCCGGCTCGAGCGGGGCGCCCACGGAGTGCAGGGCGGGGACGAAGTCGGCGTCGAGCTCCTCGATCCGCTTCAGGACCTTGGTGCCGATGCGGGCCATGACGCGCATCGAGGCGACGACGTAGGCGGAGTCGGTGATCTCCACGCCGAACATCGGCTTCTCGGCGTTGAGGTGCCCCATGACGAAGGGGATGACGTAGAGGGTCCGGCCCTTCATCGACCCCCGGTAGAGGTCGGTCATGATCGCCTTCATCTCGTCCGGCGCCATCCAGTTGTTGGTGGGGCCGGCGTCCTTCTCCTCGAGGGAGCAGATGAAGGTCCGGTCCTCGACCCGCGCGACGTCGCTGGGGTCGGAGGCGCAGTGGAACGAGTTGGGCTTGAGGTCCTCGTTGAGCCGGGTGAAGGTGCCGACCTCGACGAGCTCGTCGGTCAGCGTCTTCCACTCCTCGTCCGACCCGGTGACCCAGTGGATGCGGTCCGGCGTCGTGAGGGCGGCAACCTCAGCAACCCAGGACGCGAGCCGGGCGTGAGTGGTGCTGCCGTCACTCGGGATCTCGGTGCCAGGCGTGGCCGTGGCGGGGGTTGCTGTGGTCGTCTCAGTCGTCATGAGATCGGGCCATCCCTTTCGCGCGGCGACCGCGTGCTGGTCGCCTGCGTCAGTTGCGGTGGTGCGTCCGATGCGGGACCCGCGCCGCCCCTTCGTCGGGCGACGCTTGCTACAGCCCCCGACGGAGTTGGCGAAATGGTGTCCACATGGTGAACGCGCTTGTGGTTGCCAAGGTAGCCCCGGTCCAAGGCCGGGCGGAACCGTCGTGTTCAGCGCTCGCTCGTGAAACGTCTCACAAAGTCCCGTCGCTTGTCGGTTTCTTGCAATGGCCTGCAAGAAAGCGACCGATTTGCTGCAAGATCGGTTGCGGAGACGGGCCTTTCGGCCCTGTGCCGGTCCGGCCGGTATGCCGGGTCCCTGGGTCTGGGAGAGGGTCCGGTCCGCGGGTGGCCGGGGTGACCGCGAGGCTGTCGAAGGTGGGTGGCGAGGGGTGGCCGCGGGGGCGCGCCGGCCGGCTCGGGTGGGGTGCTTCCAGAGGGTCGGCGGACCGCGATTTCGCCCCACGGTCCCGCTCGGGTATTCTCGTGCCCCGTTGCGCCGGACATCCGGAAACGCGACAAGCGCCCGTAGCTCAACGGATAGAGCATTTGACTACGGATCAAAAGGTTAGGGGTTCGAATCCCTTCGGGCGCGCTCTGTGTTGAGACAGAAACCAGCAGGTCAGAGCCCCGCGCCGCTCCACACGGCCGGGGCTCTTGCTGTGTCCGGGGGTCACTGACAGCAGCGGGACCATCACGACAGCCCCAGAGCCCGGCCGGCGGCATAGGCGGCTTCGCGCAGGGCCGTCGGCATGACGTGCGAGTGCCGGTCCATCGTCACCGTCCCCCTCGGCGGCGAGCCATGTCGGCACCTGCGCCCTATCTTCATTTCCCGGGAACTGCTCGCGACGCCTTGACCTTCTACGGCGACGTCTTCGGCTGCACCGTGCAGCTCCACACCTTTGAGGAGTTCAACAGGACCGACGGCCCAGGCCATGCGATCGCCCACGGCTACCTCGTCGACGGGCCCGTCACCCTCTTCGCCTCCGACGCGGCCGGTGACGAGCCCGTGTTCCGCAGTGAGGGCCTGATGCTGTCACTGCTCGGTGCGTCCGACCCGTCGACCCTGAGCACGTGGTTCACTTTCTATCCGAAGGTGGCCGGGTCGTGGATGACTTGCAGATGCGGCCCTGGGGCGCCTCCGACGGGCAGGTCATCGACCGGAACGGTCTCCACTGGCTGATTGGATTCGAGGGCGCCGGGGGCCGCTGAACGCCCCGGAGAGTTCACGGCGGCTCCGGGTGACCACTCGCGAGACCGACGAGTCCTATCAGCGCGGTCAAGGCGTGCCGCCTTTCGGCGCGAGCATCGAGGCCACCCTGACCGCGGTCGGCGACCAGACAGACCTGACGATCCAGGTCCGCGGGATGCCGTTGGCCAAGACCGCCTTCTACGGGGCCGGGTGGCAGATCCATGCCGAGAACCTCGCCACTCACCTCGCCGGGCGGGAACGCGGTGACACCGAAGCGCGGTGGGGCGAGCTCGTCCCGCCCTACCAAGACCTGGCGGCCCAGCTCTGGTAGCCGGCCCCGCCGGCGGGTCGGCACTCCCACCGTGCTTGTTCGGTCACGTGTGGGCGCCAAAGAGTCCCCGGGTTGAGAGCATCGTGGCGTGGTCGAAGATGCATGGAAGGCGTTGGCCGATCCGTTTGTCGAGGGTGCCTACGCCACCGTGAAGGGGCAGGTGCGCACCTACGTCCTGCACCAACAGCTGCTGCGGCACCTGCCGCCGCCGTCGGCCTCGGTGCTGGACGTGGGCGGAGGGGCGGGGCACCAGTCGTTGCCCCTCGCCCGGCTGGGGTACGACGTCACGATCCTGGATCCGTCGACAGCGATGCTGGCCAAGGCCGAGGAACGGCTGGCACAGGAGCCGAGTGAGGTCCGGTCGCGGGTCCGGCTGGTCCGGGCCGCCGGCGAGTCCGCCGTCGAGGCCACTGGTGACCGGCGGTTCGCCGCCGTGCTCTGCCACGGCGTCCTGATGTACCTTCCCGCACCGGAGCCGCTGCTCGACGTCCTGTGTCGTTGTGTCGAGCCCGGAGGGGTGGTCTCCGTCATGGCGCTCAACGCCGCGACGATGGCCGTGCGGCCGGCGCTCGAGCACCGGTGGGCGGATGCCCTGGCCGGGTTCGACGCCACCAGCGAGACCGGTGTCCTGGGCGCGTCGACCCGCGGCGACACGGTCGAGCACCTCTCGGCGCTGTTGCGCCGTGGCGGAGTCGAACCGCGGGCCTGGTACGGCGTCTGGCTGTTCTCGGACTGGATGGACCTGCCGCTCGCGGACACCGACGTCGAGGCCGTGGCCGAGGTGGAGCTGCAGGCCAGCCTGCGCGACCCCTACCGACAGCTCAGCCGTGTGTTCCACCTCGTCGGGACCGGGGGCACTTGAGCCGGCCGGGCGGTTCAGCCCGCGACCAGGTCTGGGCCATGCGCGCCGGACGCTGCGTCGGCGGCCGGCGCACCGACCAGACCACCAGCCAGGAGATCGTCTCGCTCATCACCGGCGCACTCGCCGCCTGACCGCACCCGCCCGCGGGCGCCGGCCACCCGGAATACCGCTCCGAACCACTGAGGACCACCTGCCATGACCGACAGCACCACGACCACCAACCCGATCGGCGTCCATGCCCTCGTCTGGGTCGGCGACACCAGCCCCGACTCGGTCGCCTACGCCGTGGAGCAGACCAGGGCGGCCGGCTACGACCTGCTCGAGCTGTCCTTGCACGAAGCGACCAACCTCGATGTCCCCGCCGCCCGGGAGCAGCTCTCGGCGGCCGGGCTCCGGGTGGTGTGCTCCCGCGGCCTCGCGTTCACCGCGGACGTCTCCAGCGACGACCTGGCGGTGTGGCGCAACCTCTGGGATGACGGTGCCGACCTGGCCCGTCACGCGCGCGCCCCCACCGACTCGCTGCTGCACGCGAGCCGCGCCCGATGACCGACGTCGCCGCGCTCGCGGAGCGCGCCCGCGGCCTCGTGCCGGCACACGGCCGCGTCATCCTGGGGATCGCCGGCGCTCCTGGGGCGGGGAAGTCCACCCTCGTGGAGGAGTTGCTCGCCGCCCTGCGCCGGCAGCCGCCGCCCGGGGTGGGCGGGGACTGGCTGGCACACGTCCCGATGGACGGCTTCCACCTCGCCGACGTCCAGCTCGAACGGCTCGGCAACCGCCGGCGCAAGGGGGCCCCGGACACCTTCGACTCAGCCGGCTACCTCGCTGCGCTGCAGCGCATCGCCGACAACGGCGAGGACACGGTCTACGTCCCGGGCTTCGAGCGCACGCTCGAAAAGCCCATCGCCGCGGCGATCGCGGTCCCGCCGCAGGCCCGGCTGGTCGTGACCGAGGGCAACTACCTGTTGCTGCAGTCCGGTCACTGGCCGCAGATCCGCGCGCTGCTCCGGGAGGTCTGGTTCGTCGACCTGCCGGACGCGACCCGGCGGGAGCGGCTGGTCGCTCGGCACGTCGCCTTCGGCAAGGAACCCGACGCGGCGGTCGCCTGGGTTGACGGACCCGACGAGGCCAACGCCCGTGCGGTCAGCCAGACCGCGCGGTACGCCGACCTGGTCATCGGCGGGGGCGACCCCGTCGCCGGGATGCACGACGCGTCCGCGCCGGGACAGGCAGGCGCGGAGCTCAGGGAACGCTGAACGTCGCGGGACACACCAGCCGGCTCGTCGGGCGTGTCTGCGGCGGCCCCGTTACCTCGCTCGTGCCCGCAGGCGCAACGGTCTGCTACCGCAAAGGCCGAGACACCCTCGTTGATTGCCGGTGTTGCCTTCTTGCTCGCTCCGGCTATCACTGGGTGGTCCAGTGCGGGGGACGTCAGTGAGGGTGGGCAGATGCATGTCCTTCTAGGGCGGGTCTCGGAAGTCGTGCGTGTCGTCAGAGGGTGATGGACGTTAGGAAGATTCCTCACCGGTAGGCCGCCGCGTTGATGGTTCTGCGACCTGGACACTCGAGAGCTGCTGCGCGGCAGGGCCAACCCGCTGACCCGCAAGTAGGCCCAGTCCCCTACCTGGGGTTCGCCGGCCGGGCCCCTCGGCCGAACTGATCAGGGCCCAGCGGCGCGAGTCCGACACCGGCGTGGTCATGGTCGCCGGGCAGCAGGTCGTCCCAAGGCGAGCCCACCGCGGCCAAATCGTGGTCGATCCTGGCTCCGACCCACCTTGGCCAACCAGCTCGACGACGGGGACGTGCGTGTCGCGCGCCGTGACGTTGTCATCGCGGGGAGGGGCCCGAACTGTTGCTCGTGACGTTGAGCAATGTGGACCAGCGTTATCACGCGTTCATGCAGCCACTAGCCGGTGCGCCGGGACGGAGGTCGCCTCCCAGAGCGCGGCCTCGCGCGAACCGATGTCCGCTCACTCGGGCCGGTGAGGGCTTGAAGCCACAGGATGCGGCGAGGCCAAGTTCTTGCCGCCCGAGAGCCGGGGGCGCTCGCGTAAGACGACTCACGGCATCTCAGCATGCCGCCGACGGCCTGTCGTGGCTGGCAGGGTCAAGGCCGCACGGATGCGTACTGGCCGCACACAATTCCATGAACCACCAGGTGTAGGTGATCGTTGGTATAAGCCAGCGGTGTCTTGAGCCATCCTGCCTCGAGCAAGTAGTGACAGGTGACCGGCCGGTTGCCGGGCGCGCGGAGCGGGACACACTGTCCTGGCGTGCCATACCCCCGGTCACACCCGTCGACGAACGGCGTCACCGGCACCGCCACGTCCTTCCCCACTGGGATGACCTTCCCAGAGAGTTGGTTGGCCTGTTCGACCACGTGCGCCTTGATGGGTGGGCTGCTGGGTGGTGTTGAGGTGTCGGCCGTGGCGACCGCTGTGGCAAGTACGGCAGGGACCAACCCAGCCAGCAAGGACGTGGCAAGGAGGACTCTGGTCCGGCTCATGATCCCACCTTTACCCACACTGACGTAGAAGGGACGTGATCTGCCCTGACAACGTTGAGCATGTACGAGCCGGGCGGCGCAAGGTTGGGATTGCTCGTGAGGTTGAGGGAGTAGCTGCCGTCGGCGTTCTGCGTAATCGGCAGGTCTACCAGGCGCTGGTTCGGGTCGGAACTGTGCGTGACCGCAGCCGGTCTGATCAGCTCGGCTTGGACGATGGCGGAATCGGTGGTGACTCGCTGAGTCGAGCCGTAGGCCCAGGTCTGACTGGCGAGACTGGTGATCTTCGGCCTGCTGGATGCAAACATGTATGGCGGCGAGTAGACGGATATCCGCATGTCGAAACTGCCGTCGCCTGGGTTGGAGCCGACGGAGACGATCCGGCCGTCTGGAAGAAGGAACGACTCGGAGTGGTACATGCGCTCGACCGGATCTGGTGTGACTGACTGGAACGAGTTCGTGGCTGGGTCGTAGATGCTGCTCTCGTAGACCGCGTCCGCTCGGTTGTGCAGGCCACCACCGGTTTCCAGTATCTTCCGGTCGGGCATGAGAACCGCCGAAACATACATCTTCCCCATGGCTCCGGTCTCGGTTCCCACTCCAGGGTCGGTCACGGTCATGGTGGCTGAGTTACCCAATTCGAGTTTGCCCTGTGGCAGCAGCGGTCCAGGTGTGTAGCTGGGGTCCGCTGCCATGAGGTCAATCAGGTCGGTGTACCGGTTCGCGTCGACGTTGGTGTTGACGTTGCCACCACCCATGATCATCACCTTCTGGTCCTGTGCTGGGGGGAGCAAGACGGCTGCCGACTGGTCGCGTTCCTGGGGGTCCTGGAGCCCGGGGATGTCCGTGATGGTCTTGGCGGCAAAGTCGTAAATGTCGGCGCCAGAGCCGCTCGGCCCCTGGTTTCCGAAGACGTGGCTTCCGGTGTAGAAGAGGCGGCCGTCCTGCATCAGGATCATCGAGGGGTACAAGCCCCAGTAGTTGTACGTTTGCGGCACTGAGTCATGGGCGAGCCATGCCTGACTGGTGTTGGAGAACAGTTCGGTCTCTACGGTGCCTTGGCCAGCCTCGTTGAGCCCGCCAAGGGAGAGCACGTCTCCGTTGCCCATCTCCGTCGCCGACGGGTACCAGTGCCCGGTGTTCATGTCGTTGGTCTGCTGGTAGGCGTTCGTGGTTATGTTGAACACGTAGCTCGTCTTGAGCCCCTCGTAGCCATGGCTGCCGTCGGCCGCGGGGTATGCCTTGTTCCCTCCCATGACCAGCACGTTGCCGTTGGGAAGTTGCACGTGCCCGGCGCAGAACATGTCGGCCGGAGTTGCGATATCGGTGAACGAGTTCGCGACGGGATCCCAGAGCGTGGTCTTAAAGGTCCCGGCAGCAAAGGCCGTCGGGTCGTTCCCGGATCCAGCAATCAGCAGCACTTTGCCGTTGTTGAGCATCACCGAGTGGATGGCGCGAACGGTGTTCGGGTAGCTCAGAACATCCCAGCGTCCGTGAGCACAGACGTCAGCTGAGGCGGTACACGATGGCGGCGGGGCCTGCTGATTCGTGTCGGTGAGGGAATAGTCATCGGTGGTCAGAGTGCCGTCAGCGTAGATCGACACCCCGAAGGAGATCTGGTCGACTCCGTCCGGGATCACCGGGGTCAGGGCTGAGGCCTGGGCGTAGGTCGCTGTGGCAGGCAATGTCGTGAGGTCGGTGAAGTAGCTCCAGGTATCAGTCGCTGCAGTGTGCTTGAAGACCGTGAGGGCGTTGCTGTTCGTCGTGCTCTCGTACCAAACACTCGCCTGATACTGGTGGCCCGCCGTGACCTTGGGTGCGCACGTCGAACTTTCCAGTTGGAGAACCTTCCGGTCGCCGGACGTCAGGCCTGAGACCGTGATCTGTTCGGCGTAGTTGCCACTGTGCGCAGCCGTCCCGGTGACGGAGGTGTAGGTGACATTGGACGTGCCCCAGCCTGACTTCTCGAAGCAGACGGGGAACCCGTTGGACTGGTCCTCCAGGCTCGGGTTGACCACCAGGTTGGTTGGGCTGGTGTCAACAAGCGAGTAGTCGTCCGTGGTCAGAGTGCCGTCTGCCGAGATGGAGACGCCGAAGGTGATCTGGTCGACTCCGTCCGGGATCACCGGGGTCAGGGCTGAGGCCTGGGCGTAGGTCGCTGTGGCAGGCAATGTCGTGAGGTCGGTGAAGTAGCTCCAGGTATCAGTCGCTGCAGTGTGCTTGAAGACCGTGAGGG
>NZ_DASVZH010000178.1:0-4643 GCF_036391795.1 Oryzihumus sp.
CAGCGGCAGCAGCGGCGCCTCGGCCGGGGCATCGGACTCCGCGGCACCCCCCAGCAGGATCGCGGTGAAGCCGGGCGCGACGCGGTGCTCCACCCACGCCAGCGACTCCCGCCCGCTGACACGTTGCTCGTGCAGCCCGCGGACGAGGGCGTCGGTGTCCCCGGAGGCGAGGAGCACCGGCCCGGCAGCCGTGTCCAGCAGGAGCACGAACCCGGGCACGGCGTCGGGGTCCTCGACCGTCCCCAGCAGCGCGGCCACCCGGCGGGCCCGCATGCGCCCGGTGGGGTCGGACTCCAGGGCGCAGGCGGCGAGCAGGTCGCGGGCGACGTCGACCTGGGCGCCCTCGATCGTGGGCATGACGAGCACGGCGTCGCCGCTGCGGTGCACGACGCCGGAGCCGGGGTGCACGACGACCCGCGAGCCCTCGCCCAGCGCGCGGGGCACCGGGCTGCTCATCGTCGCTCCGGCGACAGGGCGCGGTCGAGGTTGACCGCGGCGCTGATCAGGGCCAAGTGGGTGAACGCCTGCGGGACGTTGCCCAGCGCCTCGCCGGACGGGCCGATCTCCTCGGCGTACAGGCCGAGGTGGTTGGCGTAGGTGAGCATCTTCTCGAAGGTCTGGCGCGCCTGCTCCAGCCGACCTGCCCGGGTGAGCGCCTCGACATACCAGAAGGAGCAGAGGTTGAACGTGCCCTCGCCCTCCTCGAAGCCGTCGCTGCCGTCGGTGCGGTAGCGCTGGACCAGGCTGTCGGTGACGAGCTCGTGCTCGATCCGGTCGAGCGTGGCAAGGAAGCGGGGGTCCTGGGGACCGGTGAACTTCACCAGCGGCATCACCAACGCACCGGCGTCCAGCGTGGTGCTGCCCGGGTACTGCACGTAGGCCTGCAGGCTCGGGCTCCACGCCTGCTCCTGCACCTGCAGGTAGGCGCGGTCGGCGGCATCACGCCACCGGGCCAGCGGGGCGGGCAGCCCGCGTTGGCGCGCGATCCGCTCGGCCCGCTCGAAGGCCACCCAGGTCATCAGCGTGGAGTAGGTGAACCGGCGCATCGGGCCGCGGACCTCCCACACGCCGCAGTCCGGCTCCTCCCAGTGCTTCTCCAGCCAGTCCAGCTGCCGGCACAGGGCCACCCACAGGCTGTAGGAGATCGGCTGGCCGTGCTTGTTGAACAGGTAGACCGAGTCCATGAGCTCGCCGTGGATGTCGAGCTGGCGCTGGTCGGCCGCGCCGTTGCCGACCCGCACCGGGCGCGACCCGCGGTAGCCGGCGAGGTGTGCCAGCTCCTGCTCCGGCGGTGAGGGCTCGCCGTCGACGGCGTAGAGCACCTGCAGGCTCTCCCCGGGTGGGGCGTCGAGGCAGCGGGCCTCCAGCCAGGTGGTGAACGCCGCCGCCTCCTCGGTGAACCCCAGGGCCATCAACCCGTACACCGTGAACGCGGCGTCGCGCACCCAGGTGTAGCGGTAGTCCCAGTTGCGGGTGCCGCCGAGCGCCTCGGGCAGCGAGGTCGTCGCCGCCGCGACCAGGGCACCGGTCGGCTGGTGCACCAGGAGCTTGAGCGTCAGCGCCGAGCGCTCGACCATCTCGCGGTAACGACCGCGGTAGCGCGACTGCCGGATCCAGCCCTGCCAGAACGCGGTCGTGGTCTCCAGCAGG
The DNA here is from genome assembly GCF_036391795.1 of Oryzihumus sp. GTDB lineage: Bacteria > Actinomycetota > Actinomycetes > Actinomycetales > Dermatophilaceae > Oryzihumus. Next base: position 1,651 of record NZ_DASVZH010000178.1, read on the forward strand.
GCCTCGACCTCGACCAGGTCCAGTGGCCGCGGAGAGCCCTGCCGGGACAGGGACAGCGCGATCGTCTCGCCCTCCTCCAGGACCGGCCGGCCCACGGCGGCGGACCCGTCGGCGTGCAGCGGGACGGTGGAGCGCAGCACCAGCCGTCCGGCCGCCGAGGAGAAGAACGCCCCGGAGCCCTCGACCACGTCGACCTCCCCGTGCACCCGGCCGTAGTCGAAGGCCGGCTCGCACCGGATGTCGACCTCGACCCGGCCGCGGACCGCGCGCACCTTGCGGACCAGCTGGTGGGCGCTGCGGTGGTCGGCCGAGCCGTGCGCGTGCGGGACCATGAAGTCGACCACCTCGAGCACGGCGTGCTCCCCGAGGAACCGGGTCAGCAGCACGTTGGAGTCGGGCAGGTACATCTGCTTGGTCCGCGTGGCGCCCACCGCCCGCACCGTGAACCGGCCGCCGCGCTCGCCGTCGAGCAGCGCGGCGAACACCGAGGGGGAGTCGAAGCGGGGCAGGCACAGCCAGTCGATGTCCCCCTCGGTGGAGACCAGGGCCGCGGTGTGCAGGTCCCCGATGACGCCGTGGTCCTCGATCGCGGCCTGTCCGGTATGCCGTGTGCCCGCCACCGCTGCCTGCCCTACAGCTCGCGCCGGGAGACCAGGCCCAGGGAGATGGCCCGCTCGACGAGCTTGGCCCGCTTCTGGTTCTGCGGCAGGTCCTCGATGTGGAACTTCTGGAACAGCGTGCGCAGGTGGGTCTTGACCGCGTCGACGCTGAGGTAGAGCTCACTGGCGATCTGCTGGTTGGACGCGGGGGTGGCGAAGCCGGAGGAGTCCCGGTAGGGGCGGCACAGCGCGGTCAGGACCTGGCGCTGCGTGGGCGAGAGCGACCCGACCGTGACCATGCCGTCGGCGACCTTGGTCTCCTGCGACCGGCCCCGCTGGCCCGAGCGGTAGGTGAAGGACGTGCCCCCGAGCACGAAGGTGTCACCGTCGCGCAGGCGCCTGCGCCCGGTGAGGCGCTCGCCGTTGAGGTAGGTCCCGTTGCGGGACAGCCCGTCGTCCACCAGTGTCCAGTCGCGCCCGACCGGCTCGAGCTGGGCGTGCACCCGGGAGACGGCCTCGTCCCAGCCGAGCTGGACGTCGCAGCCGGAGCCGCGGCCGAGGGTCATGGTGCGCCCGGGCTGGAGCGTGACGAACTGCCGCTCCCCGCCGCCGTCGGGATAGGTGAGGAACGGCCCTTCGGTCCAGCCGATCCCGACCCGGGGCGGCGCGGGAGCAGGGCCCTGACCAGCTGCGGGGTCGTCCATGGCCGCTCCGTGCGTGCGCTCGTCCGTCCAGTCTACGACCCCGGCCGGGCCGTCACCGGGCGCTCGCGGGCCCCCCAAGGGGGTGGTTTGCCGACACCTTGCGCGGGCGCGCCAACACCTGCGGTGCCTGCCCCGGGCCGGGCCCGCCCGGGCACCGTCGTCGGTGTCAGCAGCAGCACGCGTCGACGGAGGGAGCACCGCGATGACACCGATCACCGCCACCACGGGTGCCGGCCCCGGCACGGTCATCTCCTCCCGCCCGGGCGTCCCGCACGCAGCGGTGGCACCGCGTGTGTTCGCGCACCGGGGGCTGGCCGGCCTGCGCCGGCCGGAGAACTCCGTGGCGGCGGTGGCGGCTGCGCTCATGCTCGGCGCCGACGGCGTCGAGGTCGACGTCCGCCTCAGCGCCGACGGCGTGCTGGTGTGCAGCCACGACCCGCACCTGACCGCCGCCGACGGGCGCCAGGTGGAGATCGCCGGTGCCCCGGCGGCCGAGCTGCTGGCACTGGACCTGGGGGCCGGGCACCACCCGGCGACCCTGACCGACGTGCTTGCGGTGGTCGGCGCCCACGGACGCCGGGTCGTCGTCGAGGCCAAGGCGGTCGACCTGCCCGGCTACGCCGCCCGGCTGGGCCACGAGCTGGCCCGGGTCCTCGGCCCGGCGCCCGAGCGGGTGACGGTCTCGAGCTTCGACCCCGACCTGCTCGCCGCGCTGCAGCCGGTGCTGCGCCCGCGCCGGGTGCCCACCGCCCTGCTCGGTCGCCCGGGCACCGCCCTGACCGGCCTGCTGCGCCAGGCCGTCGACGCCGGCCACGACGAGGTGCACCCGGCCCTGTCCGCCGTCCTCGACGCACCGGCCGCCGTGACGACCGCGCGCCGGCTCGGCGTCGCGCTCACCCCGTGGACCGTCAACCGCCGCAGCGACCTGCGCCAGGTCGCGGCCCTCGGCGTCGCCGCCCTCATCACCGACCACCCGGCGCGGGCCCGCGAGGTCCTGGGCCGGGTCCCGGCGGACGCCGGCACCCGTGCCGGCTGAGCCACGGCCCCACCGTGGCCGGCCGCCTCCGCACCACACCAGGTGACCACCCGGGTCACCGACAAGGAAAGGAAACCCACCGATGAACGTCATCACCCGTCACCGTCCCGCCGTCCTCGGCATCGTCCTGGCCGGAGTACTCGGGGCCACCGCGGTCGTCCTGGGCGGTGCGACCTCGGCCGCGCCGGTCGATGCCACCACCATGGCCGCACCGGCCGAGGGCGCCGCGGGCGGGCACGCCCACCCGTCGCGGCCGCACACGGTCAGCCTCGACCAGGCACGTCAGGTGGCCCTCTCCGCCGTGCCCGGCCACGTCGTCCTGACCTCGCGTTCGGCGACCGGCTCCGGCACGGCCTTCGCGGTCACGGTCGCCCGCACCGACGGCAGCGCCGTCGAGGTGGACGTCGATGCCGCCACCGGCATGGTCGTCGCGACCAGGACCGACTCCGACGAGCAGCCCGCCGAGCGCGCCGGCAACCACCCCGAGGACGAGGAGACCTCCACCCCTGCCACCACCACGGCGCCGGAGGACGTCCAGCGCCAGCAGGACCGCATCGAGCGCCACAGCGGTCCCCAGTTCCGCGAGTGAGCCCAGGCACCCGCGGTCGCCCTGTCCGCGGCACACCCTCGAGGTCGACGAAACCCACACCACCC
>NZ_DASVZH010000179.1:0-4732 GCF_036391795.1 Oryzihumus sp.
CTGCTTGCGCGCCGGGTCGTCCAGCGCCTCGCGCAGCCGGGGCAGGTCGGTATCGCGCCACTCGCGCAGCACGACCCGCTCGCCTTCCAGCCGGGTCGGCACGAGCAGCCCGGGCCGTCCCCGGTCGGCGGCGAGCAGCTCGAAGTGGTGCCCTCCGTGGATGCTGCCGTCCGGTGCCCGCCATGAGTTGGTCTCGACGCCGGTGAGCCGGAAGCCGGCATCGCGCAGCACCCGGTCCGACGGCCAGTTCTCCGGGTCGGTCGAGGCGTGCAGCCGCTCCAGACCCAGGCCGCCGGCGTCCACCGGTGCGAACGCGTGGTCCAGGACCAGGGACACGGCCGAGGCCATCACGCCCCGTCCCCGGTCTCCGGGGTGCAGCCAGTAGCCGATCTCGGCGTCCCGGGAGGCGTTCCCGTTGTCGAAGCCGAACAGCTGGATGTCGCCGAGGGCCTCATCGCTTCCGGCGTCGGCGATGCACCAGTAGAGCGCCACCCCGTCGGCGCTCTTGGTGCGCGTGCGCTCCAGCCAGGCGGCGAACGACGCAGCGTCCGGGTGGGCGCCGGCCGGCATGAAGCTCAGGCTGGCCGGGTCGGGACCCTGCCCCTCCGTGGGGGTGTCGGTGTCGCGCCACGGCCGCAACCGCAGGCCGTGGCCCTCGAGCACCGGCGCGGACCACCACGGTGTCGCGGGCTCGCGCGGGTCGTCCGCGCGCAGGGAGGCGAACCACGCGTCATACGGGTCACCGTCGCGCGCGGGCAGCAGGCCGCGCACGGTGCCCTCGATGCGGAAGCCGCACGCCCAGGCGGTGCGCCGGGAGGCCCAGTTGCCCACGGCGGCCCGCCAGTGCAGCGTGCGCACCCCGTGCGTGAAGGCGTGCTCGGCCGCCAGGCGCAGCGCGCGCCTCATGTGCCCGCGTCCGCGGGCCCAGGGGTGCAGGCCGAAGCCGACCTCCGCGGTCCTGCCGCCGTGCGGGCGGTAGTCGATGGTCCCGGCGAAGCGCGGCGTGCCGGCGTCGTCGACCTCGATCGCCCAGTAGCGGTTGCCCGCCGGGTCCTGCCACCCGGCCGCGACCGTGGCGAGGTACTCCTCGGCGTCAGCCCGTTCGTAGGGTGCGGGCACGGTCGTCCAGCGCACCATCTCCGGGTCGCGAGCCTGCTCGACGACGGCGTCGAGGTCGGCGGGGCAGTGGGCCCGCAGCGTCACCACCCCGTCGCTCAGCACGGGCACGACATCGGGGAACGGGCGATCCATGGCGACACCCTTGCCGACGGGGGCGTGGCAGGGCAAAGGTTTTCGGGCACCGGCCCCGCGTGGTTGGGTGGGCACATGGCTGACATCGAGGTCGTCAACAACACCGGGGCCTGCCGCTACGAGGCCAGGGTCGACGGCCGCGTGGCCGGGTTCGCGGAGTACCAGCTGACCGACGAGCTCATCGTCTTCACCCACACCGAGGTGGAGGGGGAGTTCGAGGGCCAGGGCGTCGGCGGCGCGCTCGTGCAGGGGGCGCTGGACGACGTGCGGGCGCTGGGCCTGCGCCGGGTGCTGCCGCTGTGCCCGTTCGTCAAGGCGTGGATCGGGCGGCACCGGGACTACCGCGACCTCGTCTACCACGCCCCGCGCAGCACGGCCCACGACTGAGCCGCCCGGGAACGTCCCACCGCGGCCCGCACGTTGCGCCCGTGAGGGGCAACCGACCGCCCCACGGCCCGTCGGCCGCACGGCCAGGCTCGCCAGCGACTAACCTAGGCAGGTCGCGGCGTGGACCATCGGCCCGACGCCATCAGAGTCTTGTCAGGAGTGAGCGTGCCCAAGATCGTTGAACGACTGCTTCGAGCCGGTGAAGGCCGGGTGATCAAGAAGCTCGAGGGCATCGCGGCCCAGGTCAACGCCATCGAGGAGGACTTCGAGAAGCTCACCGACGCCGAGCTGCGCGGCGAGACCGACGTCTTCCGGCGCCGCCTGGCCGACGGGGAGACCCTCGACGACATCATGCCCGAGGCCTTCGCCGCGGTCCGTGAGGCGAGCAAGCGCACCCTGGGCAAGCGCCACTTCGACGTGCAGATCATGGGTGGCGCGGCGCTGCACCTGGGCAACGTCGCCGAGATGAAGACCGGTGAGGGCAAGACCCTCGTCGCCACGCTGCCGTCCTACCTCAACGCGATCGAGCGCAAGGGCGTCCACGTCATCACGGTCAACGACTACCTGGCCGAGTACCAGTCCGAGCTCATGGGCCGTGTCCACCGCGCCCTGGGCCTGGAGACCGGCTGCATCCTCGCCTCGATGACCCCGGCCGAGCGCCGCGAGCAGTACGGCAAGGACATCACCTACGGCACCAACAACGAGTTCGGCTTCGACTACCTGCGCGACAACATGGCGTGGTCGACCGACGAGCTGGTGCAGCGCGGCCACAACTTCGCCATCGTCGACGAGGTCGACTCCATCCTCATCGACGAGGCCCGCACCCCGCTGATCATCAGCGGTCCCGCCGACCAGGCCACGAAGTGGTACGTCGAGTTCGCCCGCATCGCCGAGAAGCTGCAGCGCGGCGAGGACGGCAAGGGCGACTACGAGGTCGACGAGAAGAAGCGCACCGTCGGCGTGCTGGAGTCCGGCATCGCCAAGGTCGAGGACTACCTCGGCATCGACAACCTCTACGAGTCCGTCAACACCCCGCTGATCGGCTACCTGAACAACTCCATCAAGGCCAAGGAGCTGTTCAAGCGGGACAAGGACTACGTCAACATGAACGGCGAGATCCTCATCGTCGACGAGCACACCGGCCGCATGCTGGCCGGGCGCCGCTACAACGAGGGGATGCACCAGGCGATCGAGGCCAAGGAAGGCGTCGAGATCCAGAACGAGAACCAGACGCTCGCCACGATCACCCTGCAGAACTACTTCCGCATGTACGACAAGCTCTCCGGCATGACCGGTACGGCCCAGACCGAGGCCGCCGAGCTGCACCAGATCTACAAGCTGGGCGTCGTGCAGATCCGCACCAACCGCCCGATGCAGCGCATCGACCAGGCCGACCTCGTCTACCGGACCGAGGAGGCCAAGTTCAACGCGGTCGTCGAGGACCTGGTCAAGCGTCACGCCAAGGGCCAGCCGGTCCTCGTCGGCACCACCAGCGTCGAGAAGAGCGAGTACCTCGCCGAGCAGCTGCGCCGCCGCGGCGTCAAGCACGAGGTCCTCAACGCCAAGCAGCACGCCCGTGAGGCCGCGATCGTGGCCCAGGCCGGTCGTCGTGGCGCGGTCACCGTCGCCACCAACATGGCCGGTCGAGGCACCGACATCATGCTCGGCGGCAACCCCGAGTTCAACGCGGTCGCCGCGCTGAAGGAGCGGGGCCTGGACCCGGAGGAGACCCCGGAGGAGTACGAAGCGGCCTGGCCCGAGGCGCTCGAGCTGGCCGAGAAGGCCGTCGCCACCGAGCACGAGGAGGTCACCAGCCTCGGTGGTCTCTACGTCCTGGGCACCGAGCGGCACGAGTCGCGGCGCATCGACAACCAGCTGCGCGGTCGGTCCGGCCGTCAGGGTGACCCGGGCGAGAGCCGGTTCTACCTGTCCCTGCAGGACGACCTCATGCGCCTGTTCAACTCCGGCATGGTCGACCGGTTCATGACCTCGGCCCGCATGGAGGACGAGGTCCCGATCGAGTCCAAGCTGGTCTCCCGCTCGATCCAGAGCGCCCAGAGCCAGGTCGAGGCGCAGAACTTCGAGATCCGCAAGAACGTCCTCAAGTACGACGACGTCCTCAACCGCCAGCGCGAGGTCATCTACGCCGAGCGCCGCCGCGTCCTCGAGGGCGAGGACCTGCACGAGCAGGTGCGCCACTTCATCAACGACGTGGTCGGCGGCTACGTCGACGCCGCCACCGCCGACGGCTTCGCCGAGGACTGGGACCTCGAGCAGCTCTGGACCGCGCTCAAGACCCTGTATCCCGTGTCCGTCACCATCGCGGAGGTCGAGGAGGCGGCCGGTGGCCGCTCGGCCCTCACCGCCGACGTGCTGCGCGAGGAGATCCTCTCCGACGCCCACCACGCCTACGACGCCCGCGAGGCGACGCTGGGCGGCAACGTCACCCGCGAGGTCGAGCGGCGCGTGATCCTCTCGGTCCTGGACCGCAAGTGGCGCGAGCACCTCTACGAGATGGACTACCTGCAGGAGGGCATCGGCCTGCGCGCCATGGCCCAGCGCGACCCGCTGGTGGAGTACCAGCGCGAGGGCTTCCTGCTGTTCGAGGCGATGAACGAGGCGATCAAGGAGGAGTCGGTCGGCTACCTGTTCAACGTCGAGGTCGAGGTCAACGGCGAGGCCCAGGCGCTCGCCGCCACCGAGCTGACCGCCGACGCGGGCGAGGTCGTGGCGGTCTCCGCGGAGCCGATGATCACCGCCAAGGGCCTGACCACCCCCGAGCCGGCCGCCCGACTGCACTACTCGGCGCCCAGCGACGACGGCTCGGTGCAGGAGCGCGACGAGGCCCCGGTCACCACCCGCGCCGAGCGGCGCGCCGCTGCCTCCAAGAAGGGGCGCAAGCGGGGCCGCTGAGCCACGACGAAGGGCCCCGACCGGATCGCCGGTCGGGGCCCTTCGTCATGCTCAGCCCACCTGGAGGGCGGTGACCATCCACCGGTGGTCCAGGCCGGTGAGGCGCATCGCCAGGGCCCGGACCCTGTCGTGGTCGACCACGACGGCGCAGGCCTCGGCGACCCCGTCGGCCGGCTCGCAC